>NZ_CP066167.1:3772380-4078570 GCF_016132545.1 Spongiibacter nanhainus
ACATCTGCAAAACCGGTGACAGCAATGAGCTTGCTACGGGCACCGCCAATACAGCCGCGGCGCCGATAGCAAAGGAACAGCCAAGATTGACCAACACCGGATGCAAGCGAGTCTTGCTCTTGGGATTATCAGTCATCATTTTTCCAACTCAAAGGTAAAACGGTTCTGAATGCCGGGCACCTCGATGGGCTCCCCATCCACAACCCGTGGCTTGTACTTGAACTTCTCTGCGGCTTTCACCGAAGCGCGCTCAAAGTAGCCGGGCGGATTACAGTCAACAGGGGTCACGTCACGCGTGGTACCAGACTTGGTTACAGTATATTCCACCGTACAGTAGCCTTCGACACCCCGGCTATTAGCGCGACGGGGATAGATCGGTGCCACCTTAACAATGGGCAGATACTCGCCGTCTGAAGCAGAAAGGCCGCCGGTTTTGTTGGTCAGATCGAGACTCTGGGAGGGAGTCATGTTGACCACTTCCATCTCCGGATTGGGATCGTCCATTTCTGGCTGTTCCATATCCGGCGGTGGCTCATCGGGCACTTTCGGTTTCTCGGGCTTCTGGTCTTTCCGAGTTTCGATATCGGTTTCAGGCATCTGAATATCGGCCAGCTTGGTACGCGGCTTTTCGTCCAGCGTCTTGTCAGCTGTTTCGATCAGATAGGGCATCAAGATGAACAGCGCCGCTGTCACCAGGAATGCCAGCCCGGCACCGATTAGGATGCGAATAGTCATAATCGATCAGCTGTCTTCTGTGGCCAATGAAACGTCATAAACGCCTGCCGCTCGGCTTGCGTCGATCACAGCGGTTACGGTCTCGGTGTTGGAGGCTTTATCAGCCTGAATTACCACCGCACCTTTCGGATTTTCAGCGTGCATACGCTCGACGACCGAACGCACAGAACGCTTATCGACCCGACGCTTGTCGATCCAGATTTCATTGGTCCCAGTGACAGCAATGAGGATATTCACATTCTCTTTTTGGTTTGCCGTCGACGCGTCGGGACGGTTGACTTCAACACCAGCTTCTTTGATGAAAGAGGCGGTAACGATGAAGAAGATCAACATGATGAAGACCACGTCCAGCATCGGCGTCAAGTCGATTTCGCCGGAGTTCTCCTCGGCTTTCTTACTATGGTTTCTCATGCCAGTTCTCTTAATGATCGGTTGTCAGATGGTCTTCCAAAAGCTCGGTCTCGCGCTCGGCAATACCCTTGATATAGGTATTGATAAACACGCCTGACAAAGCGGCTACCATCCCGGCCATAGTCGGAATAGTTGCTTTTGAAACACCCCCGGCCATCGATTTGGCATCACCACCACCGGTAACCGCCAAAATATTAAAGACTTCGATCATCCCGGTTACGGTACCCAGCAGCCCCATCAGGGGACACAGCGCCACCATGGTCTGGATCATCGGCAGGCTGGCGTTAATTTTCATTTCCACTTCGGAAATCAATTTGGCGCGGATCTGCCGGGCGTTCCAGGATTTGCGCTCGCTGCGCGACTCCCAGGTATTGATCGCATTTTTGATGTCTTTCGATAGCCCAAACTTGTAATACCAAACGCGCTCGATAGACAGGGTCCACATGAAAAAGGTCAGGGCGGCAATGGCCCAAAGCACATTGCCCCCAGAATCCATGAAACGCCCGATAATATCGGCCCATTCATACAGTTGGTACATGGTCTAATTACCCCGCACGCCCTTCGGTGTGTTCGGCGATGATGCCGGTGGATTGCTCATCCAGTACGTGCAGAATCTTCTTAGCACGACCACTGACGAAGGTGTGCATCAGTACCGTCGGGATGGCGACAATCAGACCGAGAACGGTGGTCACAAGTGCACCAGAGATACCGCCGGCCATGGCTTTCGGGTCACCCGCACCAAAGATGGTGATGGCCTGGAAGGTAATGATCATACCGGTTACCGTACCCAGCAGACCCAGCAGCGGTGCAACCGCGGCGATAATCTTCAACAGGTTCAGAGAGCGCTCCAGACGCGGCGTTTCTTTCAGAATCGCCTCGGACAGTTTCAATTCCAGAGTTTCAGAATCCATATTGGGGTTCTGCTCGTGGACTTTCAGTACCCGGCCCAGAGAGTTGCCGTCGCTGGCAGTACCGCTCTTGAGCTGCTTGTTGACCTTCATGTCTTCAATGCCCAGCACGATCAGGCGCCAGATAGCGATCAGCATCGCCAGTACACCAACCGCTGTGATGACGTAGCCAACCACGCCGCCCTGGTGCCAGCGCTCTACCAGAGTCGGGCTGTCGATCAGCGCCGCCAGGTAAGAACCGCCTTTAGGACCGGTGGGGTCAACACCAAAGGGCGTCACGCCAGAGGAGGCACTAGACAGGTCTTCTGCCCAGCTGTTGTAAGCACCACCAGGCTGACGAGCCAGTACCGCTACACTGCCGGTCTCGGGGATGTACTGCAGGTAGTTACCGTCGCCGTTAACCAAGTTGAAGGTACCGACGCGAACCACTTCCTGCTGCTCTTTTTTACCGTCAACAGTGGTGACTTCGGTCTGGAATTTCACAACGCGGCCAGATTCAGTCATCTCGCGCTGCATTTCGTACCACATGCGCTCGATTTCTTCGATGCTGGGCAGCTCTTCGGCGCCGGACATCTTGTCAATCAGCTGAGTAACGAACTCTTCACGAGCCGGGAACTGGGCGCTGATGATAGAGGTGGAGAAGTTGGAGCGCATATCGCCCGCGGTTGAGGTCAAGTGACCGAACAGCTCGGTCAAGGTACCCAAGCGCTCTTTCAATTGACGTTGCTTCTCAGTGATCACCGTCTCGTTTTCTTCGAAGGTGTTCTCGAGTTGCGCAGAGCGTTTTTCCTCGTTGGCCAGCGTGCGCTTGGCTTCAGCCAGCATGCTCTGTTGCTCTGAGCGCGCGTTGATGAAGCGCTGCTCGCGAGCGCGGTGTTCACGAATATCCTGTACATGGCCTTTTTTGACCATATCCAGCAACTCGTCCAGGGACTTGGCTTCCTGCGCGATAACCGGGCTGGAAGCGATAGCGATGGCGCTGCCGACAGCCAGGGCAGCGGCTTTAAATAGATTGCGTTTCATTACTTAGCAGCCTCCGGTGCCGGAATCGGGAGTTTCATGATATCGATAGACGCTTGCTTGCGAGCGATACGCAAACCTTTTTGGATAGCGCCGCGGTATTCACCTTCATCCAGCTCCATCCATTGTCCCTGAGTTTTGTCCCAGGCACCGGATTGCTCGCCGTCGGTGGTTTGATACATCAGGCCGATACGGCCAATGCGAAGGAAGCTAACATCACGCTCGGCACCACCGATGTCCACTACACCTTTGTAGCTTTCCACTGTACGGCCGTACTCGTTTTCAATTTTGTAGGCTTCAAGTACTTGGCGGAATTTCTCGGCGATAGAGATATCGGAACGATCGACGTTGTTGCGCAACATTTCGATACGGTCCTGGCGCTCTTCAACTTGGAAGGGCACATCCAATTCGACAAATTTATCCAGGCCATCCAGCATGCGCAGCAGCAGCGGCGTGATTTGGCGCTGGATAACAGTGGCCTCGTCGACAGATTTCTCGAGGCTGGCGATACGGCGCAACTGCCCATCGATCTGCTTTTCCAGACGAGCGTTGTAAACCCGCAGACCATCTACCTGCTTCATCACGGTCTTGTAGTCTTGCAGGAGGTCATTGGTTTCCGCGGCCAGGCGGTCGATGCGAGCCTGGGACTTCTTGGCATCGCGGATGCGAGCCTCACCGACGGTAATAACGTGGTCGACAGGGACCAGGGGTTTTGCGGGCGCTGCGGGTGCCGCCGCGTCTTCAGCAGCGTGCGCCGGAGAGACCGCCACAACGCCTACTGTCGCAACGAACGCCAGCGCGATTGATTTCAATCGATGCATTTTCATGGGAATGGCTTTTCCTATTTGGGACGTTTATTGAAAGCAAAGCTTATTATCTAGCATAGCCGTACGAGGTCGGCGGAAAGACCGTGCTTCCATACAGCGGGAGCTATTTTAATCACGGGCTTTTACAAGAATCAACGAGAAATATAACAGATCGGTAATCTTCAAAAATGCGCCGGCAGATTGGGGATTTAAGTAACAGATTAATGACCGATGCGTAACAAAATCAGGCCACAAGTAACAGCTCGCTGTCACAAAAATTTCACACAACTCAGACCAAGAGCGGCCAATTTCCAATATGCTTTTTGGCTGCTTCAGGAATTTGCCAGCAATAACACATAGCAGTATGGCGGCGCCTGTTCGGCGTTACCGGGGTAACACTCCCGCTCAGCTTCCCGCCAGCGAGAGGGGTCGAGCTGGGGGTACCAGGCGTCCCCCTCTACGGCGACATCCACCTCAGTCATATAGATGCGATCGCATGCATCGAGGGTTTCCCGATACAGCATTTCACCGCCGATAACAAAGACTTCGTCGACACCTCGACCAGCCGCCAGCGACCTTGCTAGCTCCAGGCCCTCAGCGGGAGATCCAGCCACGTGGGCGCCCTCGGGATGAAATTCCGCCTGCCGGGTCACCACAATATTGTCCCGACCGGGCAGCGGCCGACCAATGGAATCCCAGGTTTTGCGGCCCATTACAATGGGCTTGCCCATGGTCAGCGCCTTGAAGCGCTTCAGATCCGCAGGCAGGCGCCAGGGCAACTGGTTGTCTACACCAATCACTCGGTCGGCGTTCATCGCCACGATATGGGATATCTTAATGGTCAACCCGAATCTCCTGTTGTTTCGACGGCGGGGCCTACACCGCTATGGGCGCCTTGATTACGGGATCGGGGTGATAGTCCACCACCTCAAAATCCTCAAACTGGTAATCAAATATTGAGTCCGGCCGACGATGAATCATCAAGGTGGGCTGGGGTTTGGGGCTTCGCCGCAGCTGCTCCTCGACAATATCGTCGGTAAGGTGATTCAAATACAGGTGACAATCGCCAAAGGTATGGACAAAGTCCCCCACTCCCAGATCGCACTGCTGAGCCACCATATGGGTCAGCAGCGAATAACTGGCAATGTTGAAAGGAACACCGAGGAACAGATCAGCGCTGCGTTGGTAGAGCTGGCAAGACAACTTGCCCTCGGCCACGTAAAACTGAAACAGGGTATGGCAGGGGGGCAAGGCAGCCCGCCCCCGCCGCACATTGTCCTGGGGTGAGATAGTCTCATCGGGGAGTTCGGCGGGGTTCCAGGCGCTTACCAACAGACGCCGGGAGTCCGGCTTGCGCCGAATCATGTCGATAACCTCACTGATCTGGTCGATGGTAGAACCGTCCGGACACGCCCAGCTGCGCCACTGCTTGCCGTATATCGGCCCCAGGTCGCCGTCTTCCAGCGCCCATTCATCCCAAATGCTGACACCGCGCTCCTGCAGCCAGGTGTTATCGCAGGAGCCCTTCAGAAACCAAAGCAATTCATAAATAATGCTGCGCAAATGCACTTTTTTGGTGGTCAGCAGCGGGAAACCGGCATTCAGATCAAAGCGCAACTGCCGGCCAAACACCGAGCGGGTTCCCACCCCGGTACGGTCGGCCTTGTCGACACCGTTGTCCCGCACATCCCGCATTAAATCCAAGTACTGCTGCATCAAGACACCTCTGATTAATTCTTAGACAGATGCGCATCGCGGCGGTAAGCGTACACCATCACCGCCAGGCCAACCGCAATCATCGGCAACGACAGCAGCTGCCCCCGGGTCAACCAACCAAAGGCGTCGAAGCCAATATGGCTGTCCGGCTGACGATAGAACTCCACCACAAAACGGAACAGGCCGTAGCATACGAGAAACAACGCGCCCGGAGCCAGCCGGGGGCGCGGCTTGCGTGTGTACCAATAGAGAATGGCAAAAAGCAGCACACCCTCCAGCGCAAACTGGTACAACTGCGACGGATGGCGCGGCAACTGACTGGGGTCATTGGGGAATATCATCCCCACTGCAGCGTCGGTGGGACGCCCCCACAATTCCTGGCCGATAAAATTGCCCAGCCGGCCCAGCCCCAAACCAATGGGTACCAACGGCGCAACAAAATCCCAGATAGCGAACACCGACACCTTGATCTTGCGGGCAAACAGGGTCAGCGCCAAGATCACACCGAGCAAGCCGCCGTGGAAGGCCATGCCCCCTTCCCACACTCTAAACAGCCACAGCGGATCGTCGACAAACTGGGGGAAGTTGTAAAACACCACATAGCCGAAGCGGCCACCCAGGATCACCCCCATCGCCCCGTAGAAGATCAAATCTTCTACTTGCTCTTCCTTGAGGGGACTCCAAGGCTGGCGGCAGCGCCGCCGCCCCAGATACCAGGCCGCCGCAAAGCCCGCCAGGTACATCAAGCCATACCAGTGCACCGCCAGCGGCCCCAACTGCACGGCCACTGGATCAATATTGGGGTGCGTCAACATGCGTCACAGAGCTCCGTATAAAAAGTATGTGCCCACTACCAACAGAAAACTGGCAAAGGCCCGAGTAAGGTAAGCGGAAGACAGGCGCTGCGCCAGGCGCGCGCCCACCTTGGCAAAGGGGATACTCATCACCGCCACGCCCAAAAATGCCGGCCAATAAACATAGCCAGTCGCCATGGCGGGCAAATCCGCATGCCCCCAGCCAACCACGATGTTGCCCAGCGCGCCGACCACGGCGATAGGCAGGCCACAGGCCGCAGCGGTGGCCACAGCAACCTGCATACGCTGCCCGCAAATGCTTAGAAAAGGCACCGTCAACGAGCCACCACCAATACCAAACAGCGCCGACAAACCACCAATCAGCGCGCCGACGCCACTCAATCCAAACGGCCCCGGCAACCTCGACGCCCGCTCGGCAGCTTCACCTCGGGAGCCCAGCATCATCTGCCCGGCCATGATCAGGGCAAACACCCCGAACACCACCTTCATCACGCTGCCCGGTAAAGCCGCAGCCACATTGACCCCGACGACAACACCGGCCGCAATGCCCGGTGCCAAATAACGCCACAGACGCCAATCGACATTGCCCAAGGCGTGATGCGCCCGCACCGAACTGATCGACGACACCACGATACAGGTTAGCGATGTGCCCACCGCCAGATGGACCGCCACCGCCTCGGACACGCCCTGCAGGGCAAAGGAGAACACCAGCACCGGGACAATAATGAGGCCACCGCCGATGCCAAACAGCCCCGCTGCCAGGCCGGCCAGGGCACCCACCGCAGGATAAATCAGAATCAGCATTGGCACGTCGCAATCAGCAAAGCTGCTATTATGGCGGCCCGATTCCGACATACAACCGTTTTGCATGTGTTTAATAGTATTGTCTTGGCAGATTCACCCACGCTATCCGCTGGTGGTTGCAGCCAATCGTGATGAGTTCTACGCACGGCCCACCCAGGCTGCCCATTTTTGGGATGAGCACCCTGAAATTCTGGCGGGACGGGATATGGAGTACGGTGGCAGCTGGCTGGGCGTCAGCCGCAGGGGGCGCTTTGCTGCGGTGACCAACTTGCGCAATATCGTCTCTGACGGTGAACAGAGCCGCGGGCAACTGGTCCGGGATTTTTTATTGAGCGACGCACCGCCCCAGCATTTTTTCGACCACTTGGAGCAAAGCAAAACGCACTATCGGCCCTTTAACTTCATCGCCAGCGACGGCGAGCAACTGCTGCGCACCGACAACACAACACCCGGCTGGCAACAGCTCGACCCCGGCTACCATGTGCTTGGCAACCTGCCCCAGCACCACCCCTACCCCAAGGCGGAAAAGGGGCTGCGGGACTTTGCCGCGGTGGAAGAGCATCACCACGACCACCGCGCTCTACTGGCCTTTCTCGGCGACGACACGATTACCGATCCCAACGGCGACGACCTGCAGCAAGCGATATCCTGCCGCTTTGTCCGCAGCCCGGACTACGGCACCCGCTGCAGCACTATCGTACAGCGGAGCGTCGAGGGCCGTATGGAAGTGTGGGAACAAAATTACCGCAACGGCCGCGCAGAGCAGCCACCCCAGTACTTTTTGATCGACTGACAAGCCCGAGAAGGGGCTCAGCCGGAGTGCGCGCTCAGCTGGTAGCGGCCGGTGGCAGCAGGCGCTCCATGCCGGCATCGGCCAGGGCGCGGCGCAGCAACACCTGCACCTCGTCGGCAGTGTCTGCATTCATAGCCTGATCCAATAACGCCGGCAAATCGCTGTATTGGCTGCTGCGAATGACCGCTTTGACTCTCAGTAAGTTGTTGTCATTCATTGACAGCATGTCGTAACCCATCGCCATTAGCAGCGGCGCCGCCAAGGGATCGCCGGCCAGTTCGCCGCAGATCCCCACTGACTTGCCTTCCGCGTGACCGGCATCCACCACAATTTTCAGGCAGTTGAGCACCGCCGGGTGGTAGGCGTGGTAGAGGTCGGCGACGCGGGTATTATTGCGATCTACCGCCAGCAAGTACTGAGTCAGATCGTTGGACCCCACCGACAGAAAATCCACTCGCTGGGCCAACTGGCGGGCCTGATAGACCGCCGCCGGCACTTCCACCATGACCCCAATAGGCGGCCAGTGGATATCCCAACCATCTTCCACCAACTCATCGTAGGCCCGTTTGATCAGCTCCAAAGCCTCGTCGACCTCCTGCACATTGCTGATCATCGGCAGCATAATACGCAAGTTGTCCAAGCCTTCACTGGCCTTGAACATGGCGCGAACCTGCACCAAAAATATTTCCGGATGGTCCAGGGTCACCCTAATGCCACGCCAGCCCAGAAAAGGGTTTTCCTCTTCGATGGGGAAATAGGGCAAGGCCTTGTCGCCGCCCACATCCAGGGTCCGCATGGTCACCGGCAGCGGCGCGAAGGCCAGCAGCTGCTCGCGATAGACCATGCGCTGCTCTTCCTCACTGGGAAAGCGCTCCCGCAGCAAAAAGGGCACCTCGGTGCGGTACAAGCCCACCCCTTCGGCGCCGCGATCCAGTGAGCGCGCCACATCCGCCATCAGACCGGTGTTAACCCACAGCGGCATGCGGTGGCCATCCAGGGTTTCGCTGGCCAAGTCCCGCAACGCTTCCAGCCCCTGGGTAAGCGCCTGGTCCTCCTCGGACAGCAGTTTAAAGTGTTCATAGACTTCCGGGGTGGGGTTGTAGTGCACCGCCCCGCTGTAACCATCGACAATCAAGTCGGCGTGCTCTATCTGGGTGTAGGGCAGGTCACTGGCCCCCATCACCGTGGGTATCGACATCGCCCGGGCCAATATCGCCACATGGGAGTTGCTTGAGCCCCGCACCGAGACCATCCCCGCCAGTTTTTCCCGGGGCACTTCACCCAACATCGACGCGGTGAGTTCCTCTCCCACCAACACGGTATTGTCCGGGTAGACAGTGGGCTCGGAGTGGCTGGCCTGAAGGTAACTCAATACCCGCCTGCCCAAATCTTTGATGTCGGTGGCGCGGTCCTTGAAATAGTCATCCTCCATGGTTTCGAAGGTATGAATATGGCTGCTGACAACCTGGCTGAGGGCACCCTGGGCCCACTCGCCGGCGCGGATTTTTTCCTCCACCTCCGACAGCCACACGCCGTCATCAAGGATGCGCAGATAGACATCGAATAGCGCCAACTCCTCGGGGGACAGCTGGTCCACCAGCTTGTCACTGAGGCTGCGAATATCGTTGCGAACCGACTCCAGCGCCGAGCTGAAGGCCGCCAACTCGCCTTCGGTGTCGTCACTGTGGCGGCGGGGCACGGAGCTTAGCTCCGTGGCTGGCACCATCACCACCGCCCGACCAATGCCCACCCCCGGTGCACCGGCGATCCCTTTGAAGGTGGCTGAGGCCACCACCGAATCCTGGGCCGGGGCAATCGACCCCGTGGCCCGGGCGTGGGCAATCACGCCAGCCAACTGCGCCGACATGGTAACCAGGAAGGCCTCTTCTTCTTCATCGAAGCGGCGGCTGTCTTTCTGTTGCACAACCAACACACCCAGCACATTGCGCTGATGAATGATGGGGGCGCCCAAAAAGGAGTGGTAGGCGTCTTCACCGATGCCCGGCAGATAGAAAAAGTTAGGGTGCTTTTCAGCGTGCTCGAGGTTTAGGGGCTCTTCCCGCCGGGCTACCTGCCCTACCAGCCCCTCATCGACACCGAGGCTAACCTTGCCGATCAAATCGGGGTTCAGACCTTGGTTGGCCATAAAAATAAGTCGCCCAGTGTCGGGATCCCGGAGGTAAACCGTACACACCTCGGTCCCCATCACCTCGGCAACACGGGAGACGATAATATCCAGCGCGGCCTGCAGTGTGGGCGCGGCGTTGACTGCCTGAACAATGCCCCGCAGTGCTGACAACATCAACCCGGCACTCCCAAGCTGAGAGAGGCACCCTCGCCGACGTCCCGCACCAGGCGCGCGTGTCGGGGCGACAGCTCCTTGAGTGCCCGGCGGTAAACCTCACGCTTAAATGACACCACCTGGCCCAGCGGGTACCAGTAACTCACCCATTGCCAGTGGTCGAATTCCGGCTTGTGGCCGCAGTTAAACTGAACCCGATCGTCGCTACTGAGCATGCGCAGCAAAAACCACTTTTGCTTTTGGCCGATACACAGCGGCTTGTTGCCCTTGCGAATCAGGCGCTGGGGCAGGCGGTAGCGCAGCCAACCCCGAGTACAGGCGAGCACATCCACATCGCCTTCCCGCAGCCCGACCTCTTCATAGAGCTCACGATAGAGGGCCTGCTCCGGTGTCTCGCCGTCGTTAATACCGCCCTGGGGGAACTGCCAGGCGTTTTGATTGACACGGCGGGCCCATAGCACCTGGCCGACTTCATTGGCTAGCACGATGCCTACATTGGGCCTAAAACCATCCGAATCAATCACTTGTCCACCATTCCCTTTATTTCTTCTAGTTCCGGTATTGTTCCATAAATTCGCCACCCTGAGAATTCAGCGATCTACCCTCTATTGTCAATGCCTAAAAGCAAAGCAGGTGCATTGCCCGAACGGCCTCGCTATCATGCCCGCTCGTTTATCACCCATCACTCATTACTGGGGACACGCTGTGACGCTGGCCATATTCGACTTGGATAATACACTGCTGGGGGGCGACAGCGACTACGCCTGGGGCGAATTTGCCGTAAAAAAGGGCCTGGTCAGCGCCGATGAGTACCGAGCGCAGAATGACGAGTTTTATCGTCAATATCAGCAGGGAGGCCTGGATATCGACGCCTACCTGCGCTTTGCCCTGGCGCCGCTGGCCGGACGCCGTCCGGAGCAATTGGCGGCTCTGCACCGGGAATTTATGGCCGACTATATTGCACCTCTGCGGCTCCCCAAAGCCGAGGCACTGATTGAGCAGCATCGCGCCGCCGGGGACACCCTGCTGATTATCACCGCCACCAATCGCTTTATTACCGGGCCCATCGCCGACTCTCTAGGCATCGACAACCTTTTGGCCAGTGACGCCGAGATGGTCGACGGCCACTACACCGGCGTCCCCAGTGGCACCCCCTGTTTTCAGGAAGGAAAAATCGAGCGTCTCAAAGTGTGGTTGCAGGAAAGCGGCGAGACTCTGCCGGGCGCCTACTTTTACAGCGACTCCCACAACGACTTGCCCTTACTGAAATGGGTGGATAAGCCCGTCGCCGTGGACCCCGACGACACCTTGCGCCACCATGCGGAGCAGGCGGGGTGGCCCATTCTCAGTCTGCGGGATTGATGTTGTTTAGACATCCCACAGAGTAAACACGGCCTTATGTACGCCCTACAAATACCGCACCGTAGGGTGTACATCGCTTTTCATGTACACCGCGCCCATCCCGAATTCAGCGCCGATGCAACATAAAGGTCATGCGCACCCCCAAATTTGACCTGCGGTACCAGCTCGCCACCCCAGCTATCGTTAACCACCGCACTCGGCGTCGTAGTCTTCCGCGCTGAGCAGCTTGTCCAGCTCACTGGTATCAGTTGGCCGCACCTGGAAAAACCAACCGTCACTATAGGGGTACTCGTTAACGGTTTCCGGGCTCTCATCCAGAGCCTCGTTAACAGCAATGATCTCGCCGGACACGGGCGAATAGATATCGGAGGCGGCTTTAACAGATTCCACCACAGCCACTTCCTCGCCGACGGCCACTTCGGTGCCCACTTCCGGCAGCTCAACAAAGACCACGTCGCCCAACTCACCCTGGGCGTGGTCGGTAATCCCCACGGTCACGGTGCCGTCTTCCTCCAGCCGGGCCCATTCGTGGCTGCTGGCGTATTTCAGTTCGCTGGGGGTATTGCTCATGGCGCCGTCCTCAAAGAATCGATAATAAGGTGAGTAAACTGCCGGCATTTTACCCCGGGATGGGGCGATACCGAAACCGCCAGTTAACGGGCGCTGCGCCGAATGGCCACCACCACCGGTACCAGGCCCACCAACACCAGAGTCACCGAGGGCAGCGCCGCCAGTTGCCACTGGCCCTCAGCCGTCATCTCAAAGATACGCACTGCCAGGGTGTCCCAACCAAAGGGGCGCAGCAGTAAAGTGGCGGGCATTTCCTTCATCACGTCGACAAAAACCAACACCATGGCGGTCAGCAGCCCGGGCCGCAGCATGGGCAGGTAAATCCGCCACAACCTCTCGGCTGGCCGCGCGCCCAAAGAGGTCGCCGCCTCTGGCAGACTGGGTCGTATCCGTTCCAGCGCTGACTCAAGCGGTCCACCGGCTACCGCCAGAAAACGAATCCAGTAGGCCGCCAGCAGGGTGGCGATGGAGCCCACCAACAGCGGCTTGGGCTCCAAACCCAGCCAGCCCTGCAGTGGAATCAACAGCTGTCGGTCCAAAAAGGTGAAAGACAACATGATCCCCACCGCCAGTACCGAGCCCGGTAGGGCGTAGCCCAACTGCGCCAGAGCAAATACGCCCCGACCGCGGCGGGCGAGCCGACGGCAAAACGCCAGCACCAGCGCCACTGCGGTGGTCAGCAGCGCCCCCAGGCCAGCCAGGGTCAAGGAGTGTTCCACCAGCCCAAAGAAACGCTCAGAGAGCTGTGCGGCGCCCTCGCCCCAGGCCCATAACAGCAATTGCAGCACCGGTAACAAGAAGGCCAGGGCCAGTACCACGGCACAGTAGGCCGACACCGCCCAGGCTCGCTTAGTCCCCAAATCCAGGCGTTGGCGGTGTTGAAGTCGCTGACCTTGAACGAACTGGCGACCGCCCCGGGAGCGGCGCTCCGCCACCAGGGTCAGAGCAACAATAAGGAGCAACAGCGACGCTAACTGAGCGGCGGCCTGCAAATTAAAAAAACCAAACCAGGATTTATAGATAGCGGTAGTAAAAGTATCAAAGTTAAAGATGGCTACCGCGCCAAAGTCCGCCAGAGTCTCCATCAAAGCCAGACTGACCCCGGCAACAATGGCGGGCCGGGCCATGGGCAGGGCCACCCGAAAGAAAGTTTGGCGATGGCTGCAGCCAAGCGCCCGGGCCACTTCCAGAGTTTCGCTACTCTGGGACAGAAAGGCACTGCGCGCCAGCATATAAACGTAGGGATAGAGCACCAGCGAAAACACCAGCACGACACTGATATCGCCTCTTACATCGACACTGCCCCAGGCCGTGCCAAAGGCACTGCGCAGCGCACTTTGCAGTGGGCCGCCGAAGTCAAACACCCCCAGTAACACAAAGGCCATCACATAGGCCGGCACCGCCAGCGGTAGCATCAGCAGCCATTCAAAGGCTGCCCGGCCGGGAAAGCGGTACATCACCACACACCATGCCAGACTGACCCCCAACAGGGTCACCGACATCCCCACCCCCACCACCAGCACGGCGGTGTTGCGCAGCAGCCGGGGCAGCTGGGTGGCGGCCAGGTGGCGCCAAATCTCGGTCTCCGGCGACAACCAGCTCAGCACCACCACAGCGACCGGCACCAGCACACCAAATACCGCCAGGCCGCCCAGAGCGAACAGCCCGGCCCGGCGATCCAGGCCAGCACGAGCGCCCCAGCGTGGCGCCGGGTGGGCGAGCACAGCGGAGTCCGTCACGGAGTTTATCGGTATCCCGCCCGGTCCATCAGACGAATGGCATCAGCCTGCAGGCGACCGGCCTCACTGACCGGCACCGAATCTGCTTTGAAGTCGCCCCAAGATGCAATCAGCGATGAGGGTTTTGAGGCGGGATTGACCGGAAATTCCTGATTCAGTTCGGCCACGTCGTACTGGGCCTCGGGGCCAGACAACCACTCCAGCAGCGCTTTGACCTCAGCCTGATTATCGCTGGCAGCGGTTGCACCCGCACCGGAGATATTGACATGCACACCGCGATTCAATGGTGCCTCGCCACTCTGGTTAGCCCAGAACAGGTTGACCGGCAGGCCGGGGTTTTCGACTTTTTTACGGGCCAGATAGTAGGTGTTCACCAAGCCGACATCGCACTGGCCCGCCTCAATGGCCTCGATCACCTTGTTATCACTGGCAAAGGGCGGTACCGCCAGGTTTTTCACCCAGCCCTTAACGATCTCTTCGGTCTTGGCCTCACCGTGGGCCACAATCATGGTGGCCACCAGGGACTGGTTGTAGACTTTTTTGGAGGTGCGCAGACACAGGCGGCCGCTCCACTTGTCATCCGCCAGCGCCTCATAGCTGGACAGCTCGCTGGGGTCGACCCGCTCACTGGCGTAAACGATGCTGCGGGCCCGAATCGACAAGCCAAACCAGCGCCCCTCCTCATCCCGCAAGTGGGCGGGAATATTGTTGTTCAGTACCTCAGATTGCAGCGGCGCCAACACCCCCATCTGAGCAGCCTGCCACAAGTTGCCCGCGTCCACGGTGATCAGCACATCGGCCGGGGAGTTTTCCCCTTCGGCTTTTAAACGCGCCAGCAAAGGCCCAGCGGAATCGGTGACATAGCGGAACTGCACACCGGTCTGCGCCGTGTAGTGGTCAAAAATAGGCTTGATCAACTGTTCGATCCGGGAGCTGTACACTACCAGTTCGGTGGTTTCGACGGGCTCAGCGGCGGCACTCTCCTCCGCCTCGCCGCTTGGCTTCCCACAGGCAACCAGTGCTAAAGCGGAAAACAAAATCAATAGATAGCGATGCAGACCTCGCATGACGAATCGGTACTCCCAAGGCCAAAAGAACAATGATAATAATTATCAATTATAGAGCAAGCGCGAGAATAGAAACAAGCGTTAGAACAGCGGCGGAACCTGACCACCCAGCTTTACGACTCGACCTCAAACACCGGCCTCGATACCCATGGCCCGGCTGACAATCCGCCGTTTTAGGGGCGCTGCCCCATCCAGCCAGGACATACCAATATTGCGGATCAAGCGCAGCGGCGGCAGCGAGCTGCCAAACAAATTCTGAAAGCCCTCCATTGCCGCCATCATCGCCAGGTTATCGCCTTTGCGGCGGCGCTGATAGCGGGCCAACACACCGCGATCGCCAGCCGACAACTGTCGCTCGCGACCTCGCAACAGCTCTTCGGCCAGGGCCTGGGCATCGGCAAAGCCCAGGTTGATTCCCTGGCCAGCCAGGGGGTGAATACTGTGGGCCGCATCGCCGATCAGCACCACCGAACCCCGGAAATAATCCACTGCGTGGCGCTGGCGCAGCGGGAAGCTAAAACGCTTGCCAGTGGCCACCACCTCGCCCAATCGGTGCTCAAAATGGCGGCCCAAGGATGTGCAAAACTCATCGTCAGGTTGCGCCATCAACGATTCCGCCAGCGCCGGCGTAGCCGACCAGACAATGGAGCTAAAGGTGCCGCTACCCTCGGCGTCCGCCAACGGCAAAAAGGCCAGTGGGCCCTCCGGCAAAAACCGCTGCCAAGCGGTATCGCGATGGGATTGAGAGGTCTCCACCGTGGTGGCTATGGCCCAGTGTTTGTAATCCCACTCCCGGGTGTGAAAACCGGCCCATTGCCGCACCCGGGAGTTGGCGCCATCGGCGGCCACCACCAGTGCGGCCCGCAGGCGGCGACCATCCGCTAGTTGCAGCACGGCGCTATCACCGCAATTCTCCAGTGACTCGGCCTGCACACCGAAAATACACTGCACACCGCCTCGCTGCCGCAGGCGGTGCAACAGACTGGTGGTAATGATGCGGTTTTCGACAATGTGGCCCAGGCAAGGCCGGCCCACGTCCGCCGCATCAAAATGAATCTCTCCGGTGCCCTCGGCATCCCACACTGACATCTCCCGGTAGGCACAAGCACGCTGGGCGACAATATCCCGCCACACTCCGAGGCTGTCTAAAAAGCGCCGGGAGGCCTCGGTCAGCGCGCTAACTCTGGGGTCGTAATCGGCAACGCTTTCACCCAGCGGCGGCAATTGCTCAGGAAAGGGCTGGGCCTCCACCACCGCGACCCGCAGGGAGCTGTCCGCCAGGGCCAGGGCCAGGGCGCCGCCGGCCAGACCACCACCCACAATCAGCACATCGCAGACTTGTTCTTCGGCCATTTGCATCCTGTTCTACTCCGCTCGCGGCGATCTGCCGGGCGGCGCTCCGCCGGCCGCCGCCATGCCCGCCGCCTGAGCCACAAAGCGGGACTTCAGCGGCGGCGCCATATCCAGGCCCAACAGCCCCAGGTTGCGGGCCACACTCAACAGCGGCTGACGATTGCTGAACAAGCGGGTCACCCGATCTGAAAAGGCGGTGGTCAGCCACTGGTCCCGACCCTGTCGCTGCAAGTATGACTGCAACACTGTCAGCTCGCCGATATCCTGCCCGCGAGTCTGAGCAGCGGCCAGCAGCTCCGCCAGACAATCGGCATCCCGCAGGGCCAGGTTAAAGCCCTGCCCCGCCACTGGGTGCAGGGAATGAGCGGCATTGCCCATCACCGCCACCCGGCGGCGAATTTGCTCTTCTGCCCGCACCAGTCGCAGCGGATAGCTGGCGCGCCGGCCCACTTCCACAAGGCGCCCCAGGCGATAGCCAAAGCGGGCCTGCAGATTCTCCAGGAAGCTCTCGTCCGGCCAGTCCGCCACCGCCGCTGCCTCATCGGCGGGGAAAGTCCACACCAGGGCCGAGCGGGAGCGCTGCTGCTGATCCGGCAGCAGCGGTAACATTGCCAGCGGGCCATCGGCGGTAAAGCGCTCGAAAGCACAGCCCTCATGGGGCCGCTCGGTGGCGATATTGGCAATGTAGGCCACTTGGTGGTAATCGTCTTCCAGTCCGTGAATACCCAGTTTTTGGCGCAGACCTGAGTCAGCGCCATCGGCCACCACCAGCAGTTTGGCCTCAACAGTGCGGGATTCGTCAGTGGCTTTATCAGCTACAGTCACCACCGCAGCACCGTCGCGAATCTCAACCTCGCTAACCGCTGCAGGCGCAATCATTTCAACGTTGCTGTCCCGGCGCAGTCGGTCCAACAGCACGCTGCCCAGCCAGGCGTTTTCCACCACGTGCCCCAGCGCCGGCCAGCCCTGACTGGCTGCGGTCATTTCGGCACTGCCAAAATGGCCTCGATCAGACACATGAATGCGGCGAATGTCGCAGGCGTACTGAGACAGCGTTGACCATACCCCGAGCTGGCGATAAATCTCGGCACTGCCATAGGACAGGGCTGTGGAGCGGGCATCAAAACTGGGACGGTATTCGGGCGCCGCCCCCACCGGCGGCAGCGGAAAGGACTCCACCACCGCCACCTTCAGCTGGCCGCGACTGTGGTGGTGAAGACTCAGCGCCAGGCTGATCCCTACCATGCCGCCGCCGGCAATAACAATGTCGTAGGACGTATTCAAGCGTTCTCCGCCATCAGCGCTTCGACGTCATCGATATTCTTCACCACATCGGCGGTAAGAATGTCACAGCCGGCCTTAGTCACCGCGACGTCGTCTTCAATGCGAATGCCAATGCCTCGCCACCGCGGATCGACATCGCTGTTATCCGGGGCCACATAAATGCCGGGCTCCACCGTCATTACCATATTCTCTTCCAGCACCCGCCAGTTGCCACCGATCTTGTAGTCGCCCACATCGTGCACGTCCATGCCCAACCAGTGTCCCGCTCGGTGCATGTAGAAGGGCCGATAGGCCTCTTTCTCGATCAGTTCGTTAACATCACCTTTGAGCAGCCCCAGGGCCACCAGCCCCTCGGTGATCACCTGCACCGTCGCCTCGTGGGGGGCGTTCCAGTGGTTATCGACGCGGATAGTGTCAAAGGCCGCCTGCTGCGCCGCCAGAACCACCTCGTACAACGCCCGCTGCTCGCCACTGAAACGACCGTTGGCGGGGAAAGTACGGGTGATATCCGCCGCGTAGTGCTGGTATTCGCAACCGGCGTCGATAAGCACCAAATCGCCATCCTTAACCTGATCGCTGTTCTCTACGTAGTGCAAAATGCAGCCGTTTTTACCGCTGCCCACGATCGAGCTATAGGCGGGGAAGCGAGCCCCCGCCATGGCAAACTCGTGCTGAATTTCCGCCTCAAGCTGGTACTCGTAGACACCGGGCCGACAAAAGCGCATGGCGCGGGTGTGGGCGCGGGCAGAAATTTCGCCGGCTTCTTTCATAATGCGCAGCTCGGCGGCACTTTTAAACAGGCGCATATCGTGGAGGAAGTGATCGAGGTCGAGAAACTCACCGGGGGGATGCGCACCACTGCGCACCTTGGAGCGAATCACGTTGACCCAGTGCATCACCTGCTGATCGAACTCAGCGTGGCGCCCCATGGCGTAGTAGACCCGCTCCCGGCCTTCAATCAGCCCAGGCAGAATGTCGTCAATATCGCTGATGGGAAAGGCGTCGTCGGCGCCGTAGTGCTGGCAGGCCCCCTCCGGGCCGGCGCGATAGCCTGTCCACAGCTCCATGGCCGGGTCCCGATCCTGACAGAACAGCACATACTCGCCGGCCTCGCGCCCTGGCAGCAAAACCAGTACCGCATCGGGTTCATCAAAACCGCTCAGGTAAAAGAAGTCGCTATCCTGTCGAAACGCATATTCCGAATCCCGGCTGCGAATCTGCATTTTGGCAGAGGGCACAATGGCAATACTGTCGGGCTCCATCATGCCCATCAGGTTTTTGCGACGGCGGGCAAATTCCTGCTTGGTAATAGTCATCAATTAGTCGCACCTTGGTTGAGGAAACCAGCTTATCACAGGCCCTGGAGTACGCCGCTGATCAATGTAGCCGATGACCGGCGGGAGGGCCCTGATCACCGTTGGTCGGATTCGCCGTGCTCGCCTCATCTGCCTCATGGCACTCGGCGTAAATGGTCATTGCCACCACCCGCACATACTCACAGACTTCAAAAAAGTCTTGCTCGCCCTCCTCGGCATCGGGTTGATCCGCCGAGATTTGCGCGATGGCGGCCAGGTCGTTGAGGGCCTCTTTAAGGTCGTCGGAGGCATCGGCTAACGACCCGCCGCTCATTTTGGCAGCCATGGCAAAGCCGGTCAGAAAACCCTGGCACCACTGCCCCAAGCTGGCAATGCGAGCCTCCAGCTCAAACTCATCCCCGGGCAGCAATAAGCTCAGGCCCATGTCGCCGGCCTGCAATTGCGTCAGGGCCGACTGATAAATGGCAAAAAGGGGCTCACCGAGCTCCGGGTTGGGCTTGTCGATATCCAGTAACTCGGCACACTGATCCAACCAGGACGACAGTGTCGCTCGGCCGCCCACCGCGATATAGCCAGTGGCGTAGCCGTGCAGCTCCGCCGGCGGCTGCAGAGCCCCGATGTGCAAAAACAGGTCGGCCAGATCATCGTGTTTTAGGGCTTGGGACATAGCACTCGGCATATTGAACAAAACAAGCGCGAATGGTAGCAAATTCGAACATTGACCGCTGCAATCGCGCCAATCTACTATTGGTCGAACTTTTACGCCTGCCCGGCAGAGACAGGGAACCCTAAAATGGACGAGCGACAGCTTCGCAGCCTGGAACGAAAAATCGATGAGCTGATCGAACTCTGCGATCAACTGGACCGGGAAAACCGAGAACTGAAAGCCGATGCGCAAAACTGGCGCTCGGAGCGGGAACAGTTGATCGAGAAAACCGATACCGCGCGGGCCAAGGTTGAAGCGATGATCCAACGGCTGCGCACTCTGGAAAAGGATTCGTAAGCATGGATACCGTCGTCGTCAAAATTCTCGACAAAGAATATCAAGTCGCCTGCCCACCCGATGAACAACAGGGTCTGCTACAGGCGGCCCACCATTTGGACAAGCAGATGCGGGGCATTCGCACCTCCGGTAAGGTCATCGGCCTGGAGCGTATTGCAGTGATGGCCGCCCTCAACATCTGCTATGAACTGATTCAGTTACAGCAGGCGGGTACCTCCAGCGACAGCGAAAACGCCGCCGTGAAGCGCATTAACGACAAAATTGAGGAAACCCTGCACCGCTGCCGTCAGCTGGAGATCAACTAGCAAGCCTGGGCGCAGCGCACTCGGCAATGTCAATACGGTGAAGCACCCTATGACCCCGCCGGCACAATCGTTATAATGGGCTACACCCTGAAGTATTCGCTAGGTTGCTAGACCCCTGAGCCGATGCTTAAAAACCAGGAGCGATCCAGCCGAAATTGGTGTGCATGTCCGCTCGACGGAAAGCCTAAAAATTTCGCGGAAAACTCCACCTTGAACCAATGGGTTCAAGGGCCGTGCGACCGGCGGTACTTTGGGGCTTTTATCTTCCCCTCCTGTTCACTTCATGACTTTTCCATGCGCAGCAGCAAGCTATACTGTCGCTCATGAATCGTCAGCAAAAACAACAGCTTCGCCGCCACCTGCGGGAGCAACGCCAATCCCTCAGCGCCGGGCAACAGCAACACGCTGCTTTCCAAGCCATGCGGCATTTACAGCGCCTGCCAGTGTTTCGGCAGGCCCGCCATATCGCCGCCTACCTCGCCAACGATGGCGAGCTCTCCACCGAAGTGATATTGCGCCGCATTGCCCGCAGCCAAAAACAGCTCTACCTACCTGTCATTCACGCCCGGCGCGACACCGTCAGCATGGCCTTTCATCGCTACCGCCTGCGGCAACATCTGGGCCGAAACCGCTTCGGTATTGACGAGCCCGGCTCGCGACGATTGCCCGCCCGCGCGCCGCACAGCTTGGATTTGGTATTGCTGCCGCTGGTGGGCTTTGATCGCCGCGGCAGTCGGTTGGGGATGGGGGGAGGCTTCTACGACCGCGCCTTTGCCTACAAGCGCCGCCGCAACGGTCGGCGCAATCCCGCTCTGGTGGGCCTCGCCCACAGCTGCCAAGAGGTAGAGCGCATTCCCGGCGACGATTGGGACATCCCGCTGGACGCCATCATCACCGAGCAGGGCGTGATTTGGACCTCGCGCCTATAGGCAACACTGCGATAGGCCCCAAAGAGCCTAGCTCAAAAACAGCTTGTAGGCGGGGTTCTCGCTCTCTTCGTGATAGGGGTAGGCGAGCTTGTCGAGAAAACTTTCCAGGTCTTTGCGCTGTGTTGGATCAGCCTGCAATGCCACCAACACCCGGCCGTAGGCGGCGCCGTGGTTGCGGTAGTGGAACAGGGAGATATTCCAGCGATTGCCCAGCTTGGTCAGGAAGTTCATCAACGCGCCAGGGCGCTCGGGAAACTCAAAGCGATACAGCAGCTCGTGCTCCACCGAGGCGGGCCGGTGCCCCCCTACCAGATGACGGATATGGAGTTTGGCCATTTCGTTGTCGGTCATATCCAGCACTGGATAGCCCATACCCTCCAATGACGACACCAGCTCGCGGCGATCCTCGCCACCTTGTCTGACCGACACCCCCACAAAAATCTGCGCGTCCTGGTCGTCGCCGTAGCGGTAGTTGAACTCAGTGATATTGCGCTTGCCCAGGGCATTGCAAAACTTCTTAAAACTGCCGGGGCGCTCGGGAATGGTCACGCTGAGAATCGCTTCACGCTGTTCGCCAATCTCGGTGCGCTCAGAGATATAGCGCAGGCGGTCAAAGTTGGTGTTGGCGCCGCTGTCGATGGCCAGCAGAGTTTTACCTTCGCAGCCCTCCCGCTCGACGTATTTCTTCAGGCCCGCCAGAGCCAAGGCACCTGCCGGCTCGGCGATAGAGCGGGTGTCGTCAAAGATGTCTTTGATGGCGGCGCAGATTTCATCGGTGTTGGCGGTAATTACATCGTCGATGGTTTTGCGCAGCACTCGGAAGGTCTCTTTACCGATCTGCGCCACGGCGACGCCATCGGCAAAAATGCCCACCTCCGGCAGACGGGCCCGCCGCTGCTTTTCCATGGCCAACTTCAGGCACGCGGCGTCTTCCGGCTCTACCGCAATGACCTTCACTTCCGGGCGTACAAATTTGATGTACGCCGCGACGCCGGCTGCCAGACCGCCGCCACCGACCGGCACAAATACCGCATCCAAGGGGCCGTGGACCTGGCGCAGAATCTCCATACCCACTGTACCCTGCCCAGCTATCACCTCTGGATCGTCGTAGGGGTGGACGTACACCATGCCCTTTTCTTGTACCAGCTTCTTGGCGTAGTTGGAGGCCTCGTCGTAAGTATCGCCCTGCAGTACCACCTTGCCGCCCCGGGCGCGTACCGCATCCACCTTAATCTGTGGAGTGGTTCGGGGCATCACGATGGTCGCTTTTACACCCAGTTTAGTGGCGGAAAGCGCCAGGCCCTGAGCGTGATTCCCTGCCGATGCGGCGATCACGCCTTTGCGACGCTCCTCCTCGGTCAGGTGCATCATCTTGTTGTAGGCACCGCGCAGTTTGAAGGAAAAAACCGGTTGCAGATCCTCCCGCTTGAGCAGGACATTGTTGTTTAAACGGCGGGACAACTGGGGCGCAGGGTCCACCGGCGATTCGATCGCCACATCGTAGACACGGGCATCCAGTATTTTCTTGATATAGCTTTGCGGCATGGTAGAGGGCGCACTCCCGGCAGCTGTGGGCGTAAGCAGTAAGGGCGCAAGTCTACAGGCTATGGCTGCTAAACGCAGCCCTGCGGGGGGATGGGGCGCGAAGCGGCTTAATTCAGCCGCCAGGCAAAACGCACTTCGGCAGAGGAGGCTCGCGCCCTGCCTGCCACACGCTCGGGCTCAAACTTACAACGACTGAGGGCCTGTAAGGCGGCGTTATCCAAACGTTGATAGCCGCTGCTTTCCTTCACCGAACCCTCTTCCACATTGCCCTGGGCATCGACATTGAACGCGAGAATCACCGTGCCCTCCTGACGGAAGCGTACCGCCGCCTGGGGATAGACCGGTCGCCGGCAGGATTCCCAATCGATCGCGGCAGGCACCCGTTCAGCTGCGGCCACCTGAGCCCCGCGAGCTGGCGCTGAGGGCTGCTGAGGGGTGGGCTCTGACTCAGCCTCCGCCTCGGCAACCTGCTGTTGGCGGCGCGCCTCTTCCAGAGCCCGCTGCCGTTCGCGCTCGGCCGCGCGAGCCCGGGCTTCTGCGGCAGCCGCTGCTTCCTGGGCGGCATTGGCCGCCGCCTGAGCAGCCGCCAGCGCCTCAGCCTGCTGCTGCATAGCTTGGGATTGCGCCTGCTGACGGCGGGCCTGATCGCGCTGATCAAACTCACTGTCGATTCGCTGCTGCCAATCGCTCAGCACCGCCAGCTCATCGTCCTCTTGGCCACCCGCCTCCAGGCCGGCGCTAACCTCGACCACCGCTGCTGGCGGTGCGCTGCTGTCGGCATCGCCTCCCGACAGCAGCCAGGCCGCCAATCCCGCTGTGGCACACACCGCAAACAGGGCGATGGCGACCACCCCTTCCGCAGATTGCGCGATTCCCGATTTTTGTTCTGTGTTGACCGCGGCACTTTGGCTCATGAATGTCCTCCTGTTATCAAGCTCTAGGCGGTGAGCCCGAACAGACGACCGATGCGCTTAAAGACACCGCGCTTATCTTTTTCCGGCGGCGGTGGTGCAGTATTTTCAGCAACCAGGCGCAGGGTTTGTTGAGGATTGCGCAGCAGCACCTCGTGCCGACGCATGGCGAGGTTGATACTGCCCCGCAGCAAACCCTCACCGACTGGCTTGTTGAGGAAGCGATAAATCTGCCCGTGATTGATCAATTCAATGCTTTGGCCAGCATCGGCGTGAGCGGAAAGCACAATCGCCACCAGCGAGGGGTGATGCTGCCGCAGCGCCTGAAGCAGCGTGCTGACATTGTCGCCATCTACGGTCAGGTCGGTGACCAGGACCCCCACAGACTGTCGCTCCAGAATATCCAGGGCTTGGTCCAGATTCTGCGCGGTGTATACAGCGCGCTCCTGGCTTAGCACCCGATGTAAAGCCGTGCGGGTGGGCTCGTCGTCGTCCAAGACCAATACACCCGGGCCACCTGTTTGGGCTTCGGCGGCGGGCTGGGAGGCTGCCTCTGAACTGCCCGCTTCCGCCTCTGTGCCCACCTCGTCGTCGACCAGTTCGGGCTCGCAATCCACTTCCGAGGCCTTAACCGCATCGGCAATGGTGGCCCGCAAATCGGCATTGGCCCAGGGCTTGTTGATATAGCGGAATATCTCGCCGTCGTTAATGGCATCGAGAATGGCGCTTAAGTCTGAGTAGCCCGTTAGCAATACCCGGATGGCTCGGGGCCGCAGGCGCTTGGCGCTGCGCAAAAACTCCACGCCGGTCATTTGTGGCATGCGCTGATCGCTGACCACGACGTCCACGTCGTTGTCCCGCAAAATGTCCAGAGCGGCATCGCCGGAATTGGCGGTGAACACCTCGTAAGTGTTGCGGAACAAGGCCTTCATTGCGATGAGAATGCGCGGCTCGTCATCGACAAATAAGACGCGCGCGCGATCGGCATTGGATTCTGCTGTCATCATCATGCTCCTTAAGCCCCAACCACGGGGTCGGACTCAACCACCACCGATGCACTTTGTTGTGCAGATTCAATCGGCAGCCGAACAGTGAACTCGGTGCCCTGTCCGGGCTCCGACTCGACGGAAATTTCACCACCGTGATCCTCGATAATGCGGAACACAATGGACAAGCCCAGACCGGTGCCTTCTCCTACCGGCTTGGTCGTAAAGAAAGGTTCAAAAATGTGATCGCGGGTTTCCGCGTCCATACCGCTGCCGGTATCGCGAACTGAGACTTCGACGTGGTCATCAACCTGCCGGGTACTCAGAGTGATCGTCCCGGGGCCATCAATGGCCTGGGCAGCGTTGTTGATTAAGTTGAGGAATACCTGGTTGAGCTGGGAGGGGGCGCAGCGAATGTCCGGGAGTTCACCGTAGTGTTTTTCAATTTGCACCCGGTCTTTCAGGTTGTTCTGGCAAATTTTCAGGGAAGTATCGAGGCCCTCATTGAGATCAAACAGCTCGGTTTGAGAGCGGTCGACGCGGCTGAAATTCTTCAGCCCCATAACCAGCTCGCCGATCTGCTCCAGGCCGTACTGGGCATCGCCGAGCAGCATATCGAACTCTTCCCGGGACTCGGCGTCGACACCCTCTTCCATCATCTTGAGGGATTCACGGACAATCTCGACATTGCTGGAGGCATAGCCTAGCGGCGTATTAATTTCGTGGGCGACGCCCGCCACCATTTGACCCAGCGAGGCCATTTTCTCCGACTGGATCAGTTGCGCCTGCTGCATACGCAGGTCGTCCAGGGCCTGGCGCAGGTCCTGGGTGCGCTCGGCAACCACGCCCTCCAGGTTGGTGTTGGCTTCCTGCAGCTCGGCGTTCAACTCATCCAGGGTGGAGAAGCTGCTGCGCAAACGCAGTGCGATAACACCAAAGGCCAACAGCAGTGCCGCAGCAAATACAGCCAGAGTTTGGCGGTACTGACGGGCGGTATTCTGCAGCGCGGAAAAATGGCTATTATAGCTGGAATACAGCTGATTCAAGGCGGGGCCTGTTGCCACCTCGTCAATATCTTCAATGACAGTTTGGGCTGCGTCCCGAGTAAACATCAGGCTGTCAGAGGTATTGAGCAGCTCGTCAATTTGCGCCCGGCTTTCCGAAGTTTCCAACTCAGATGCTGCCAGGGCGATCTCGGTCACCATTCCCCGCACCTGATCCCGCACCACCGGATCTGCCTGCAGAGCATAGGCGGTTACCCCTTGCACCAAGTCGCGAATATCTGCCTGCATTTGCGGCGAGCGGGACAAGCCGGGGATATTGAGCGCGGTCACGGCGGCGCTGCGCATGGCCGAGAACAGCAGCGTCAGGCGCCGCTGCTCGTCGGCGTACTGGTCCACCAGGGTCAATTTTTCTTCAGCCTGGTCGCGATATGCCGCCAGCGCACTATCGACCGCGGGGCTGACCCCTGCCACACCAGCTTGCCCGGACTGCAGCGCACGCAATGCCGCTTCAAAGCGGTTGCGTGAGGTCTTCAAATTCTGGGACTCTGACTCGAGATTGAGGCGGGCATCCACCAAGGCACCATTGAGGGACAGCTCGGCACTCGCCGCGGTGTCCAACTGCTCGAGGCGCACGATGTGCAAGCCGGTTTCCAGCGGATTGCGTAGGGTTTTCCACAGCAGGAATGCCAGTAGCGACAGCGCCAGTACCACGGCGAGCATCGCGATCACCCGCGGTAACGAGACCAGTCCTTTACCACTGCGACCACTGCCCTTGTTGGGAGTAGCCCGGCTAGCAGCACCGCCACCTTCGCGGTGCATCCCGTTTTTAGCAGTCTGATCGCCGGGCGGCGTGGTAGCGTTCGCATCCATTGCGGCGCCCTCGGATACCATACCGAGATCACTCATTGTATCTCCTCACCCCTCACAGCCCCAGGGTGCGGCCTGCCACCGGATGCGTTCATTGCTTACCTCAATGGATAAGCAAGAGTCTCGGTGGTAACCGTTTCGATAACTCGCTGCGCTAGTCTATTTTACTTTGTTCCGGGGTTGCACCGCGGTAGCGGAACATATCCCATTAGCGCTTGGGCATTTGCTATTTTTTATTTGCCGTCGGTATCGAAAATTGGGGCTAAGTTTTTATTTAGTTTTTTTAAAACTGACTTTTAATACTGCTATTTTTTTATCCATAGTATTTAGCGACGCTGTTTCTCTGCATTTAGTACATTTGGTGCATGTAGCGCCCACGCGCCGCCGGCAAAAGCCGTCGGGCACTGGTCAGAATACGACCAAGCACAGAGATTGTCGAGCCGGTAGCAAATAATCTGTAACATTGCCAATCTTTTTGCAAGTCTGTGGCAAGCTCGCGGCCATCTTCCTGCAGGTCGCGACTAGGTGGACAAAAGCTCGCAAAGCGTCAGGTCGAACTTTATACTTTGGCCCTCATCGACCTCTATTCACTCATCCCTGCGATCTCGATTTTATGACACAAGACGAACTCAAACGCGCTGTCGCCCAAGCCGCCATCAGCAAGGTGGAATCTGCCATAGCAGACGGTGAAATCATCGGTATTGGCACCGGCTCTACCGCTAATTTTTTTATCGATTTATTGGCCGATTACAAAAACGATATCCGCGGCACGGTCGCCAGCTCGGAAGCCTCGGCAGAACGCCTTAAAAGCCACGGCATCGAGGTGCTGGAGCTGAATAATGCCGGCACTCTGGGTGTGTATGTGGATGGCGCCGATGAGAGCAACCACCACCTGGAGCTAATCAAGGGCGGCGGCGCCGCACTAACCCGGGAAAAAATCGCCGCTGCCGCCAGCAAGGAGTTCATCTGTATCGCCGATGAGAGCAAGCTGGTGGACCGACTGGGGGCCTTTCCGCTGCCCATCGAAGTCATTCCCATGGCCCGCAGCCTGGTGGGCCGGGAAGTCGTCAAGCTGGGTGGCAACCCGGTATATCGGGAAGGGGTTGTCACGGACAATGGCAACGTCATCATTGATGTCTACGACTTTATGATCGACGTACCCAGGAAGACCGAAGAAACCCTGAACAACATCCCCGGCGTGGTCACCAACGGACTGTTCGCATTGCGGCCCGCCGATGTGCTGTTGCTGGGAACGCCGGATGGGGTAAAGGAAATGACCCGCTAAGAGCCACCCGGCAGGTCAGACCAACACGCCAAAACAAGCCCTAGTAACCGCTGACCGCGCCCTCCCGGCGCGGGTCGGCGGCACCCACTAACCCATCTCCTCGCAGCAGTATCCCATGCAAACCGCTGGTTTGATCAGCTTCGCTCACCGGGTGCCCCAGTGCCTTTAGCGCGGCTTGCTCGACTTGAGGAAAACGCCCTTTTTCCACTTCCACTCGCCCCCCCATGGCAACAATATGCCCAGCAGCAATGGCGTCCCCCAGGGCTTGCCCCAGCGCCAACACCCGGTACAAGCTCAAGGCCACGTAATCGATAATCCGAGCACCGCCGGGACTACCCAGGGCCAGTATAGGCTCACCGTCTTGAAAGACCATCACTGGCGCCATCGACGAGCGGGGGCGCTTGCCACCTTGAGGGCGGTTGGCAATCAACGTCCCGTTGTCGTCCTTTGGCGCAAATGAGAAATCGGTCAACTGGTTATTGAGCAGGAATCCCCCCACCATCACCCGGGAGCCAAACGCGGTTTCAATACTGCTGGTCATACTGACGATATTGCCCCAGCGATCCACAATGCTGAGGTGAGTGGTAGAAGGCAGCTCAGGCGAAGCGGCTGTCACCCGCGGTGGCGCACCGGCTGGGGTGCCTGCCGGCACCTCGGCGAGACGCCGGTCACTGTCAATCATGGCCGCCCGACTGGCCAGATAGTCGGCGGCCACCAAGCCCGCCGTCGGCACGGTGACAAAGTCAGGGTCTGCCAGATAGTGATTGCGATCGGCAAAAGCCAGCCGAGAGGCCTCGATAAACCCGTGGCGCCAATCCGACACCCTCGCGTGCTCCATCATCCCCAAAATCGCCAGAACAGTAGTGCCGCCTGAGGACGGCGGCGGCGCACCGCAGACTCGATACTGAAGAAAGTCGGCACAGACCGCTGTATTCTGCTGAGCGCGATATCGCGTCATATCCGCCAGCGTCATCTGCCCCTGGCGATTGGGATCACGGCGCACTGCCCTGACAATACGCTCGGCCAGCTTGCCCCGATAGAACTCGTCGGCCCCCTTGTCGGCCAGCGTCCGCAAGGTTCGCGCATAGTCGTGGTTTTTGAGGACATGACCGACCGGTTTGGGTTCCAGCCCATCACCGCGCTCCTCAAAAAAGTATTCACGGATCGCCGGGTTAACGGCCACTTTGGGCATGCGCTGCAACAAGGTGTGCAACCTTGGCGAGATCGCAAACCCCTTCTCTGCAAGTTCAATGGCCGGCTGAAACAAGGCTGCCCAGGGCAGTTTACCGTGTGCTTTGTGGGCAGCATCCAACATCGCCAGCACCCCTGGCACCCCCACCGAATGGCCGCCAATCACCGCATCAAAAAAACTCATCGCATCGCCATCGGCACCGAGGAAGTAGGCCTCGTCCACCGCCGCCGGCGCGGTTTCTCGCCCGTTCCAGCTGCTCAGGGCGCGCTGCTCGGCCTCCCAGTGCAGCATAAAGGCACCACCGCCAATCCCGGAGGACTGGGGCTCTACCAAGCCCAGCACCAGCTGCGCCGCAATCGCAGCATCGATGGCAGCCCCACCCTGTTGCAATATGCGGCGGGCGGCATCAGTGGCGTGGGGGTTGGCGGTCACCGCCGCCGCATTGGCATAGCGGCCGGTTTTAACGCTGCCAATATCACTGGCCGCTTCCGGTGCAATCTCGGCCTTGTCGGCCAAACTCTGAGTGGCCAGTGCTGTGAACCACAGCAGCAATATGAGCCGTGCCGATTTTCGCTTTGGCAGGTACGACGACAAACGCAACATCATTTCAAGCCTTTCGGGTTGTATGCGCGCTACTGACAGCAGCGGTCCATAAATTCCTGCATAAGACGCAGATAATCCGCCTGGCCAATATGAAACATGTGGTTGCCGGGGAACCAGTGCAAATGGCTTTGGGGCCAATGAGCATGCAGCAGGCGCACGTAGCGAGGCGGCGTAAAGCGATCACCGGCACCACCGATAATCATCACCCGGTCTGGATCCAACTGGGGTTGGTAGGACAGCGGGCTGTGAACCGCCATGCCCCGGCGCAAGGCCAGCGGATCGGCGCCGATACGCCGGGCAGATATCTCCATAATGCGCCGAGTAGGCTGCCAGGCCCGCATGGTATCCACCGGCGCCACCAGCGGCGAGTTGGGAATACAGAACGCCAGCCTCGGTTCCACCACAGCCAGCAAAGCACTGAGATAGCCTCCCAAACTGAGCCCGCTGATACCGACGCTGGGCGCTCCCCGAGCATAGAGATAGTTCATCCATACCCGCAGATCGCTGATGGCATGCAGCATAGATTCATTGAGGTGGGCAAAACCGCTGGCAAACAAGCCATAGCCGCTGAACGGCGAACGGCGGTCGCCCCGCTGGCCGTGAAAGGGCAGAGTCACCATCAGCACGTCATAACCGCGGTCGTAAAACTGTCGCAGCGAAAAATAGCGGGCATTGAGGGCGTACCAATGCTCCACCACACCGTGCACAAAAATCAGCGTAGGGCGAGGACCACTGGGATGGGTCCAATACAGCGCCCGGGCAGTGCGATTGCGGCGATGGCTTAAATAGTCATCAGCCACCTCGGGATTTAGCGGCTCGAAGGGCGAACGGAAGCTGAGATAGAGGGAAGGAATGCCGCCGCCCGGTGAGAACTCCCGACGCTTTGGCGAGTGGCCAACCACGTCGACGTTATCAGGCGGCTCGACAAACACCCGCTCTGCATCCCGCAATTCGGCCAGCTCAGCGTAGAATTCAAGGTGTGCTTTTTCCTCCTCCACATGGCGACCCGACAGCATCCGCGGCAGCATCGACGCCGATAACATGCTGGCCAGGCTGGTGCGCAACATGACATCCAAAAACGCCGAGCCGTATACCTTGAAGGGGTACTCTGCGTCCAGCTCGGTGCCATCGGACTGGCAGTAAAAATCATCCGGCAACGTAAGCCACCAGGGTGGTGTCTCATTGACCTTGGGCACACTACCTTGGAGTGCGCTGGCTTCACTTACCTCGGATTTGGATACAGCGGCCTTGGCCATGGACATCCTTATTTCTGAAAGAGAATTGCGTGACAAAAAGCACTCTGTTGTTTTATCACAAACTGCGGCCTCGCAGAATCGTTCTCTTAGGGCCTAGACCCAGTCCCACACAATGGAGAAGACACGGGCGCCTGCAGCCCATACAATCTCCACTATGACGCTAGATTCCGCTGTTGATCAATTTCTGGACTACGCCGCCACGGCCAGACGGCTTTCTCCCCACACACTTGCTGGTTATCGGCGGGACCTCACGGCCTTTGTTGAATTTTGTAGCGAGCATGGGCTCCAGCGCAGCGGGGATTGCGACGCCGGCCACATTCGCCAGTTTGTCTCCAAGCGCCGACAGCAGGGGGCATCTGCGACTACGATCAGTCGGCAATTGTCCGCACTGCGCAGTTTCTTTCAGTACCAACTGCGACAGGGACATATCAAAGCCAACCCCGCCCAGGGCATCAGTGCGCCCAAGCGGGGCCGACGATTGCCCGGCACCTTGGATGTCGACCAAGTCAAGCACGCCCTGGAATTTGCCGGCGACCGGCCTATCGACCTCCGCGACCGGGCGATTATGGAGCTCTTCTACTCTTCGGGCCTGCGACTGGCTGAGCTGGCGTCGCTAGATCGCTACGGCGTTGACCTTAAAGAAGGACTGGTCACCGTCACCGGCAAAGGCAACAAACGCCGAACTGTCCCCGTGGGAAAGATGGCGGTGAAGGCGCTGCAACAATGGTTGCGTCACCGGGACACCATGACCAGCGACGACGACGCCTTGTTTCTCAATAACCGCGGCGGCCGGCTCGGGCATCGCGGCATCCAGGCACGGCTAAGTTACCGGGCCAAGCAGCAGGGCCTACCCCAGCACCTCCACCCCCACAAGCTGAGGCACTCCTTTGCCTCCCATATGCTGGAATCCAGTGGTGACCTCCGCGCCGTACAAGAATTGCTGGGGCATGCCAATCTGGCTACCACGCAGATCTATACGCACTTGGATTTTCAGCATCTGGCCCAGGTTTACGATCGCAGCCACCCCCGCGCAAACCGCAAGCCACGCAAACCGGAATAGCTCTAATGCCGCGATTTAAGCTGATCAGTTTTGATCTCGATGATACGCTGTGGCACACCGCACCGGTGATTGAAGCTGCCGAGGCAACACTTCACACCCACCTGCAGCAACACTGCCCCAAACTGATTGATCGTTTTTCCCCGCTTGAACTGCGCGAGCATCGGTTGGCGTATCTTGCTGACAACCCCCACCTGGAGGACTATGTCTCCCAGTGGCGGCTAGAAAGCATGACAATGTCGCTGCAGTTGGCGGGATACAGCAAACAGGAAAGTGAAAGGTTGGCAGAGCAAGCCTTCGCGGTGTTCTATCGAGCCCGCCAGGCGGTAAAGCCCTTTGTCGACGCAGAACACACGCTGGCCGAGCTGGCCAGAGACTATACCCTGGTCAGCCTGACTAACGGCAACGCCGATGTGACTGCCATGCCATTCGGGCAGCACTTCCATTTCAGCCTGCGCGCCGAACAAATTGGCGCCCGCAAGCCCAAGCCAGAAATGTTTGAGCGCGCGCTAGAGTGGGCCAAATGCAAACCCGCAGACGCCCTGCATATCGGCGATCACCCGGAGGATGACATCTCAGGGGCCAAAGCGCTTGGCATGAGTACCCTTCAAGCTCGACTCCCGGAGAGAGCCCGCCCCCTGGCTGCCCAAGCGGACGGCCAGTTCAGTCACTGGCGGGAAGTCATCCCCTTGATACGTCAGCTGGAAAGCGCAAATTAACGCGGCTCAATAGCTGTCCTGATCGGAATCCGTCAAGCCACTGCGCATATGGGGCTCAAGGTGGGTAATTTGCCCCCCCTTGGCGAGAAACGCCTCCACATCGCTGGCGAGCTTGTCCCGCATACGATCGTGGGATGTCAGCGCCTCAAGCGCCCCTTGATAAGCCTGTTTTTTATTACCACCACCCGAGCCAGTTTGACGACTACGTGTTGCCATACTCTCTCCCTCCAGCGTTGGAAGACTAATCAGACTGTGCTGTCTCAGGGCGATTTATATCGCTGAGATTTGAGGGACACAATATGCGTTTTAGTTCTTTTCGCTATAAAAAAAGCGAGCTATCCATAGCGGTAAAAATAAGCCACGTCACACGCGGCCTGCAGAGGATAGTAACAAGGTAGGGAGTTTCCGAAGGGGATATAGCGCCGCCTCAGATTGAGGCGGCGAGGGTCGACTTAAATGGCGTCTTCGCCCGTTTCACCGGTGCGAATTCGGATAACCTGCTCCAGCGACGACACAAAGATCTTGCCATCACCAATCTTGCCGGTATTGGCGGCTTTGGCCACCGCATCAATGACTTTGTCCAGCATGTCGTCGCCCACAGCGATTTCCAGCTTCACCTTGGGCAGAAAATCCACCACATACTCGGCACCACGATACAACTCGGTGTGGCCCTTTTGCCGGCCGAAGCCTTTCACTTCGGTCACGGTGACGCCCTGAACACCAATTTCGGACAGCGCAGCCCGCACGTCATCCAGCTTGAAGGGTTTGATTACCGCACTGACTAGTTTCATGCTGGTACTTGCTCCTTTGACGATATTTCGAATAATTTCCGCTAACTTAGCCCAGGGCTAAGGGCTTGGCAAGGGAGTTGGGGCGCGTTAGTCGTGCACACAGTGGGAATCGGTGGACAGGTAAGGCGCTGTCCACCCTACGCGCCAGAGCCGTAGGGCGGACACGGTTTGTGGTGTCCGCCATTACCGCAACGCCGGAGAGCTCAATTCCGTAGGTCGGGTTGATAAACCCGACAATTGTCGATAAACAGCAGCCCCGATTGTTGGCTTTATCGAGCCAACCCACATCCACATCACTAAACACCAGGCATAAAAAAGGGCGCCCCGTGGGGCGCCCCAAACATCACCAACGGGGGAGACTTACTTGCCGGTGAATTCTGGGTAGGCTTCCATACCGCACTCGGAGATATCGACGCCTTCGTACTCTTCTTCCTCGGTCACGCGGATACCCATGACGGCTTTGAGGATCGCCCAGACAATCAAGCTAGCGATAAAGGTCCAGCCGAAGATAACCAGTGCACCGTAGATTTGGTTGCCGAAAGTCGCATCGGAGTTAGTCAGCGGCACTGCCAACAGACCCCACAGACCGACAACACCGTGGACAGAGATCGCACCGACGGGATCGTCGATTTTCAGCTTGTCCAGGCCGATGATAGAGAACACAACAATCACACCACCCACAGCACCGATCAAAGTCGCTTGAATCGCGCCGGGAGCCAGAGGCTCAGCAGTGATGGCAACCAGGCCAGCCAGAGCACCGTTCAGGGCCATAGTCAGGTCAGCTTTGCCGAACAGGATGCGAGCAACCAGCAGAGCGGCAATCAGACCACCACTGGCAGCGGCGTTGGTGTTAACAAAGACAGACGCCGTTGCGTTGGCTTCGTCGATGTTGGATACCATCAGCTCGGAACCACCGTTAAAGCCGAACCAGCCCATCCACAGGATGAAGGTACCCAGGGTAGCGATCGGCAGGTTGGCACCGGGAATCGCGTTGATTTGGCCAGACGCGCCGTATTTGCCTTTACGTGCACCCAACAGGATGACACCAGCCAATGCCGCAGCCGCACCACACATGTGAACGATACCGGAGCCCGCGAAGTCAGAGAAACCGGCTTCAGACAGGAAGCCACCGCCCCAGCTCCAAGAACCTTGCAGCGGGTAGATAACGCCAGTCATCACAACCGCGAACACCAGGAAAGCAAACAGCTTCATCCGCTCGGCTACCGCACCGGAGACGATGGACATCGCCGTGGCTACGAAGACAACCTGGAAGAAGAAGTCAGAGGCACCCGAGTAGTAGATGTCGCCGTTAGACGCCAACACTTCCTCAACGCTAGAGTTGGAAATGCTGTTGCCGAACCAGCTGTCGGGGAGAATACCGCTTTCAGAACCGCCGTACATAATGGTGTAACCGCACAGCAGATACATGGTGCACGCTACAGCAAACAGCGCCACGTTTTTGGTAAGAATTTCAGTAGTGTTTTTTGAACGCACCAGACCTGCTTCCAGCATGGCAAAGCCCGCGGCCATCCACATGACCAACGCGCCACACACCAGGAAGTAGAATGTGTCCAGGGCGTATTTGACCTGTATGATGTCTTCCATCACATGCCCTCCAAAGGGAAAATTTAAAAACTTTTGATTGTTAGAAGGACCGCAAACTGCCTTTACGCGGCGACCACTTCGCTACATTTTCTTCATCAATTAAGTTTTGCTACTCAAAGCAAAAACCGAAGCAAAAATCAGTGCCGACTTTAGATGGCGTCTTCGCCGGTTTCACCAGTCCGAATCCGAACCACCTGCTCAAGCGGAGAGACAAAGATTTTGCCGTCGCCGATTTTGCCGGTATTAGCGGATTTGCTGATGGCTTCAATAGTTGAGTCGACAGTGCCGTCAGCCACAGCAACTTCAATTTTTACTTTGGGAAGAAAATCCACAACATATTCCGCACCGCGGTACAGTTCAGTGTGGCCTTTTTGACGTCCAAAGCCTTTCACTTCAGTGACAGTAATACCCTGAACACCGATATCGGAAAGTGCTTCACGGACGTCGTCCAGTTTGAAGGGCTTGATAACAGCCGTAATCAATTTCATCGGAAGTCTCCTATCAATGTGCGAACGCACATTCGAAATTGCTTATCGTAAAATTGGCCTGGCGGGCGAATCCCGCCAGGCCAAACCCACTTACATCTCGATAGGCAAGCTGTAAGAAACGATGAACTTAGGATCGGTGTCCAGACCCAACTCGTCCACATCACCGTCCTGCTGGCTCACTATGAACGACAAGTTGTCGTTGTAGGCGTAGGCAATATCGAGGTGGAGGCTGTTATCGCCATCGATATCTTCCATACCCAAGGTCGCCGAGAAAGCACCAAAACCAGTGCTCAGCGTGTAGTAGTTATACTCAGTAAAACCGTCTGGTCCAGCAATGGGCTCGTAGTAAGAGAAGCTTACGGGGCCCAGTCCGAATGTCAGGATGACATCAGTGTGCTCGAAGAAATCAGTTTCTTCTGTGCCCAAGTATCCAGGGCCAGTAGGATAGTTGTAGTTCCAAACACTGATATCGAAGCTAAAGCCATCAAATTCCATACCGTAGCCGGCATAGAGGTCATACTCTGTCCCGGCAGCCGTGTCACCAGACGAAGCCCATGCACCGATGTATGCGCCACCAGTGCTGTAACTGATATCGCCCGATACAGCAGGAGTACCGCTGCCCAGGTCATAACCGCGCCACAAGTACGTGCTCGCTACACCCACGCTGGCGGCCAGTTCAGCCGATGCAGGTGCCGCGGCCATTGTCATTGAGGCAGCTGCTACGCTAGCAGCCAGAACAGTTTTCAGGTTTTTCATTTCGTTAGTCTCCACTCGGTTATAAAGAAGTGATTGATCACGTTCTCTGCCCGAACTTAGCATTATCAGTGCCAACTAGATAAATACATTTAAAAATCAACGGCTTAACCTAATTGCGCACTATCAAACGAAACATGACTATTGTGTTAGCTCAGTGACCTAAACTAAAGGGGGATGTGTTGCGCACCAATTAGGAGCACGCGAATGCACGGCGAATATCAGCCTGCATCAAAGAGGAGCGAAAGCGAGTTTTCTAGTAGAAAAAGGAGCCAACCCCAGCGCTTCGGAACGCAGGGGTCATAAGGGAAACGCCTGCAATAACTGACGACGTAAACAGAATGGGAAAAATCACAAAATGCACGCCGGATTTATGCACCATTATCGAACAAAGGGTCCAATTTAATGCATCCAGACGGTAACAAGTTACTATCGCGCCTCAAGAGCCTCCACGCGCCGGCGAAGTGCCTCTAATTCCAGCCGTAAAGCCTTTATTTCTGACGACACACCACCACTTTGCTTGGCTGGCTTGGGAATAAACTGGGACTCTTCAGCTGTGACCGCAGCGTCTAGCTCTGCAATGATAGCTTGCCCCGCCTTGCCACGCAGGCCATCCCGTCCCTCGCTTCCGTTATCACCAGAGTCTGCGCCGCCCACCCACTTACGGCTACCAGTCAGAGTTCTAGCCTGCACATAACGACCCTCTCCACCCTCTCCACCAGAGCCAGGGCTGCCACCTGCACCAGACGCCCCGGGTTCCGCCGTAATGGCTATCGAATTTTCAATATTATCGGCATTCAACTGAGAGCTAAGTCGGTGGTAGAGCACCCTGACATTTCCACCTTCACCCCCGACACCCCCGGCACCGCCGTCTCCACCGCTACCAGCATCCACATCTTCGCAACGCTCGCTGTAGTCAGCACCAGCGCCACCTGCCCCGCCATTACCACCTCGGCCACCGCTGGCGTTGATCGCCAGCGAGCCAATCTCGATAACACCCAGACGCAAACTCACAGCAATAGCGTTACCACCTGCCGAGCCGGGCTGACCCGCCTGACCATCGGAGTTATCACTGCAGCTCTTTCCATCGGCGCCATCTTCACCATCAACCCCTGCAGCTCCAGCCGCATCGACAATCACGCCCCGGCCGATCGACGCTTTGGCGGCGCGAAGGTCCCAGGCAACCACTCCGGGCGCAAAGCTAATGGTGGCACCGTCGCCGATCACCAGCTCATCGAGGTTCATCTCGGTCTGAGTCACAGGAACGGTATAGCTACTGTTTGCGGGAATACGCAGGCTGGCGGCATCCACCAGCGAAGAAAAACACATCAATGGCAAACACGCCGCCGCAACTGAAAATACCCGCTTCATACAAAGTCCTCGTTAAGGCCAGGGAGGTATCCGGCTCGCAATGCCGGATCGCTGTCTTCAAAGGGGGACAGTTTACACGGTCATATGCCGCCGCACTTCCTCTTCCACCATCTCGTCCCCCCGGCCAGACAAAATCACTTCGCCCCGATCCATCACCGCGTACTGATCTGCAAGTTCTTTGGCAAAATCAAAGTACTGCTCTACCAACACAATCGCCATCTCGCCCTGCTGGCGCAAAATAGAGATAACGTTGTGTATATCCTTGATGATGGAGGGCTGGATGCCTTCGGTGGGTTCATCCAACACCAGCAGACGAGGCTTGGTCACCAGCGCACGGGCGATGGCCAGCTGCTGTTGCTGACCGCCTGACAGGTCACCGCCCCGGCGCCGCAGCATGGATTTAAGCACCGGGAACAAATCGAAGATTTCCGGACTCACCCGGCGTTGAGAACGCTTTAAAGGCGCATAGCCGGTATGGAGGTTTTCCTGCACCGTCAGCTGGGAAAAGATCTCCCGCCCCTGAGGCACATAGGCAATGCCCGCACGGGCTCGATCAGCAGGACTCATGGCGGTGATATCCCGCCCTTCCCAGTTGATATGGCCGGCCCGCACGGGGTGGCGTCCGGTCACCGCTCTGGCCAGGCTGGACTTACCCACCCCATTTCGCCCCAGGATGCAGGTGATCTCGCCCTTCTCTGCACAGAGATTGATTTTCTTTAGCGCCTGGCTGGCGCCATAGTACAAGTCGATATTTTCAACCGCCAACATAGCTCAACGCCCCAAATAGACTTCGATTACACGCGGATCGGCAGACACCACCTCCAGGCGACCTTCGGCCAGCACACTGCCCTCATGGAGGACGGTGACCTTGCTGTCCAGCGCCTTGATAAAGTCCATATCGTGCTCCACCACTACCACGGTGTGATCGCGGTTGATCTCCTTGAGCAGCGCCGCAGTTTCCATGGTTTCCTGATCAGTCATCCCGGCAGCCGGCTCGTCCACCAGCAGCAGCTCGGGACCCTGAATAATCAGCATGCCGATTTCCAGCCACTGCTTTTGACCGTGGGAGAGGTTACCCGCTTCCAGGCTGGTGCGACTGGCCAAGCCGATCAAACTCAGCACCTCGTCAATTCGCTCGCGCTGGGCCGGTGTTAATTTATGAAACAGGGCCGATAACACACTGCGGGTACCGACCAAGGCCAGCTCCAGGTTTTCCCATACGGTGAGGCTTTCTATCACCGTCGGTTTTTGAAACTTGCGGCCTATACCCAGGTTGGCAATATCCGCCTCGTCGTGGCGGGTCAAATCAATGGAATCTCGAAACCGGACTTCGCCGACATCCGGTCGAGTTTTACCGGTGATGATATCCATCATTGTCGACTTACCCGCACCGTTAGGACCAATAATGGCTCGCAGCTCTCCCGGGGCGATATCCAAAGATAGGTTATTGATAGCTTTGAATCCATCAAAGCTTTTGGTCACACCGTTGAGATACAACATGCTTTGCATCTCTTCAGGGTGATAACCGGGCTTGGGGACCGCACTCATGACTGCACCTCCTGGCCACGCTCTCCATTACTACCGCCGCCGCTGTTTTGCTCGGCCCGGCGCTCCCGGTACTGATTGACCACTCCCACAATGCCCTTGGGCAAATACAGGGTGCTGATTACAAACAGCGCACCCAGCATAAACAGCCAGATCTCGGGAAAGGCGCCGGTAAAATAGGTCTTGGCGTAATTGACCACCACTGCGCCAATCACCGCACCAAACAAGGTACCGCGACCCCCAATTGCCACCCAGATAACAATTTCAATCGAGTTAATCGGCGAAAATTCACCGGGGTTGATAATGCCCACCTGCGGCACATAGAGCGCCCCGGCAATGCCGGCCAAGATGGCCGACACCACAAACACGAATAATTTGTAGTGCTCAACGCGATAGCCCATAAAGCGCGTGCGACTTTCGGCGTCGCGGATGGCCACCAGCACCCGACCGTACTTACTGGTCACAATGGCACGACACAACAGATAACCACCGGCCACACTTAGCGCCGACAACGCGAACAACACGCTGCGAGTGCCATCAGCCTGCAGACTGAAGCCAAGAATATCCTTGAAATCGGTGAGCCCGTTATTGCCACCAAAGCCCATATCGTTGCGGAAAAAGGCCAGCAACAACGCATAAGTCATCGCCTGGGTAATGATGGACAGGTATACCCCGGTAACCCGGGAGCGAAACGCCAACCAGCCAAACACAAAGGCCAACGCCGCCGGCACTAACGCCACCATAAACATGGCAAAGAAGAAGTTATCAAAGCCATACCAATACCAGGGCAGTTCGGTCCAGTTCAGGAACACCATAAAATCCGGCAGCTCCGGATGGCCATAGACACCCCGGTCGCCAATTTCCCGCATCAGGTGCATGCCCATGGCATAGCCACCCAAAGCAAAAAAGGCCCCGTGGCCCAAACTGAGAATGCCGCAGTAACCCCAGATCAAATCCAGCGCCAGAGCCAGCAGGGCATAGCAGAGATACTTGCCCATCAGCACCACCAGATAGGTGGGCACGTGCAGCAAGCTACCTTCCGGCATCACTAAATTAAGAAAGGGAACCAATACTGCCACTGCCAGTAAGGCAAACACCAGATAGCGGCCCGCCTTGTCCGCCATCAGCAAACGACCGATGGCACTGCGCTGAAATACTGTATCGAATTTCGACATGGTTTAATCCTCCACCGACCGGCCTTTAAGGGCGAACAGTCCGCGCGGACGCCACTGAATAAACAGGATGATAAAGACCAACACAAAGATTTTGGCCAATACCGCGCCGGCAAAGGGCTCCATAAACTTGTTGGCAACGCCCAGGCTCATGGCGGCAAAGAAAGTGCCGAACAGATTACCCACGCCACCGAACACCACCACCATAAAGGAGTCGATAATATAGTTCTGTCCCAGGTTGGGGCCGACATTGGTCAACTGACTCAGGGCGACACCGGCGATACCGGCGATGCCCGAACCCAGACCAAAGGTCAGCGCATCCACCCAGGCCGAGCGAATCCCCATAGAGTTGGCCATGGCACGATTCTGGGTAACGGCGCGCATTTGCAGCCCCATGTAGGTCTTTTTCATCAGCAATACCAGACCCAGCAACACAATAATGCTGAATACAATGATGTAGAGGCGGTTATAGGTCAGCGACAAAGCACCGTTGATTTCCCAGGAACCACTCAACCAGCTGGGCGTAGTCACTGATTTATTCAGTGGCGAAAAGATGGTCCGCACCGCCTGTTGCAATATCAGGCTGATACCGAAAGTAGCCAGCAAGGTTTCCAGCGGACGCCCGTAGAGATGGCGAATCACACCCCGCTCAATAGCGATGCCTACCAAGCCGGAAACCACAAATGCGGCTGGTATAGCAACGATAATGGAAATATCGATATGGTTGGGCATGATCTGCTGGATCACGTAGGTGGTATAGGCCCCAAGCATCATCATCTCACCATGGGCCATATTGATGACGCCCATAACCCCAAAGGTGATGGCCAGCCCCACCGCTGTGAGCAACAGCACCGACCCCAGGCTCAGGCCAAAGAAGGTATTTTCCACCAGTTTGTACAATTGCGTGGCCGCCTTTGCCTCTTTCAAAACACTGGCCGCAGCGAGGCGAACTGTTTCGTCCCGCTCCATGTAATTGCCATCGCTATCAGTCAACTGCATGGCAGAGAGCAGAGACAGGATATCGCTGTCCAGCGAGCCACGCATTGCCTCGATGGCACTCAACCTTGTTGCCTGATCCTCATCGTCGATATTGATCATGGCCGCGGCCAGTTTTAGCGACTCAATCACTTTATCGTCTTGCTCAGCAGCCAAGGCCCGTTCGATGGCCGGCAGGTAGGATTCATCGGGGCTGCGCACCAGGTTCTTGGCGGCTTCAAGTCGACGCGCGGGATCCTCATTGCGCAGAGCCATTTCCGCCAAAATGCCACGCAAGAGACTTCGCAGACTGTTGTTGATGCTAATCTTGCGCACATCTCGACGGCCCACCACACCCAAATCGCCGTCTGTCATCACTGACGTCAGGGAGTATCCATCGGGGTGGCGTTTGGCGTAGACCAAGGTCTGGGCATCGTCCCGGGTGTAATACAGATCACCCTCTTGCAGCGCCGTGAGGATATCTTGCGCACGGGGAAAATCCGATTGAGCAATACGCTCTATCAGCTCGGTCTTTTTGGACGTTGAACGCGCCGAAATCAATTGGGTAAATAGCTGTTCGGGGGAGGGTTCTGGGGAAGCGGTGTTTGCAGCTTCTTCAGCCAAAGGCTCCTCAGAACTCGCTTCCTGAGCAACGCTCACTCCGCAGCTCAGCGCCAAGCCCAATACGAGGCTTAGTGGCAACAACGAGCGGAGTTTGAGTATTCGCCAATACATGAATGACATCCATGATCGATCCGGCCTGAAACACTGCAACACAATGACTTCAGGCCAGAGTTAAATGGGGAGATAGATAAAGCCTGACAACGGTCGTTATCAGAACTATCAAACAAAGCGACCCTGACTGTAGATAACACAGTCAGGGTCCTTCTCAGGCGTCTAAATTAGTAATTTTGACCTGAGCACTTTTTGGTTTCGGTATTGTAGTTACCGCAATTGATTTCAGGATCTTTCCAGTCGGCAATCAGCTTGGCGCTTTCCGGCAGGAAGTCTGTCCAGGCATCCCCGGGCACTTCGCCATCGGTCTGCCAAACGATATCAAACTGACCGTCTTCCTGAATCTCACCGATCAATACCGGCTTGGTCAGGTGGTGGTTGGGCAGCATAGTCGCCACACCGCCAGTCAGGTTGGGCACAGAGATACCGATCAAGGCATCGTGAACTTTATCCACATCGGTGGTACCGGCTTTCTCTACCGCTTTGGTCCACATGTTGAAACCAATGTAGGTTGCTTCCATGGGGTCGTTGGTCACACGCTTGTCGTCGCCAATGAACTCCAGCCACTTATCGATGAAGGCATCGTTGACGTCGGTGGGCGCGCTCATAAAGTAGTTCCAGGCGGCCAAGTGACCAACCAACGGACCGGTATCAAAGCCGGACAGCTCTTCTTCACCTACAGAGAAGGCGACAACAGGAATATCTTCAGCAGAGATACCCTGGTTAGCCAGTTCTTTGTAGAAAGGCACGTTGGCATCACCGTTGATGGTGGACACGACCGCGGTCTTTTTACCCTTGGAGCCGAACTTCTTGATGTCGGAGACAATGGTCTGCCAATCGGAGTGACCGAAAGGCGTGTAATTGATCATGATGTCCGCGTCTTTAACCCCTTTGCTCTTCAGGTAAGACTCAAGGATTTTGTTGGTGGTACGGGGATAAACATAGTCAGTGCCTGCCAGCACCCAGCGCTTAACAGAACCACCCTCTTTGCTCATCAGGTAATCCACAGCGGGGATCGCTTGTTGGTTGGGCGCCGCGCCGGTGTAGAAGACATTTTTAGAGGACTCTTCCCCTTCGTACTGAACGGGATAGAACAGCAGACCATTCAACTCTTCGATAACTGGCAATACAGACTTGCGGGATACCGACGTCCAGCAACCGAAGATAACGTCGACTTTTTCTTTTTCCAGCAGCTCTTTAGTTTTTTCAGCGAACAGCGGCCAGTTTGATGCGGGGTCAACAACAACAGGTTCCAGTTTTTTACCCAACAACCCGCCTTTCTTGTTTTGCTCTTCCACCAGCATCAGCACCGTGTCTTTCAAGGTGGTTTCACTGATGGCCATCGTGCCGGACAGGGAGTGCAGTACCCCAACTTTGATGGTGTCGGCTGCTTGGGCAATGCTTGCGCTAAGGGACAGTGTAGCCGCGGCCAGGGCAACCCCGCCCCGCTTGGCCAAAGCCTTCAAGGTTTTTTGGCGTTCCATATCGTGCTCCATACTCTAGGTATTGAATAATTATGTGGGTGCCGGACTTCTCAGGGTCTGTCCTGTCAGCACCAAGGGTGATACGAAGGACGATTTAGCAGAATTAGTGCCAACACGACTCAGCCCGCCGCAAAGCGGCCACTGGCGGATGGTTGCGGGATACCCGCATTATTCCGGTGGCGGTGAACCTAAACAGGGAGTGAATACAGCGCAGCAAACCGCACCGCAGAAGCGCACCACCCAAGTGCGCGCATCATTGCGGTGCAGAAAGCTAGCCTGCGCTGAGAAGGAAAACACCAAAACCGCTGGCGAACATGGCCATAGCGGCTTGAAAGGAAAGGTGGACTTTGTGGCTGCGGCCGGCAACGCTGCCCATACCGCGGCTAATGGCCGCACCGACAACAATCATCGCCAACAGCAGGCCAACATTAAACAGCAGGACATGCAGCATACCCAACAGCGGTGAGGCATAGCCCAACACCGGAATTACCGCCAGCAGAGGCGCCGACCCTGCACTACCATGGATCAATCCCACCAACAGAGTTTGGCGGGGCGCGCTTTCGGTGGGGGCGTTGCACCAGTGCTGCCGCCACAAGTGATAAAAGGTTGTCATACCGATGGCGATCAGCATCCACGCCACCAGCGACTCGGCGGCCGCGCTGAATCGCTCGGGGACTTGCGCCCCTCCCAGTAGCACGGCAGCAGCAATCAACATCACTGCCAAACCGTGTCCCAGCCCCCAATGCATGGCAAAGCGAACGCTGCGTTTGTCATCGCGACCACTGACCCCGGCCACGGCAGCCAGATGATCGGCATCGAAAGCATGAAGCACACCGGCACCAAAGCCCAATGACAGTACCCACAGCAAGCTGGTCAACTCTGTCATGCTTGATTCTCCTTCGCCGACGGTGACGGCGCCTCCAGCAAACCGCGTTCAATAATAAAATCGACGATGTCGGCAACGCCGCTGCCATCCTTGAGATTGCTGAACACAAACGGTCGCTCACCACGCATTTTGCGAGCGTCCCGGTCCATTACCTCAAGACTGGCCCCCACCAAAGGCGCCAGGTCTGTTTTATTGATCACCAGTAAATCTGAGCGGGTGATTCCCGGGCCACCTTTGCGGGGAATTTTATCGCCCGCCGACACATCGATAACATAGATGGTGAGATCCGACAGCTCAGGGCTGAAGGTCGCCGCGAGGTTATCGCCGCCACTCTCTATTAATATCAATTCCAGATCGGGAAAACGCCGATTCAACTCGGCTACCGCCGACAGGTTCATTGAGGCATCTTCGCGAATGGCAGTGTGTGGGCACCCGCCAGTCTCCACCCCCAGAATGCGATCTTCACTGAGCACTTCGTGGCGCAAAAGAAATTCAGCATCTTCTCGGGTGTAGATGTCATTGGTGATCACCGCCAGGTCGAAGCGATCTTTCATTTCCGCGCACAGGGTTTTTACCAGGGCGGTTTTTCCCGAGCCAACCGGTCCGCCGATACCGAGCCGCAATGCCGGTTTTTTCATGCTGTGTCTCCTATCAATCTCATCCAATCTGAATGTCCCTATGAACGGAACAATCGGGAATACTGTGTTTCGTGCCGGGCCGATGCCATCGCAAGCCCCGGCAAGCCAGCACCCATCTCGTTATCGTCAAGCGCCATGGCTGAGGCGACAGCCTCTTCCAGCACCGGCATCAACCGCATTTGCAGGCGCTGACCATCGGTTTGCCCCAGGGGCACCAGCTTAATGGCCGCGGCAACTTGATTCTCCAACCAGGACCAGCCAAAGCCCTGCATGGCCCGCTCCGGGGCGATGCCCCAAGCCTTGGCGGCCACGGCAAATCCGGTGGCAAAACTGGGCGCGCGCTCCTCTGGCCACAAAGTGATGCTGGCAATCTGCAATTCGCTCAGCAGCCGCCACAGGGCTTCGCCCATTTGGCGGTCCTCCAGCAACAGTTCCGCTGACTCCCGAGAGGCGCTTAGATAATCGTCCCACTCTGTCAGTGACTCGACGCTTTCTTGCTCAGCCGCTGCCAGCAATCGCCACAGCACTGGCAAATCCAATCGCCCCACGCTGTAGCGGAGCACTCCGGCAATCCAATCCTCCGCCTCATCAAGGCTGGTAACCCAGCCCTGGTCCACTGCGTACTCCTGCCCCTGAGAGTAAGCGTAGGCCCCCACTGGCAGCGCAGGACTAACCAGCTGCATAAGGTGCAGCAGCGGATCAGCCATGGGCGTGCCCGTGGGAGTGATCGTGGCTGTGACTATGACCATGCCCATGACTGTGGCCACCGACATGGCTGTGATACGCACCATTCTCGGGATGGAAAGGGCGGTCGTCGCAATATACCGTGAGGCCCAAGCCACGAATCATGTCATCCAATACATGGTCATGCTGATAACGCAGCTCACCTTCAGCAATCTGTAGCGGTACATGGCGGTTACCCAGGTGATAGGCCGCACGAGTCAGCAACAAAGGATCACTGCACTCCACCACCGATACCGTCTCTGGCGCCGCGATCACCGCGATACGTTCACCGCTCTGAGCAACCAGTATGTCGCCGTCAGCCAGGACTACACCCCGCTCGATAAACCAGGCAACGTCGCGACCGCAGCGGGTGGTAGCCCGGCAACGACTGCGCTGCCGGTCTTGGTATACCAGCTCCAACTGCAAAGATACCGGGCCACTGGCACCGGTTTGATACTCAAAACATTCCAACATAGTGTTCGTTTATCCCGATCACATTCCTGCGCTCTATCTGTCCAATGCGTAGGGCGGACCGCGATTCATCGGTCCGCCGCTGTTCTTGCACCCCGGTTTCGGCGTACACATAAAGCGGTGTCCGCCCTACGGTTTGGGTATTTCCTTTTCATACCCACCTGCGCCTGCGCGGTAGGGTGGACATCGCCTTGTATGTCCACCGAACAAAATCGACATTCGGCATCGGCATGGCGGACACAAAAATCGGTGTCCGCCCTACGGTTTGGGTATTTCCTTTTCATACCCACCGACAAAACCCGCGCCACTAAAAAAGGCAATAACGCTGCGCCAAAGGCAACTCGGTAGCCGGCTCGCAGGTCAACAACTGTCCATCCGCCCGCACCTCATAAGTCTCCGGATCTACTTCCATCACTGGCTGGTAGTCGTTCAACACCATGTCAGCCTTGGTCACACTGCGGCAGGCCTTCACTGCTACCAGTGGCCGAGATAGCCCCAGGCTGTCACCAATGTTGGCGTCCAGCGCCGCCTGGCTGACAAAACTCACTGAAGTCAGCGCACAGGCCTTACCGTAGGCGCCAAACATCGGCCGATAATGCACGGGCTGGGGCGTGGGTATCGAGGCATTGGGGTCACCCATCGGCGCCGCGGCGATGGCCCCGCCCTTGATAATCAGCGCCGGTTTAATCCCAAAAAAAGCCGGCTTCCACAGTACCAAGTCCGCCAGCTTGCCCACTTCCACCGAGCCCACTTCGTGGGCAATGCCCTGGGCCAGGGCGGGGTTAATGGTGTACTTGGCGATGTAACGGCGGGCGCGGAAGTTATCGCTGTAATCGGAATCCTCCGGCAGCGGGCCGCGCTGTACTTTCATTTTGTGGGCGGTCTGCCAGGTGCGGCAAACCACTTCCCCCACCCGCCCCATAGCTTGGGAGTCAGAAGAGATCATCGAGAAGGCCCCCAGATCGTGGAGGATATCTTCAGCAGCGATGGTCTCTTTGCGGATACGGGAGTCGGCAAAGGCGACGTCCTCGGGAATATTGGGGTCGAGGTGGTGGCACACCATCAGCATATCCAGGTGCTCGTCCACAGTATTAACGGTAAAGGGCCGGGTCGGGTTGGTGGAGGAAGGCAATACGTTGGCGCTACCACAAGCCTTAATAATATCCGGCGCATGGCCACCGCCCGCCCCCTCAGTGTGATAGGTATGAATAGTCCGGCCCTTAAACGCCGCAAGGGTATCCTCAACAAAACCCGACTCATTAAGGGTGTCAGTGTGGATGGCTACCTGCACGTCGTATTGCTCGGCCACGGTCAGGCAGTTATCGATGGAGGCAGGGGTAGTACCCCAATCCTCGTGCAGTTTCAAACCCATGGCGCCGGCTTCGATCTGCTCCGCCAAAGCCTCGGGCAGACTGGCGTTACCCTTGCCCAAAAAACCCAGGTTCATTGGGAAGCTTTCCGCCGCCTGTAGCATTTTGCCGATATGCCAAGGGCCTGGTGTACAGGTGGTGGCGTTGGTGCCGGTAGCGGGCCCCGTGCCACCACCAATCATAGTGGTCACCCCGCTCATCAATGCCTCTTCAATCTGCTGAGGGCAGATAAAGTGGATGTGAGCGTCGATACCGCCAGCGGTGAGAATCTGGCCCTCACCCGCAATCACCTCGGTGCCCGGCCCGACAACGATATCCACATCCGGCTGGATATCGGGGTTACCGGCTTTGCCGATCGCCACAATGCGGCCGGCCTTGATGGCGACGTCGGCTTTGACCACGCCCCAGTGATCGAGAATCAGGGCATTGGTGATCAGGGTATCCGGCGTCTCGGCACTGGGGCGCTGGCTCTGCCCCATGCCATCGCGAATCACCTTGCCGCCGCCAAACTTGACTTCCTCACCGTAGCTGGTGAAGTCTTTCTCCACCTCAATCCACAGCTCGGTGTCGCCAAGGCGAACCCGGTCGCCCACAGTGGGGCCGTACATATCTGCATAGGCGCGTCTGCTGATCTTGGTCATAGTGCCCCCATAATGTCGCCGCGAAATCCGTACACCTCGCGCTTGCCCACCAGGGCCACCAACTCCACTTCGCGGCTTTGGCCGGGTTCAAAACGCACTGCCGTGCCCGCGGCAATATTAAGGCGATAGCCTTTGGTGGCCTCGCGATCAAACTGCAGCGCCGGGTTGGTTTCGTAAAAGTGATAGTGAGAGCCGACCTGTACCGGCCGGTCGCCACTGTTAGACACCGAGACGGTCAGGGTCGGCCGACCGGGGTTGAGATCAATATCGTCGCCATCTGCGACCTGGACTTCTCCGGGAATCATTGCCGCCTCCTTACACTATCGGGTTGTGAACAGTGACCAGTTTGGTACCGTCGGGAAAGGTGGCCTCCACCTGGACCTCGTGGATCATCTCTGCCACGCCGTCCATCACGTCGTCACGGCTCAGCACCTCCCGTCCCGCGCTCATCATTTCCGCCACGGTTCGGCCTTCGCGGGCGCCCTCCATCACTTCAGCGCTAATCAGCGCAATGGCCTCGGGATAATTTAGCTTCAGGCCTTTGGCCTTGCGGCGCTCCGCCAATAGCGCGGCGGTAAAAATCAACAACTTGTCTTTATCTCTGGGACTCAACTCCATGACGGATTCCTGTATTGCGTCGTTGCAGTCATTGGTTCAGGTATTCCAAGGCTTAGCTCAGGTATTCCAAATTCTCGGCGGGCTGGCAGCACGGCCCGACATCATCGGCCGCAGCACCGACCACAGCCAGGCAAAACCCTTGCGGGCCTGTTCCGGCGAATGGCCAAGGTAGCGGCAAATCAACACCCCGGGCTTTTGGGTCAATCCCCACAGCGCACCCTCAAACTCAAAGGCCGCCAAGCCATCCCGAAGGCGATCCCGAGCAGCCAGATCAGTGTCCACTGTGGCCAGCAGGGTAGCGGTTACCGACGCTCCAGCCATGCCCCAGTGAGCCATCAGCATCGGATCGCCGGCATTAAATTCACTGCGCTCATTGAGCAGCCAGCGCCCTTCCCGGCGCACCTGCAAATGCTGCAGGCAGCGCCCAGAGGTATAAGACTCACCGCTGGCACGCCGACCCAACACCAGGATTTCCCAAGCCAGCAAGTTGGCTTCAGCAGCCAATTCAAAGGCGTTAGTCAGCGTCACACTGGCGCCATCAAATACAATGGTTTCTTGGGGCAGCCATTCGAGGCAGGCGCCCTCTTCCACCTGTGCCGTAACGCCTTGAGACTGAGCGGTACCGGCATCATCGGTGCGGTATACCCGTCCGGCGGAGGGCGTGGTCAACAGGGCTTCTGCACCAGCCTGCACGCTCACATCCACACGCAGATCGTCACCGGGAGCAATCCCCCCAGGAGGATGAAGCAGGTAACAATGGCAACACTCGCCTTCAGGATAAAAAGGGCGCTGCACCCTTAGCGGGCCATAGTGCGCACACCGCACCATATCGGTGCGGTGCGGTCCTTTGGCGAAAACCAGGCGAATCGCCGCTGGCCAGGAACGCGTCCCCGCCGGTATTGCCGCAGGCGGCAGTGCCGCTGTCATTGTCGCCCCCTATTCCCTGTTATAAACGGTGTTGTTATCCAGGCTGACAGCGTTACGCTGCAGGCCAAGTGAGTGAAAGGCAGCAACATCTGTACCACTATCGTGCACAATCACGGTGATTCATGCCGATGCCGATACCGCATCGCACCAGCTCAGTGCAAGCACGAGCCCGCTCACAATAGCTCCCTGACTGCGCTACAATTCAGGCTATTCTTCGAGGTGGTACGCAATGAACAAACCCGACCTAATCTCCCAACTCGCTGAGCAGGCCAGCCGCCTGATCAACCAGGGCCCGGACATCCAACAGGACCTGGAAGGCAAGCTTCAGGCCCTGCTGCAAAGCGGCTTCAGCCACATGAACGTAGTATCCAGGGATGAGTTCGACGCCCAGGTCGCGGTGCTCCACAAAACCCGCGCCAAACTGGAGGCCATGGAGGCACAACTGGCCGAGCTTCAAAGGGCCCTGGATGAGCGCGACAGCTAGAATCTGTAAACACTAATTTTGGGGCCATGGCCGGCCCCTCAAAGCAGCTCAAGGATGAGACCATGCCCCTGGCCACCGTTTTCAGCCGCGCCAAGCTCGGCATCGACGCACCGCTAATCACTGTTGAAGTCCACCTTTCTGGCGGGCTGCCCGCTTTCAATATCGTTGGCTTGCCCGAGGCCACCGTCAGGGAAAGCCGAGATCGGGTCCGCTCCGCTATTGTCAATTCCCGCTTTGAATTCCCGGTCAGCCGCATCACGGTGAACCTCGCCCCCGCCGATCTACCCAAAGAGGGCGGCCGCTTCGACCTCCCCATCGCCATTGGTATTCTGCTGGCGTCCGGACAAATTCCGGCGAAGAGCACTGAAGGCTACGAATTTATCGGTGAGCTGGGCTTGAGTGGTGAGCTGCGCCCTGTGAGCGCCGCCTTGCCCGGTGCCGTTGAGGCCGGCGAAGCGAATCGCATTATGGTGCTACCCAAAGGCAATGGTGGACTGGGCAGCTTGCTGCCTCCAGAGCAAGTGCGGGAAGCCCGCAGCCTGATTGATGTGGCCCAGTACCTCCACGGCCAGCAGGACCTACCACTGGGTAGCGATGCCAGCGACACGCATCGCACTGCGGCGCTGCCCGATCTTATCGACGTTAAAGGGCAAACCGCCGCTAAGCGGGCATTGGAAATCGCCGCCGCCGGTGCCCATAGCATGTTGATGAGCGGGCCACCCGGCACCGGCAAGACCCTGCTAGCAAGCCGCCTGCCCGGCATTATGCCGCCGCTCACCCACGCCGAAACCCTGGACATCGCCAAGATTCAATCGGTGCTGGGGCAGGCGCTGGACTTGCGGCGCCCCTTTCGCAGTCCTCACCACTCTGCGTCAGGGCCCGCACTAGTCGGCGGCGGCAGCCCACCTCGCCCCGGTGAGATTTCCAAGGGAGATTTGGGTGTGGTGTTTCTCGATGAATTGCCCCAGTTCTCCCGCCACGTTTTAGAAGTGCTGCGAGAGCCACTGGAGAGCGGTGAAGTGATCATTGCCCGGGCCACCCAGCAAGTGCGCTATCCCTGCCGCTTTCAGCTGATCGCCGCCATGAACCCCTGCCCCTGCGGCTACGACGGCGACCCCACCCGGGACTGCAAGTGCACGCCGGACCAGATTCAGCGTTATCGCAGCAAAATCTCCGGCCCGCTGCTAGACCGCATCGATATCCGTATTACCGTGCCGCGCATGAGCAGCCAGGAGTTGCTGAATGCACCGAATGGCGAGACCAGCGCCACCGTTCAGCAACGCGTGGCCCAAGCCCGGCAAATTCAACTGGACCGAGCCGGCAAAGCCAACGCTCAGTTAAGCGCCCGCGAGATCGACCATCACTGCCCACTCGACGAGGCATGCCGGGCCTTGATCACCAAAGCCGAACAGCAGTTACAACTCAGCGGCCGCGCCCAGCACCGCATTATTAAACTGGCGAGAACCATCGCCGATTTGGCCGGGGCCCTGTCGATAACGCCAGTGCATATTCAAGAAGCGTTGATGTATCGCGGGGTGGAGTTTTAAGTGATGACGGACATAAAAAGCGATGTCCATCCTACGTACGAGAGCCGTAGCGGACACGGCTTTTGTGTCCGCCGGGGGGGAGCGCGGGATTGTGACGTGCATACAAAACCGATGCCCATCCCACGTGATACAAACCACTCCCAAGGCGTAGGGCGGACACCGCCTTTGTGTCCGCCGGATCGAAGCACCCAAACAAGCATCTCCCTCAATGCGCATGATCCATGGGAGAGGAGCGGCGGACATAAAAATACGATGTCCGCCCTACGGCGAGGCGGGGCGTATGCTTAATGCAACACGACGTGAGATTTGTCGGCACCTTCAGCCGGCTTTTCGCCAACGGCTTCCATCCACTCCGGCCACACTGCCGTGGACCATCCGGCCTGCCGGTATCCGGAGTACACGATGGTCAGCCACTGACGTAACAACGGCGCCGGCATGACGAAGCCCGCCCGCTGCTCAGCGGCGCTGACAAAAACCAAGCGCACACCTTGCTTGGATGACGAGTAGTCCACAGAGTTGGCCAGCCACTGGCTGTCGCCTTCACTCCAATGCACTGGCTCACTATCACCCCGTCGCAAGGCGCTCTTCGCAGAAGCCTGGGCAAACTCCTGGAGGTCGCCCAGTTTGAGCGTCGGGCCGGCTTTTTCAGCTTGTTCACCCAGCTGCTCGTCCAGGTACTTGAGCAGTACCGGCACCAGCCGCTGAAGCAAACGAAAGGTCAGCCAGATAGCAATTCGGTTACCGTCGCGATCTTCACCCACCAACCTCAGCCGGTCTTCAGGAATACTGTATTCAGTCCTGACCCGCTGAAGCTCTTGAGCCAGAGGCTTGGTGGAGACCGAAGGCGTATCCTCACTCATACACAACACTCGTCAGCATCGACAAACGCTATTAAACCACCGTGCCTGCGGGGTCATCATTGAAATCCACCGCCGCAATACCGTTGCCAGCAATGTCGGCAATGGCGCCCGCCAGAAGAGCCACATCAATAGTATCACCGGCCTGAAGATCCACATCCAGGCTAAAGGTGAGGCTGTCGTCCGCAGCGTTAACACCAGTCACGGCCGCCGCCAACTCGTTGACGGTAAAGCTAAAGTCAGCGTCATCAAACAGCCCCAGCGATTCGTCGAAGCTTACCGTCACCGTGTCCGCTTCAGCATCGGCGGTGAGTGCCGCAATGACGGGCGCAGAGGTATCGATGGTGACATCTTCTGACAACGATAGCGCTGAGGTATTTCCCGCCAAATCCGTCGCTTCTGCGGTAAGTTGGAAATTACCTTCGTCCAAAGTGCTAGTAGTGAAGTCGTATTGCCCCGGGTTGTTGCCATCTTCTTGTGCTATACCGACGGACGTACCGTTCTGAAATACCTCCACCGTAGAGCCTGGATCAGCATCGATAGTGAAGAAGAGCACATCATTTTGGGTAATGCCGTCCTCACCTGAAACGCCACTATCCGAGCCAGCATCTAGTGCAATCACGGGCGCAGCCGGTGCGGTGGTATCAATCTCAATATCCAAATCAGCAGAAGCAGATGAGCTGTTGCCCGCAGGGTCAGTTGCTACAGCTGAAAACTCATAGTTACCTTCGCCGAGAGCCGAAGCGGTAAAGCTATACTGTCCCGCTTCATTCTCGGTCGCCAAACCCAATGATTCGCCATCAAGAAAGACTTCGACACTCGCCCCAGCTTCAGCAGCAATAACTAGAGTCGGAGTATCGTCTGCCGTTAAACGGTCACCAATCGCCCCTGTATCGGACTCCGGGGCCAGTGCGATTGTTGGGGTAGAGGGGTCTTCTGAATCCACCGTCACTGTCAGCGGTTGGCTCTCCAAGGTGTCACTGCTGCCATTGACACTGAGAATGGCAACAAACTCATACTCGCCATCACCGAGGTTATCAACTTCAAACAAGTAAACACCGTCGCTGTCTTCCGTGGCAGTCCCAATTGAGACTCCGTCCTGAAAAATTTCAATATCGACACCCGGCTCGGCGATAACCCGAAAGCCTAGATCATCTTCAGATGTGATGTTGTCATCATCCAACTCGCCGGTGTCTAACTCAGCGAGCAGATCGATAGTAGGCGCATCCCAGTTGGGGTCGAGGTCGTCATTAAGGATTGTCCCGGTAACGGTAACGTCTTCGGCTAACAGCTCGCCGGAGATCAAGAGGGTGAAGGCCTCATCAATGCCCACAATGGTATCGCCCAGCAGATTTACGGTGAGTTCTACCGTATCCTCCCCCGCCAAGAAAGTTAGCTGGGTATCCACCGCCTCGAAATCATCGCCGGCTGTTGCTGTGCCATCCTGGCTGACGACGTTTATTACCACGTCTTCGTCAAACGGCGCCCGATCCAACTTGAGCTCAAAAACCATGGTGTTGCCGTCAGTATCTCCCTCTGCGGCTTCAACGTCGTCTGCGCTGAGCTCGTAAGTATCCTCCACAGGATTCACCATCACTGTGATGGTTTGGGTCGCTGTACCACCATTGCCATCATCGACCGTTACGGTAAAGCTGTCTTCACCATTAAAATTGGGATCGGGGGTATAAACAAACTCACCGGGGTTGTCCCCTTCCTCCACCGTGCCATTGCTAGGGTCGCCAGCGGTATAGGTTAGGGTGTCACCGTCGACATCCTCGGCTTCCACAGTAACGGTGATTTCCTCGTCTTCATCGACAATCACTGTCTGCGTTTCGTCTACATCAGGCGCTTCGTTAGGCAGCCCCACCCGCAGGTTAATGGTTTGCGAGACGTCGTTGGTCCCGTCACTTACCGTCACCGTAAAGCTGTCCTCACCGGTAAAAGCGGCGTCCGGCGCATAGAAATATTCACCAGGACTATCGCCAGGCGTTAGGGAGCCATTAGATGGATTGGTGAACGTGTAAGTGAGTGGATCTCCTTCAATATCGGTAGCGGGAACCGTAATCCTTAAAACCTGCCCCTGGTTGCCACTAATGTTCTGCTCTTCATCAACCTCAGGCGCATCATTGACGTTTTCAACGGTGATAGTCACTTCTTGTACGGCAATACCGCCGTTTCCGTCAGAGACCCGGATAGTGAAGCTATCTTCCCCGGAAAACTCGGCATCGGGGGTATAGACAAACACACCCGGTGAACCACCCTCCTCGACAGTGCCATTATCCGGACGAGCTGAGCTGGGGATGGAAAAAGTCAATTCGTCACCGTCTTTGTCGGTGACGTCGGCACGGATGATGATGGGCTGATCTTCCTGGATCGTCAGTGATCGGCTGGATTCAGCGAACACTGGCGCTCGGTTACCACCGCCACCACCATTGCTGTCGCTGTCCGCTGAGTCCAGGGCCACGATCCCGGCAACACCCGCCACCGTCCAGACAAGCGGATTAATCGAAAATCCTTCCTCGCTTCCAGATGATTCGGGCGGGCTGACAGCCGCTTGCTGGTGGGTATCGACGGCAGTGAGGGACAGGGCGTCGAAATCGACGGCAGCTATATCAACAACCGCGCCGCTGGTGTCCAGTTTAACATCAGCGTCGTTTTCCGCTTCCTCTTTGCGGCGCTCTTTATCAAGCCAGTCGACCCACTGTTCAGGCAGATTGAGGTCGACAAGATTGACCGAAAGCAGCTCGGCTGGGAAATCACCCTTTAAACTCGCTGGCTGCAGGGTGCCACCCACCAGGTCAGCAAAAGAATAATTCGACAAATCAATCATTTAACTCTCCCAAAACACAACGACTTCCGCTGTGCTCGCGGCATAAGGGCCGCCAAAATCGAGGCCGGGACTGCGCCCGCCAAAACCGCATAGTTTACGCGATCCAATCGTAAATGACATTGGGGAGAAACCCGCCTGGCGGGACGCCAACACGACGGCATTGTTAAGAAGTGTAATCAGCGGGGCGTAGGGCGGACACAGATTTTGTGTCCGCCGGCTATAAGACGGACATAAACAGCGATGTCCATCCTACGCCTCTCAAGGAGTCGGCGGGCTACTCGGCCGCGGCTTCAGGCGACTCGGGCAGGTTTTCGGCCAAAACTTTGGCATAGGAGTTACGCGCGGTTTGGAACATTGCCAGATCCTGCTGAAGCGCATTGATTTTTTGATCCGCAGCGCGCAGGTTCATCAACTGGTTTTTGGCCGTATCATTTAATGAATCCAGTGCGTATTCCTTGCCATCAATAGTAACGGTGCGTGCTTTTTCTTCGGTCATGCTCACTCCACAATTTTATACATAAACAAACGCCAAGCATCATGCCACAAAGGCGCTGTTTTCCCAAGGAGGCACGGGAATTACAGCTTGCCTCCTTATTTACCTATATCGTAAAGACCTATGGGCCATTTCCCTAAAGACGGTAAACCGCGGCGCGCTGATCAACTGAAAGCCCTGATCACCACTCCAAATTGATCGAATCATCGTCGGCAAAACCTGTAAATACATCTTCGTATTCAATGCCTGAGTCTTTCGATTCACTCGCCTTTGCCTGACGGTAATACAGAGTCTCTAATGAGGTGGTTAGGGGTAAAGATGCAAGGTGGTAGTAAATTGCACCCAGCGCTCCAGTTTCTAGCATTGATTTAGCATCTGTATCCGGTAAGTTTTTAAGCTTGCTTTCATTTATGCAATAAAAACCAGTAAATCGTTTGGACTTACCATTTAATTTGATCTCTGGGCTCCAAGGCATGAATAGGTCTAATTCTTTACACCTGGAGCAGAAAGAGTCGGAATTTTGGCTGCCGATTTGACAAGATTTGAGGAAATCATAAATTTCCTGAAGATCCGTAGACAGTCCTTCACCCTGGATAAACGGCTTACTTTCACCCGGAATTATTCGATCATGAACGAACTCCGAGTCAGAATGAAAACATAGAAGCTCTTTGCCGTCTTGGTTTTTACCAATACAGAAAGGGTGAGAGCGATAATGTGACGGTACGTAGCCGCCCAGCCAATAGCCCTCAGACGACACAAGCAGATTCCGTTTACTTTCAAGACCAGCGATTAGTATCGGTTGATAGCCCTCGCCTTTCTTTATAAAAGCGATTGGCGCCATCGTTGACGCCAACTTAAATTCATTCACGAGCAGGGGGATAAACTGATCACCCTTCGCAAACTTATAGTGTGAGAAAGGCATCCAACTAAAACGGCGATGCTCGGATGCGCTTACAGCCTTTAATTGTGGCACGCTTACTCCAATATTGTTTGCTTACGTCGATACTACCGACCTCAGTATACCTGGGGCGCATTTTAACTCTTTCACTTCTGATGCTACCTCCAATATAGCGAATATTTTACCCCAAAAACAAAAAACCCCCGGCGCTAGGCCGAGGGTTATCGAAGAAGAGGGCTGTAAAATTACAGCCCTTATCCGGTAGGTTTAGACAACAATATCGGTTGCCAGGAAGTCATCTGAAGTGACATTCAACAGCAGGATAGCCACATCAGCTGTACCATCCAAGTTCGCATCTGCAAACAGGATACCAGCACCTTCCTGACCTTCTACCAATCCTGTACCACCGACACCATCTAGGTCGGTAGCCGAGGTCAAGTAGTAGGTTACGCTGCCATCAAACGCGGTATTCGCATTGGCCAACGCCGTGGCGTAATCCGCCACCTCAGCAGCTTCTGCGTAGTTACCCGTGCCCGCAACCAGGCCCATGGAGATGGAGTCAGCGCCACTGCTGAAGTCGGTAACGATATCCAACTCGTCAAAGTTGTTGATATCGCCAGTTGCACTAGAGCCACCAAATGCAGCAGTGCTGTCCAACGTTAGAGTGAAGCCACCGTTATCATCTTCCTCATCAGCAAACGTGATGACATTGTCAACGACCGTCGCATCAATGGTAGTTGCCGGCGCCGCTGCATTGAATGCTGCTGCCAAACCAGCTGCTACTGCATCAGCGTCATCACCAGGCATCGCGGTGTAATCCGCCGCAGGTACTTCACCCGGAGCCAGGATGCTGTACACATCACCTGCAGTCGGCGTGCCGGTCACAGTCAATGTGGTCTCCTGAGCTTGGTCAGCACCATCGGCAATCGCACCTGCCAGAGTAGTTGTAGTTCCGCCAGGGGTAACAGCATCGATGGTCAAGTCGCCGCCGTTATCACCAGAAACCACGATATCTTCAGGGTTGGTGCCAGTGGTAGCTGAAATGCCCGCTCTCGCATCAAGGGCCGCGATTGCTGCTGCCGCAACCGCTGCTGCGTCAGTCGGATCAACACCCAGTGCGTCGAAGTCGAGAGTCAAGGTCGTTTGAGCAACACCATTTAGGGTGTAATCAATCGCCAGAGTCTCGTCAGTATCATTCGCACCATCACCAGTGATTGTAATGACTTCACGATCAATGGCTGGGGTTACAGTCGCTTCGGCAAATACCGCTGTGTTGCTGACATTGACAGTGAACGCAAAGGTATCGCCTCCGGCATTGCCTGTCAGAACATCTACAGTGTTGCTGCCCAGAACAACGTCGTCGCCATCGCTGATCACGTCACCGAAAGCACTACCGCTCAAGGAAGACGCACCAAGGCCGGCACCCACAACCGTGTAACCATTGGGGCCCGAGGCCTGGGACATATCAACGGTGACGTTGTATCCAACGTCGGCCGCCAGAGTCGTGGTGGTACCGCCAATCGTGACATCAATGGTCAGAGGAGCACCACTATCGCTAGAGGCATTGACAATCGCCCCTGTGGAAGACGCTGTAATCCCGGCAATTGTATCCAGGGTAGAGGCTATAGCGGTGGCCACTGCTGCAGCATCGGTAACATCAACGCCTGCCCCCAAGGTCACTACTGTACCAGGGAAGGAACTGTCACCCACTATTTCAACGTCGAGGGTGATAGTCTCGCTGTCATCATCCGCGCCGTCTGCTGTGACAGCGATAACTGCCTCATCAGATGCGCCATCGGCGGTAATGGTTGCAGCACCGTTGTTGATGGTATCCGCTGTAGCCACAAAGCCACCTGTTGAAGCAAGAGCAGTCGCACCGGTAGACACTACCAGAACATCATTCTCTTCTTCGGTCAGCGGATCCAAATCGTCCGCGTCGCCGTTCAGATCAATGATGGTGTCGGTACCTTCATCAACATTGAATGTGTCGCTGCCGCCGTTACCCGTGATGGTGTCGTCGCCTGCGCCCATGCTGAAGACATCATCTTCGTTACCGCCCTCAATCACATCGTTTTCAGCGGAGCCAGTCCACTGAATACCGCCCTGATCGAGTACTGCGCCGGAGTTAACGATATCAGCAGCCAGAGTTGTGGCGGTACCAGCCGTAACAGACACATCAGTCACTTCAAACTCAATGCCTATGGCCGGACTTGCAACAAACCGCACAACTTCACCTTCAGCGAAAGCGACCAAACCGACCATTCCGTCAAGTACAGATGCCACTTCTGCAGCAATTGCCTCAGCATCCATTACATCAATACCGGAAAGGTCGATAACAACCGGAGCAGCAGGAACGCCATCCACTGAGTAAGAGATGGTAATTTCCTCGTCCGCATTGTCGGCGTCATCAGCAATGAAGGTAAGCTCTGAGAACGGGATATCGAGGCTTGGAAGGCTCGACGCGCCTGTAATTTCCAAAGCGCCGGTCACGTCGTCGTCGCCATTCAGGCCATCGGTATCGATAGTCACAGCAGACAAGTCAGCACTTTGGGCCAGAATGACGGAGAAGATGTCTGGGTCCGCGTCTGTGCCATCGCCAATCACTACAACTGTACCTTCACCAATGATAGGCGTACTAGAGGCGAAGAGATCGGCCAACTGCTCGACAGTCAATGTCAGCGAGTTTCCTGCCGTAACATTGATTACTCCACCCGTTACGTTCAGATCGACACCCGTAAGATCTACCGAATCATCGATGACTAGCTGGGCAGCGACAGCGGGATCTGCATAACCGCCGTAGGTTAGGTCGACATTGAGGGTAGAGCCTGGCTGCAGGGTAGTGCCAGCATCAATAGTTACAGTGCTGCCATAGGCGGCATTGGTCAGATCGAAGGTCCAGGTGGAGCCCGCTTCCAGAGTCGCACCAGCCAGAGTGATATCGTTCACGCCTGAAGTTGCGGTGTAAGTGAAGGCGTCGTCCGTGCCGTCATCGTTACTATCGATCTGAGAGATCGTCATAGTCACGTTTTCGTCACTGCCCGAACCGTCAATTACGCTGAGCTCTGCGCCGGTCACATCATCATAGATGATGGTACCAACGCCAGCAGAGCCGCCCACGTCTTCAATTGTGAAGGTCTCACCGGTCGCGCCGGCGTCCAGTACTGGGTCGAAGACGCCAGTGAAGGAGCCCACATCCATCAGGAAGGCGGTGATGTCAGCGTCAGACCAGTCGATGGTGCCGGCAGTGATCTTGTTGGCACCTTCAAGGACCAACGTGGCCAAAGAGGCAGGCACTTCACTGTCGAAGACGATGTCGCCAACGGTCAGATCTGCACCTTCACCCGCGGAGGAGTCGCCAATGACAGTTACGTCACCAGTGTCCAGGGTTACGGTCAGCAGGTCGATTTCGGCAGCGTTACCGCCTACACCAATGTTGCCAACAGTATTGATGTTGTTCGGCTGAACGTTTTCGTTCACACCTGGTGACACTTCCTCGTTGACGCCGTCGTTATCGTTGACAAAGTCTTCGTTTGCCAGCGCATCACCCGTAGTTACTGCACGGTAAGACTCAATAGTCACACCGTTAAAGGACACAGAGTTGGGATCGACATTAGCGCCGAAGACGTCATCTACCACGATGTTGCCGACGGTAGCTTGACCACCCAGCATGAGAGTCACGCTCTCGATATGCTCAACAGGACTAATACCAGAATCATCAAAGATCAGGTTACCCACTGTCTCGAAGTGCTCGATCTCCATGATGCGGTTGATCGCATTGGATTGCAGCAATACGTTCACTTCGTTCAGGTCGTCTGCAGGTACACGCAGGATGGTGTTGGGCAGAGTAGTGAAGGTATCTTCTACATCACCGCCGTTGGCATCGATAAAGTCTGCCAGCAAGAACAAGCGACCCAGGGCTGATGAGTAATCATCGGTGTTAACCGGAGTACCACCAAGGTCATTAGTGAACAACCAAACCACGTTGGTAGAGCTTGTGCCCGCTGCGCCAGTGTCTGGGTCGACAACGATTTCGCGCTCAGCTTGATCCACATTCTGGAAGCGGATGGTTTGACCCGCTCTAGAAGAGCTATCGCCTGCCAAATCTTCCAGAGTGATGCTGAATGCACCCAGATCAGTGGCTTTATCCAAAGTGACATCGTCGTCAGCCAGGAAGATAGTGCCGGCCACATCAGAGCTGATCCCGCTCAGGTCGAAGGCATCGCTCGGATCATCGGGATCGGCGTCATTGGTCAGACCAACGATGTTCACCACACCGGTGTAGCCAGGCGCGCCCGTGTCGGCACCAGCGATGATGTTCAGGCCGTCAGCTTGTGACGCTGTCAGTGTCAGCTCAACTTCGTCAGCCAGCACGATGGACTGGGCACCGAGAATCTCCAGATCCAGCCCGGAAAGATCCATGCTGGAGTCGATGTATAGGACGCCGTTGGGGCCCATATTGATGCTCAATTCGGACCCGGCAGCTGGATCAAGTCCGTCTACGTCTATCGCGCCAGCCAAGTGCAGTTCAGACCCTGCGGCGGCGTTGCTGTAGTCGAAGCTCCAGCCATCTTCGCCTGGACCAGTGCTATCCAGATCACCATCGGTGAAGGTCGCCGTTGTTACGCCGCTACCTGCAGTGAAGCTGAAGTTAGCCGAATCGATATTTTCAACCACATTCAGAGTGAGGTCACCGCTAAAGGCTGACGCATCGATGTTAGACAGCTCGTCGCCACCATCTACACCGTTATCAGTAACGGCCATAGTGGTATCGGTATCCAGTAGGATGTCGCCGTCACCGGTGAATACCAGGTTCTCGGTGCCGTCCAACTGAAGCGCGTCAGAGCCAGCAGTGATGGTCAACGGACCACCGGTATTGCTCACAGTCAATGTATCGATAACGGTATCAGAACCAGAGGTATCGATTCCCTTGATAGTGACTGCAGCTGGGCCGCTGAAGGAGACAGTCGCATCGTCATCGTCGTCAGTAGTACGGCGGTTCAGCAGGATTTGACCAGTCATCTCAAAAGCGAGATTGGCAATAACATCCACATCCAACAGGTTGTTATTTTCCAAACCGGGGCTGGCGCCAGCCGGGAATGGCGTCAAATCACCGTCAAAGATGTTGTTAGTCTCACCGGTCAGCAGGTTGGGTACAGAGCCGTCGCCTTCGGACACGATGGTAACGTTTTGCAGCCACAGCGGCATGGTGTTCGGCGGCGGAGTTTGGCCGCCAATCACGATGTCACCGTTGAGTTCTACACCACCCATGAGGTTCATGGTCAGGGTAATAACTTCGTCGCCAGCATCCAGGTCGTTGAAGGCAAGGGCTATGGTGTTGTTACCAACGCTGACGCCTTCTTCGACGATGACCACACGATTAGTGGTGTTGAGCAGGCCCAATTCCTCTGGGTCGTGATAGATCACCAGATCAATTGCACCGGACAGGTCATCCAGCAGGAACTCGACGTTAAAGCCGCCGGCAAACACATTCAGTGCGTGCAACTGAGTCACACTGTAGCCAGAGGCATCGAGGCTAGTGAAGAAGGTGACCGGGCTGCCATCTTCGTCCGCAAAGCGGAAGAAGACGTCTGTGTCGCCAGTACCGGTTACGTTCAAGCCATCAGCCTGGCTGAACAGAGCAATGCCTAGATCTTGGCCGTCGGTCAGCAGAACTTCCACTTCGCCGCTGCTTGCACCGTCAAGATCCAGAACATCGTCGTCACTCAGCTCAACGCTCTCTGCCAGAGACAGGGTAACGTTATCTGCAGTGATATCACTCAGATCCAGAGGACCGTTGTCGATGTCTGCCTGAGTAAGACCAGTGATGTTAACCGAGTAATCAGACGTCGGGTTACCGTCTTCGTCTACGCCGACGATAGTGCCACTACCTTGCAGCTGCAGGAATTGCGCCGCAGTCAGGTTCAGCACACCACCTTCTGGCACGGTGATGGTATCAACACCGGTCAGGTTGGTGGCCGGATCCAGAGTGATGTTGCCATCCGCCATGAACAGGTCGATATCGTCGATATCTTCGCTGATGGTGGTGGCATCAAAGGGCGCGGCGCCAAACTCGTTAATGTTCAGGTAGCTGGTTTGGCCATCGGTATTAACAATGATATTGGCTGCACCGATTGCGTCGAACTGAGCCTGGGTGATGGTCAGAGACACATCGTTAGAGCCAGCCAAGCCGCCGCTTTCGTCCAGTACCAGGGTGTCAACGTCGTTCAGCACGTCATCGGACAGATCCAGCGTACCGCTGATGTTGATGATGTCCATGCCTGTGGCACTACCATTGAAGGTAATGAGATCGCCGGCATCAACTGTTGCCAGAGAAGACAGACCCACAGTCAATGTGCCAGATCCGGTGTGATTGATTACCAGAGCGTCTACATCGTTATCGTCAGTATCGAGATCAGCCAGAGTGACATCAGCGTCGCCGTTGACATTCAAGGTAGCCGTGGCGTCTTCGATGTCATTGGAGGCGAAATCATCACCGCCAACATTCGAACTGAATACCAATTGACCTTCCAGAATGAAGTTCTGCTCGGCGTTAATGGTTACGTTCAACAGGTTGTTGATCTGGTTAGTCGGGCTTGGGAAGCCAGGCTCACCAGTGATATCACCGCTGATGACGTTGGCTGCGACACCAGAGAGCAGGTTCTCTACGTCTGCTGCACCGTTAGAGTTAATGGTCAACTCGCGCAGGTAAGTACGAACCAAGTCGGCTTCGCCAGCATCCTGGATGCCGTTGCCATTATCGTCATCAAACTTGTCGCCAGTAGAAACCCGCAAGTTACCATTCAGCTCAGCGCCACCCTGCATGTTGAAGGTCAGGCTGTTGAGCTCAGTATCTGGCGCAGAGGGGTTGAACACCAACGACCCCTCAACTGTAACGGTTTCCTCAATGTTGGCCACCTGATCGATAGCCAGAACGAAGCCTTCACCAAAGTAGCTAAACTTCTCGATATCGCCAGCCAGACCGGCGAAGATGTCATCGATGTTGCGGTTACCACCGTTGGTAATAGTGTTGGTGTAGTAGAGGAAGCTGATATCAAAACCAGAGGCATCAATGGTTTCAAAGATGTTGGTCTGAGTATCGGTAAATACCAGTGTGCTGTTAGCGCCACCGGTGATGTCAACGCCGTCTGCGTTCTGGATATCACCCAGAGTCAGAGAAGTGTCGTCACCGTAGATGAATGCATCAACGATAGGATCGCCGCTAACATCCATCAGAACCGAATCTGAAAGATCAACATCCTCTGCCAGCATGACAGTAACAGTGCTGTCGGTACCGGTGAGGTTAACCATGCTCAGATCGAGGTCTATACCTTCCACACCCACATCGGCTTGAGTTGTGTCAGTGATGACCACGCTACCCATGCCTGTCAGCGTACCCTCGTCGTCCAGTTGCTGGAACTGGGCCATGGTCAGGTACAGGGTGGTGCCTTCTGGGATCTCCAGACCGCCAATGCCAGTCAGGTCTGTGTTTGGATGCAGGGTTACAACCGGGTCGCTTGCCAATGTGAGGTCAATTACTAACTCACCCTCAACATCGTAGTTAGCCAGCGAAAACTCTTGATCTGATAGACCCACCAGCTTCAGGCCACCAGCGTCACCTTCAGCGACGACGAAGTTTTCAGCACCGATGTCGTCTGCTTGCTCCATGGTAAGAACCAAGGTTGCACTGGGAATAACAGGTGTACCTGGATCTGTATCAACGCCAACGATGGTTACTGACGTCACATTGCTTAGCTCAGTTTCACTTAGGTTTACGGTATCTGTTCCTGTACCGTCACCGATGGTCAGTGCAACCGGACCGGCACCGCCGATGCTGTCGATAGCATCAACACCGGCATTGTCAATGCTGAGGTTAGTACCACCTGCGGCACCTTCAAAATCCAGGCCCGTATCGGAGTTACCGGGATCAACCGATGTGGTCAACGTGCCTGCCACACCAGAACCGTCGAAGGACCCAAGGTCGTCGCGCAGCTCGGGGAAGAACAGATCAGCATCTGCTGTCACAGTAAGGGACTCGGTACCCACACCGTTGTTGCTGCTGTTGAACATTTCGATTCTAGTGTCACCACCGGTCACGTTAACGACGGCCGTTTCGGTGTTCACCAATTGGATGCCCGCGACCATCTGGGTCTCGCCGTCGGGCAGGTCGTTCAGGCCAACAACGTTGACAACCGCGTCGGCACCCGGACGGGCGAAGTCACCAAAAATGGCACCTACAACGTAGCCAGCGTCTTTGACGTATTCCACTTCCATCAGGAATTCGACGCCGCGCTCAACGTTACCCAAAGTGAGGGTGTCTTCGTAGTTACCGCGCAGACCCAGCACTTCCAGGTCTTCGGTGGTTTCACAAGTCCAGAAGGTGTGATCGTCGCCATACATATCGACAACGACGAATGTTTGCACACCAGCAGAGATCAGACCTTGCTCGTCGCTACCTACGTCGCCATCGAGCTTAACGTCGAGGCGGGCATCAATGCCGTTACCGTAGATGCCACCCATCCATTGCGATGGACCCGTTGAAGGGCCGAGATCAACTAGAGCTTTCTCGAAGTGGTCAATGACCAAGCCCTCGACATCGCCACCCACGGTGGAGTAGTCGATCAAGAAGGGGCCATCACTGCCTACAGCCAACTCAATGGAGTCACCAGCATTCGGGATAGGCTGACCCCATTCGTCCAGACCGGCTTCAACCGGCACGAACATCAGACCGGAGTTACCAGTGATGCGCAGGAAGGTGTTGTCAGTGGTGAAGGGGTTCAACACGCCGCCGTCGAGGTCAGTATCAGTGTTGATATTGATACGGGTGAAGTAAGTTACGTCCCCTGGACGCTCATAACCGTTGACAGTTTCTGACACACGAACGTTTAGCGTGTTGGCGCCAAGAGGATGGATAGAGCCACCCTCCATTGTGTCATTCTCGTTGAAGTTAGGTGCACCGCCTGTAATCAACACAGTGCCTTCAGCGAAGTCGCCATTGCCATCAACAAATGCGGTTACGCCTTGATTAGTGACGCGCTCGTGCAGCTGCTGAGCAGTCATTTCAAGAGTTACGCCATCCATAACCTCGAAGGAGAAGTCGATGGAGCGCGGCAGGGCGTCAACATTGAGATCGTCTAGAGATACATCCTGGTCAACTACCAGGTTGATGACCGAGTGAGCACCGAAAGACTGGCCGATAGTGCTTACTGCTGCGGAACCGCCGATTTCCAGGAACTGGCTTACGGACAGGGTCAGCACAGAGGCGTCGTCGTCGCCGAGCTCTTCGTCGCCACGCATCTGGATAGCAGTTACGCCGCTCAACTCTGCACGAGAGAGATCACTGTCGCGATTCACAACCAAGGTCAAGTTGCTACCGGTAATGGTAGATCCATCTACCGCAGTGACACCTTGCAGATCATCACCGTCGGAGCCCAGAGTCAGGGTATTGTTACCCAAGCCCAGGTCAACATTGATCAGTGTCTCGGTACCTTCTTCGCTGCCAACTTCAACTTCTTCGCCACCGATACCGAAGTTGATATTGCCACCAATGATAGTCAGCGCGTCGTCGCCGCCACCGGTTACCACGTCAACGTTGTCGAACTCGTAAATAGTAATGTCGTTGTCGCCGTCGCTTACGCGAACGACAGCCGTACCGCCTTCACCAGCTTCGCTGCCAGCAACGATCACGTCGTTGCCGGTTCCTGAGGTCAACTCAAGCTCGTAGGCAAAAACTTCAATTTCATTACCGCCGTTACCGGCTTCGACTGACAGCAAGCGCGAGTAGGCAGACACTTCGTTCTGGCCATCGCCAAGCACGATAGTGGACAGGTCATCTTCGGTTACCGCGCGGTCGAAAATGCTGAACTCGTCATCGTCACCACCGAAGGCTTCGATACGGTTATCACCATTGCCTGCCGTAATCGCGAACGCGTCAGTTGAGTAGACCGTAATGTCATTCTGGCCTTCACCAACGGTGACATTAACAGTGCCTTCAAGCTCTGCACCTGTGCTGTCGTCGTCGTAGCTCTCAGCCCAGATTTCGTTGTTGCCGTCACCGGCGGTAACCACAACATCGCCATCGGTCGATACGTCGTACTCACCGTTACCCGCACCGCCAGTAATGGTTACGCTGCGACCATCGTCCAGGTGAGCTTCAAAGTGATCGTCTGCGGCAGCAGTACCGATGAAGGTCACTTCGTCGTCAAAACCGTTCATCTTCAGGTCAACACCACCGGTGTTGCCTGAAGCATCAATCACCGCTGGAGTACCTTCTGCGAAAGCATCAGCAATCGAATCACTGATAAGCAGCGACGCTTCACCAGTAATGTTCAGCGTTGTCAGGTTGCTGCTATTGGGGCCATCGCCAGACAGATCGGAACCTTCGATCACATTGCCGGCGCCAGTAGAAGCCACGTTCAACACTGGAGAGTTGTGCGCCAGAATCAGATCACCGTCGTCGAAGTTGACGTTGTGCAGTACGACGTTCACACCTTCGCTTGAGGTTTCACGGAAGTGGAAGGCGTAGTCGTTATTGCTAAAGGCACCATCCAAAGTCAGGGTCGCACCACCGCGAATCCCTGCAACAGTAAGATCGCCAGCTTCAGCGATAAAGTCTTGCCCGTCGCCATCCAGACCTTGGAAGTTGCTCTCGCTAACTACCAGCGACTCCAAATCACCGGCACGAGAAAGGTCGATAATGGAATTGGTGTAACGATCGGTGTAGGACTCGTCGAGATCAGGATAAGTACTGTCGTCGCTACCGTCACCCAGACCAGTGTCCGGACCGTTGGTGTATACGTTAGGCAGGTTCTCAATGGAGACTGTTTGGATATTCAGCAGCTCTTTGGGCTGAGCGTAGAAACCCTTAGCGTCTATCTCCAGAGTATTGTTGCCCGCGCCACCGTCGATATAGGCACCGTGCAGGAGATCGAGACGTCCAGCCACAATCAAGTTGTCGCTATCAGAGGTCAAACCACTTTCTTCGGTACCACCGTTGTTCTGGCTCGGAGTCAGCACGATCGGCATTTCAACGCCGCCGCCATCAGTGTACGAGTAAAGATTCTGGTAGAAGGTGACGCCATCGACTGTCACAGGCACCTGCGGGTAGAACGTTATTTCCTGCTCATACAGGCGCAGGTTATTTTCTGAATCGAACAGAAGATTGGTCAGCAGAGTAAAGTACTGGTCGCTGATTTGCACTTCGGCAGTATTTTCAGTGCCATCGGACAGAACTACCGTGATGGTTTGAGTGCCATCGCCGTTGTTGTTGAGAGTGATATCAGACAGATCCGGGAAGTTATCATCTACTCCTCCGTTGCCGCTCTCTTCACCATTAGCAACATTGATCAAACCAAGCTGAACAAAGTCCAAACCAGTCAGATCAGTGATATAGGACATCAGCCCCTTCTGAACAACAGTGTCGCCATATGCGCCAGGCAAAACAGGGTTATAGTTGGCATCCAAGTCGTAAAGCGGAATACCACCATCGAAGGGGTTTTCATTGGTCAGGTTGTTGTCGTTACCCTGGGCGTTGGCGTCTTCATCGGGGAAAGCGTCAGAGGCGTTGTTGCCATCAGTGTTGTCGACGCCGGTTTCACCGTGAGCGTGGGGGTTAAAACCGATAAAGGTAATAGTCTTAGTGATTGGCTCAACCGCAATAGTTTCAGGGGCAGTAAATGCCTCTGTGAGCGTAAACACCTCGGGAGTAGAGGGAGTAGGGTCGGCGTCATCGTTGGCGATGGTGCCCGTAGCGACAACAGGGTCTTTCAGGTTCTTGCCGCTGAAAGTCACCTCTACAGTCTCGTCGGCTTCAAAATCTTGATCGCCGGATACCGTGACGGAGTATGTAGCTGAGGTCTGACCGGCTACAAAAGAGACTTTGCCCGCTGAGGCAACAAAGTCGTCATCATTGGCTGTACCACCAGTAACCGCAACGCTAAAGTCGACGGCAGAGGTAGGCGCCTTATCCAGGGTCAGCGTAAAGGTCAGAACTTTGGTACCACTATCGCCTTCGGCGACAGTTGGCGAGCTGACGGACATTTCAAACTTCTGCCCGTTAGTGTTGAAATCGTCTGGGTTATCTTCTTTTTTACCGCCGCCAGAAGAGCCGCCGTCGTCAGCAGCCGCCGCAACACCAACTACACCAGCAACACCAAGACCAACCGCAACCGCTGGATTGATCGCAGCAGAACCACCTGAACCAGCAGCAGAGCCGCCTTGCTCATTAGTATCGATCTCTGCAAGATCGATCGCACCGCCATCAGCCGCAGCAACTTCTACGCCTTCTTCGGCGATTTTGGCAAGAACACCTTCCTGCTCTTCCTCTTCTTTCTTTTTGTCGTCCAGCAGCTCTTCCAGCTGCTCCTCCGACGCGCCTTCAACAGACACAGTCTCTAAAAGCTCTGCAGACAATGCATCGACAGCATTCGCGTCCACATTTTCTACTAACAAATCCTGATTATCTTGCTCTTTCATTTGATTCTCCTGGGCACGAGTACTATCAGACAGACCGTCGGATTTCTTTTGCATGGTACAACAAGCTCCCTCACAAGCACGGTATTTGGGGTTCTATTTAAAAGCGCTTAAATCCATAGTTATCGAAAAAACTGACGCACCTAACTGCTTTTTCTTAGGATCGATGCCACGTATTGACAACCGAAAACGAACAGCTTTCGCAGGACGCGACTAGGCACAGTCTCTTCTATCGTGGAAAAAGGTACGTCACGCATATTTTGACGTCAACACCTTTTTCTCTTTTTTTGTAACATCCTTCATAACCTTGCTAGGAAATGATTTAAGTCAAAACATTGATGTTGTTCTTTAAGATTTTTGTCACACGAATGGTGTAGGGAGGATCAACCAAAAACGAGAGAACGAGACTTACCTACAACGTAAGAATAGCGCTCACGAAGCCGGATTTGCCTTGCATTTACCCCGATCAACCGGGCAGGTACTACATACTATTTAACTAGCTGGACTTTTGGCCGCCAGAGAGACAGAAAGCCCTCTGAGACTTTTCGATTCCTTCCTTAAACACCAAAATGTAAATCGCACATCCTGCGATTTGCCCGCCAACCTCAAAACCACAATGCTTAGTAGCAAAGAGCGGACCAGAACGCCCTGTAGGTTGACAGCCTATTCGTTGTTATTGCTCGCCTTGAAGCGGAGACGCCGTTAGCGAGAGCTCGTCGTTCACGAGTTATAGGCGCAAACATAGCCTGAAAGCGCAGCGCAGGCAAGGGATTCATACAAACATGCGCTATCAGATTGCACATCACCAGGGCAAATCGCTCGGAAACCAGATGTATGCGGCGACCACATTGACCCTCAGCGCACAAAAAGCCTACAAGAACACTCTTTTAACTACGCCACACCGATACAGCTGTGAAACACAGCAAGGGCTGCTCAACTCATCCCAACGCACCGCAATGGTGACGTCTCGCGCTCATTGCCTCAGTTTGTCGCACAACCGCGAGCTGACTCCCAGCATTAGCGCTCAGTGAGAGCGGCGGCGCTGCCGCGGCGCAATGGTTTCAGCAGATACTGCGCCACCGTTTTAGTACCGGTGATGATCTCAACCGTTGTGGTCATCCCCGGAATAATCTCGATCGGCTCTTTACCTTCACGCTGCGGGATGTCGTTAATCTCGATGAGCGCCCGGTAGTAAGGGTCCTCATTTTGCTTAAGGTCCTCATCGATGGTGTCCGGGCTGATATAGGTCACCTCACCTCTCAGACCACCGTAGATGGTAAAATCGTATGCATCGAGCTTCACATTAGACTCTAAGCCTGGACGGATAAAGGCCACGTCCTTCGAGTATACCCTCGCCTCCACCAGCATAGGCTCGTCCGAAGGCACGATCTGCATAAGCTCATCACCACTTTTGAGCACAGCACCGATGGTGGAGATGGAGATATTTTTAACCGCCCCCGACATCGGAGAGCGTATCTTGGTCGCCTTCAAAGCTTCATCGCGCTGCTTGAGCACCTGCAATGTTTGCTCAAGCTCAGATTGCGTGGTAGCCAGCTGCTCCTGAGCCTCACGACGGTATTCGTTGGTGCGATTGGTCAACTCCGCCTGAAGATCCACAACTTGTCGACGCGCATTAAGCAACTCTGACTGAGCGGCATCCCCAGTTTTGGCAAGGTTCTCCAGTGCTGTCAACTCCTCTCGCGCCAAAGCCAGAGACTGACGGATGCTGGCCTTCTCTTCCCGCTGTTGCTGTAAGCGGCGGCTATGAAGATTGGTTTGGCGCCGGACCAAATCCGGATCACCAAGGACTTCGGGACTGAACTCCAGGGGTTCATTGTTCAGCTCTGCCCGCAGGCGCTCGACATTGGCACGCAAATCGATGGCTTTGACCCGTGTCTCTTCAGCGCTGGCAGCAAAACGCGTCTGATCCAGCTCAGCCAGCACTTCTCCAGCTTCAACGGTTTGCCCTTCCTTGACATACATAGCCGACAGCACGCCGCCATCCACCGCCTGCACAACCTGTGAGCGACTGGATACGATCACTTTGCCCGTCGCTCGAACCTGCTCATCCAACGTTGCCCAGTTGGCCCACACCACAAACGCCAGCACGGTAAAGACCATGAGCCACAGCATACGACCCGACTTAGCCACGTCCAGCGGGCGGGTGCGCGCGAACATTTCCTCACGAGTAATGATCATTTACGCTGACCTCCCACATTAACCACCGTACTGTTACCTCCAGCAGTTGCAGGTTTACCGGGCTCCGGACTTTGTGGACGCTGGTTCTGGGCCTGCATCAGGCGCTCTGGCGGCAAGTCTGCTTTAATTTGCCCAGCTTCAAGGGCCAGCACCCGGTCAACATAGTTCAACCAGGAAGTTCGGTGGGTGGTGAAAATCACCGTGGTGTCTTTGGGCAGCTCACTGATAACTTTTGCGATCAAGGCTTCAACAGTGCTATCCAGGCTCGCAGTGGGTTCGTCGAGCAACCAAATTTTGGGCGCCTGCAGCACCATTCGCGTGAGGGCTACCAACTGACGCTGCCCACCTGACAAGCCTCCGCCTGCCTCCGTAATGGGCAGCTGCAAACCTTGGGGGTGAGCTTTCACAGCATCAGATAGCCCCGTCGTTTCCAAAGCCGCATAAATAGCTTCTTCAGAGGGCATACTCATACCGAGCGTTAAGTTGTCCAGCAAGGTACCGGAGAACAAACGCGGCTCTTGGGGCAAGTAACCTATAACTTCACGCAGCCAGCTTTGCCGGCACTCCTCATAGTTCAGGCTGGCGACCAACACCTCACCGCGAGCCGGAGTTGCAATACCAGCCAGCAATTTGAGCAGCGTCGACTTACCACTGCCATTACGCCCAATAATGGCGATGCGGGACCCTGCGGGAATCTCTAGCGCAGGAATCACCAAGTCAGGAATCTCATTGCCTTCATAGGCATAAGCCAGCTCTTTCATTGCCAAGTCAAGCGGCACAGACTTCACATTGGCCTGACGATCATGGCGCTCATCACTTTGTGTGCTAAGCAACTGATTCAGTATCTTCAGGGAGTAGCGGGCGTGGTGCCAACGCACGATGATGTTGGATATGCCGGAAATGGTACCCAGCGCCCGACCACCCAGAATTGAACAGGCAATCAACCCACCCATGGTGAGCTCGCCGGTTTCAATCACATAGACACCGACGATGATAATAAAGACGTAAGACAACTGCTGCGCAAAGGTGGTGGCAATTTGCACCGAGCTATTCAGGGTATTGAGCGCTTCGGCTTTGTCACTGCTATCCCGGGTCAGCGTCAGCCACTGGTCGGAGAATTTGCCCTCGCCGCCCGTGGACTTCACTACCTCGCCGCCAGCAACCGCTTCGTAGAGCATGCCCTGACGCCGGACGATGGCATCGTTATTCATTTGCTGCAGCTTGGCAGTGGGCTTGTAGGCCACAATGCCGATGATCACACAGACCACCACAAACACCGCCGGCACAATCGCTACCCATTTGGCGATCAAGGCAATAACGGTGATAAAGATAAAGATAAAAGGCAAATCTACTATGGCGAACAAGGTAGAGGACGTTAAAAAAGCTTTGATGGACTCATAGTCACGCACCTGAGCAACCAGGGACCCCAGACGAGAAGGGCGACGATCCAGCTTCAGCCCCAGCAAACGCTCAAAGATATATAAAGAAAGCGCTTCATCGATACGCCGGGTCGCCGCCTCAGTCATCCGTAGCCGGGATATTTTGAACAGCAAATCCAGCACGTAGGCCGTAAACACCCCCGCTGCCAAAAACCACAGCGTCGCATAAGCCAGGTTGGGAACAACCCGGTCATACACCTGCATAACAAACAGCGAAGACAGAATGGCAATCAAGTTGATAAAGGTAGACGCCACCGCCACCCGGCGGTAGATAAAGGCGTGCTCTTTAACAGCATTAAAAATCGCAGAGGTGGCAACGCCCCGCTTTTCTTCCTTTAAGTAGGACTGCTCAGTTTCAGCCAGGGGCGCCACGGGCACCAGCGCCTTATCAAAAGACGTTTGATCCGGCGGAACCGATCCTTCAATCCACTCGATCTTGGCAGGCTCGTCGCCCTCCGCCACACGAGTCACCACACCGGCGTAGCCCTCGCCCAACACCCAAGCGGGCAATTGCGAGTTGGTCAGCAGATGAAAGGGCGTCTCGGCCGCGGTATGACGGGCAAAAAGCTGGCGCCACGCCGCTGGGAAGCGCTCCCGCTCATTCTTAACGGTAACTTTGTCCCAGGCCTGCTCGGCCTCATGCTCCGAGGCATGCAGGCCGCGACGGCGGGCCATATCCAGTAATGCAGCAACTGCGAGCTCACGACTGACAATTGCGTGTTGAACCTGTGTCATCAAAAAACCTATTCGTCTTCGAGATCGAGGTAGGTAGAGGGCGCATCTTCATTGACGCGAACCCACAACATACCTTGCAGCGCCAAGCGGATATTGGCCGACCAGTAACTGCGCTTAATATTGGAAATCTGTAGCAGCGCTTCGTGGGCCTCCCGGTGGGAGTTGAGCACCTCAAGCCACGCTTTGCGGCCCACTTTAAACTGCCGTAAAAAACTACCCACCAACTTAACTGCCGATTTGGCAGCATCAACCTGAGCATCAAACTGCATTAGAGCAATATCGCGCTCGGCCTTGGCAGATGAAATAGTGTCCCGAACATCCCGCCGCGCAAACGCCAGATCCTGGCGGGCCGCATTGAGGCGCTGATTTACCGCTTTCAAACTGCTAAAACCCCGCAGCCCCTCACTGGAGGTGTACTCCAGCACCAAACGGGTTGAAGAATCGGGGGTAAAATCACCGGACTCTTGCGCCAACTGCTTGCGGTATTGAAGACTTAACGAGGGAAACAAGGACGCTTTGGAGATTTTGACCGCGGCTTCTTGCGCGGCAATATCTGCCAACGCGACCTGCCCCGCCGGGTGAGAGGAGATCGCCTCCTCGGTCATAATCCGGTTTATCTCATACTCGGACAGATGATAGCGACTGCTAGGCCACCCCAACTCGGGAATGGGATGATTCAGCAAAGACTGCAGATTGTTTTTACTGCTGGTGAGCTGGGCCCGGCTCGACGCCAACCCGGCGCGCGCCTGACTCAGGCGGGTCACTGCGGTCTGAATATCCACTGGCGGCGACACGCCCTGGTCGGCGCGGTTTTGAATAATACGCAGCAGCTCTTCCAAGCTGGAGATGTAGCGGCGCCACAGCATGCCCTGCTCTTCAAAAAGAATCACACTGAGATACGCTTCGGCTGTTTGCAGAGCGAGATCGAGGCGAGTCTGGTTAAGCTGAGCCAGCGCTCGGTTTTGCTCCGCCTCGGCCTGACGCACTTCCGCACTCACCCGGCCACCAGACCAAATAGGCTGAATGATATTTAGCGAGGTATTGGAGGCATCATTGGATGCCTCAACGGCAGTGACAGACAGATAGGGGTAAAAACCGGTTTTGGCGCCAGATAGATCGTAACCTGCGGCTTCAATTTCTGACTGGGCGCGAATCACATTGGGGTGGCTAGCCCAAACTTCTGCCAAAGCCCGATCAAGACCCAGTGCAGGCTCATCGGCCTCCCCTTTGGGCACCAGCCCGGACTCCAGCCCTCCCAGCTCCACATTGCCTTTCTCGAGATCAAACTCCACACCTGAGGAAAGGTTGTCAGACTGAGACGCTTCCATCTCGGAGTAAAGATAGGATTGATCACTGTCAACGGCCTGGACCTGCTCAGACGGCGCAGATGAAGAGGTGCCCTCTTCAGCCATTACCAGCTCCGTCTCAACAACGGGGCCCTGCTCAGGCTCGGTAGCACAGCCGGCAAACAACAATGAGAGAATAACCAAACCTCCCATGTTGGCTTTGCGAATAGACCCCGAAGTTTTGCGCCGAGCTCCATGGCGCCAGGATTCACGCCCCTGATTGTCCAGGGTGCCTCCCAAGAAGGTTACGCCTTCCACCGCATGCTCCCTATTCCATTCCATGAGTTCACAGATTTATTGTGTTGGTAACCGCATTTGTCGCCATCGCTACAAACGGCACATCGGAATCCGCTGTAAATGGGGACGGATTATCGAAATACAAGAACAAAGAGCTCATACTCCGCTCCACTGTAGCCCGGCGCGGCGGGCCATAACGAGACGGAACTGACACTATGATGGCGAGTAAGTAGTCGGTCACGCAGAAACGCAGCACTCTAGCAGAGACGCGGATTGGCAGGCAAGGCCCCTCTTATTTATAACCCTAAATTCCGCCACCAGTAAATTATTCTCCTAACACGCCTTATTCCGGGCTAGATGCACTGATACAATTTTGGCGGCAATCATCCCGCCTCCATCCGGACAGTACTTTTTGTGAGCAAACTCAACGACCGACAACGCCAGGCCGTGCACTACGTCGACGGCCCGCTTCTGGTACTGGCCGGCGCCGGCAGTGGCAAAACCAGCGTGATTACCCGCAAGATCGCCTACTTAGTTCAGCAATGCGGCATTCCAGCCCGCCATATCGCTGCGGTGACCTTTACCAACAAAGCCGCCCGGGAGATGAAGGAACGGGTGAGCAGCCTGGTTCAGGGCAGTGAGGCGCGAGGCCTGACGGTGTCCACCTTCCACAACCTGGGCATGAATATTTTGCGGCGGGAATACGCGGCACTGGGTTACAAATCCGGCTTTTCCATCTTTGATGCAGAAGATGCCCAGGCCCTGATTCGAGACCTGCTGATTCAGGAACACGGCGGCGACAGCGACCAGGCCGGCACCATCCAACAGCGCATTTCCAGCTGGAAAAATGAATTTGTCGAACCGGATGCCGCCGTCGCCGCAGCGGAAACCCCAGCAGACATGCTTTGCGCCCAGGCCTACCTGCGCTACCAGAAAGCACTCAAGGCCTACAATGCTCTGGATTTCGACGACCTGATTCTGCTACCGGCACTGCTGTTTGATCAGCGCAGCGATATCCTCGACAAGTGGCGCAAAAAAATCCGCTACTTGTTAGTGGACGAGTACCAGGACACCAACACCGCCCAATATCACCTGGTGAAACAACTGGTGGGGGACCGCAGAGGCCTGACCGTAGTGGGGGATGACGATCAGTCTATCTACGCCTGGCGCGGCGCCAAGCCCGAAAATCTATCCCTGCTGGGCCAGGACTATCCGGATCTCAAGGTCATCAAGCTAGAGCAGAACTACCGCTCCACAGCTCGTATTCTGAAAGCCGCCAACACCGTGATCGCCAACAACCCCCACGAGTTGGACAAGGCGCTGTGGTCAGAACTGGGCCTGGGCGACCCGATCCGGGTGGTGCGTTGTCGCAACGAGGACGCGGAATGCGAGCGGGTGGTCACCGAGATTCTCGACCACAAATTGCGCACCCAGGGTCGCTTTGGTAACTACGCCGTGCTCTATCGCGGTAACCACCAGTCGCGATTGCTGGAACTCAAACTCCAAGCCCACCAGATCCCCTACAAACTCAGTGGCGGCACGTCCTTTTTTGGCCGCAACGAGATCAAGGACATCATGGCCTATCTGCGGCTAATTATTAACCAGGACGACGACAACGCCTTCCTGCGCATTGTTAACGTGCCCCGCCGCAAAATTGGCACTTCCACCCTTGAAGCCCTGGGCCGCTACGCCACTGAGAGGGAAATCAGCCTGTACAGCGCCTGCGAGGAAATGGGCTTGCAGCAGCATCTACCAGAGGCTGCCGTCGAGCGCCTGCGGGAATTTACCACGTGGCTGGATGGCCTGCGCTATCGCTGCTACGAAGAGGACCCCGTCGCCGCCATCAAACAACTGTGTGGCGACATCGATTACTTTGATTGGCTGCTGCAGAACAGCTCATCGGTGGCGGTGGCGGAGCGCCGCTACGGCAATATCAACGTACTGATCAGCTCGATCGAGAAAACCCTCGCCGACCCCGAGCGGGAAGACAGCTTTGAGGATGCCATCAGCCGATTAGTGTTGAGAGACCTACTGGAGCGACAGCAGGAAGAGGAAGAGAGTCCCGATCTGGTGCAATTGATGACCCTCCACGCCGCCAAGGGCTTGGAGTTTCCCCATGTGTTTATGATCGGCATGGAGGAGGGCTTGTTGCCCCACCAGAACAGTATCGATGGCGATATGGTGGAGGAAGAGCGACGGCTTTGCTACGTGGGCATCACCCGCGCCCAGCGTAGCTTGACCCTGAGTTACTGCGCCAAACGCAAAAGTTTTGGTGATTACAATAGCTGCGAACCCAGCCGGTTTTTGGATGAGCTCCCCCAAGGCGACCTTGAGTGGGAGGGCCGGGCCGACGCCGACCCGGCGCAAAATCAAAAACGCGGCGGCGAGACCTTGGCCAGCCTGAAGGCGATGTTGGAGTGATACCCGGCGGACACCAAAACCGTGTCCGCCCTACACAACAATTGGCATGCAGCCCCAACAAAATAGATCGCCCAATCCGTAGGGCGGACAGCGATTCACCTGTCCGCCAACACAGTGCCACAAACCGGCGGACACAAAAGCGGTGTCCGCCCTACAGGAATCCGGGCGGTGAAAACTCGCTCCAGGTCAGCAAGCTGACGCCCCGGTTGATAAAGCCGTTATCCATGGCGTATTCCAAGGCCATATCGAGATTGACCACCCCGTTGGTGATGGGGGTCAAGGTCAGTCCAGCGGTGAAGGTGAGCACACTGGTGACGGCCAAGGCCCGACCCTGACCGTCCAGCACCGGGCCGCCGCTATCGCCGGGAATGGCCGAGTTCAACGGGTTGGTGGTGGCGGTCTCGTAAAACCAGCCACCGCCGAGAACATCGGTGATGGCGCCACTGCGGGTCTCCAGTTGCTCTATACCAAAATGGTCGGGTGAACGCCCGTATGCAGAAAAGCTCTCGCCAACCTCCGCAATGCCTTTGCGCAGGGCCAGCGGCCCGCCGATGGCTCTGACTGCCGGGTGAATATTGGCATAATCCCGGGGGTCGACCCGCACCAGAGCGAAATCATTAAACACGCACGCCGCCGAACCCGGAGACTCCCCCACCTCTTTCATCGCTTGCCAGCTGCTATAGACCAGCTCGCCGGGGAACTGGGCATTCTCGATTTGCACCTGGTCAAAGCCGATGGGCAGATTCTGGGCCTCGCAGGGGTCAATACCCTGATTGGTGTCGGCACTGAAACAATGGGCGGCGACGCCGATATACACTGTGTGATCGCCGAGGCGGTAAAGAAAATTTGAGGTACACAAGCTACCGTTGGCAACGATGTTGACGCCGGGGCGTATCTGGCTGCCTCGGGGTTCATCAAACTGGATGGGGATGGCGCCGCTGCCACCCTGATTTTGCCCCTGATCGATACCGCCTACCGAGCTGCTGCCGCCGTTGGAGCTGGAGGACCCACCACAGGCAGTCACTGCCAAGCACACCAACAGCACGAGGGCCGACCTTATAAAGCTGGGACGCATAGCTGTCACCCCGAATCGCTGATTATTATGAACCTATATTACGTCATTCGAAGGCCGAGTCGATCTAGGCGGTTTCCGCCAATCATTGCTCTGGGCCGCCCAGCCGCCAAATAGCGCGCAGGTTGGGTTGATGCAGGAGACCCAACCCTCATGTGATGGCCAGCCAATTATTGTTGGGTTTCCTACGTCAACCCAACCTACGGGTACAAAAAAGCCGCGCTTGGCGCGGCTTCTAGCATGCATTACGCACTCGGCAATTACTGGCTGTTTTCCACCATGTAATCCACAGCCGCGATGACTTCGTCATCAGAGCAGCTCATGCACAGGCCTTTGGCCGGCATCATACCGATATTGTTAAAGCCGTTGATGGCGTTGGCATAGACCGCATCCATCCCTTTCTCGGTGCGAGCCGCCCAGTCCTCGGCGTCACCCAACTTCGGCGCGCCACCGGCACCAACAGCGTGACAACCCTGACAGGAGCCTTCGTAAACTTCTTTACCGGATTTTTCGCCACCACCGGCGGCTGCCATCGCAGAGCCACAGCTGGCATCGCCCTGCAAACACACCTGACCAGCCGGCTTGATGCGCTCTTCAACCTCGGCGCGCTGCGCATCGGTCAATGCCCAAGCTGACACGGCTACTGTTAACAGCGCCACCAGCGCGGCGGCACGCTTAATCATCATATTTTTCACTGCTACTTCCTCTCCGCTTGCGCGGGACCGCTAGATGAGGCTCTAGAGCTGGCGACGCGCTTAAATTATCAGCGGCGCATTATAGCCGCATGCGCAGCGTTCCTCCACTCATGGCGCACTGTCAGCCGACAATAATCAGGCCAGCACCTCCGCCTCGTCGCCGTGGCGCTCCAACCAGGTTTTGCGGTCCGCGGCTCGTTTTTTACCCAACAGCATATCCATCAGGGTATCAGTTTCATCTTCGGGCTCCACGGCAAGACGCACCAAGCGCCGGGTATCCGGGTCCATGACCGTCTCGCGCAGCTGCAAGGGGTTCATTTCACCGAGCCCTTTAAAGCGGGTGACACTGATCTTGCCTTTCTTTTTCTCGGCCTCGATTCGGTCGAGAATCCCCTGTCGCTCGGCCTGATCCAGGGCGTAGTAGACCTCTTTGCCCACGTCGATCCGGTACAGGGGCGGCATGGCGATAAATACGTGGCCATGCTCCACCAATGCGCGAAAGTGACGCAAAAACAGCGCGCACAACAGGGTAGCGATGTGGGCACCGTCGGAGTCGGCGTCGGCGAGGATGCAGATCTTGCCGTAGCGCAGACCGGACAAATCGCTGGAATCCGGGTCGATACCCAGGGCCACCGAGATGTCGTGGACCTCCTGAGAAGCCAGTATTTGCTGGGAATCCACCTCCCAGGTGTTCAGAATTTTGCCTCGCAGCGGCAGAATCGCCTGGTACTGACGGTCCCGGGCCTGCTTGGCACTGCCGCCTGCCGAGTCCCCTTCCACCAGGAACAGCTCAGAGCGCTCGGTATCCGCACCGGAGCAATCCGCCAACTTGCCGGGCAAAGCCGGACCGGCAGAGACCTTCTTGCGCACCACTTTTTTAGCCTTGCGCAAGCGGCTTTGGGCACTGTCGATGCACAGCTCAGCGAGCTTTTCCGCCTCTTCGGTGTGCTGGTTCAACCACAGGCTGAAGGCATCTTTGGCCACACCGGCGACAAAGGCCGAGGCCTCCCGGGAGCTGAGCCGCTCTTTGGTTTGGCCGGAAAACTGCGGGTCCGCCAACTTGGAGGACAGCACGTAGCAACACTTGTCCCAGATATCGTCGGGGGTCAGTTTGACGCCCCGGGGGATCATATTGCGGAATTCACAAAACTCCCGCATGGCGTCCAACAGACCACTGCGCAGACCGTTGACGTGGGTGCCGCCCAGCGGCGTGGGAATCAGATTGACGTAGGACTCCGCCAGCAGCTCGCCGCCTTCGGGCAACCACTGTACCGCCCAGTCCACCGCCTCGGTGTTGCCGGAGTAGTGCCCGACAAAGGGCTCGCTGGGCAGGGTTTCCAGCTCCCGGGTATTGCTGGCCAGGTAGTCGGGCAGGCCGTCTTCGTAATACCACTCTTCACTCTCTTCACCGGTCTCGTCGCTAAAGCGGACTTTGAGGCCCGGGCACAAGACCGCCTTGGCCCGCAGCACATGCTTGAGGCGGCGGACGGAAAACTTGGCGGAATCAAAATACTTGCCGTCTGGCCAGAAGCGCACCTCGGTGCCGGTATTGCGTTTGCCGCAGCTGTCGATCACCGCCAGGTCGTCGGTTTTTTCACCGTCGGCAAAGCTGATGCGGTGAACCTGGCCATCGCGCTTGATAGTCACATCCAGCTTTTTCGACAGCGCATTGACCACCGACACCCCAACACCGTGCAGGCCACCGGAGAACTGGTAGTTATCGTTGGAGAATTTGCCACCGGCATGGAGGGTGCTGAGGATAACCTCCACCCCCGGCAATTTCAGCTCCGGGTGGGGATCCACCGGCATACCGCGACCGTCGTCGGCGCAGCTCAGCGAGCCGTCATCGTGGAGGGTAACGTGAATCTCTTTGGCGTGACCGGCCAGGGCCTCGTCCACACTGTTGTCGATCACCTCCTGGGCCAGGTGGTTGGGCCGGGTGGTATCGGTGTACATACCGGGCCGCTTGCGGACCGGCTCCAGACCGGTCAGGACTTCGATGGATTCGGAGGTGTAATTGGACATACTGACTCGTCGGCGCCCTTGTTAGATTTAAGTAGTTAAAAGTTGAACGACTTAGCGTTGAGTTGCTCAGGATTAAACAGGAGCGCTATTGTTGAGGAAATCCAGCACCCCAGGCAAGTGCCGCTCGAAGCCCTGAAAACTGTGGTCGCCACCGGGCTCAATAATCAGCTCACTGCCGCGGTAAAAATCCGCCGCGCGCCGGTAGTCTAGCGTTTCATCGCCCTCCTGGAGCAGCACCCGATATCGCTTTGGCACAATCGCCGATGGCTGCAACTCGGTGAGCACCGCCACATCGTCTGCAGCCAGAGTAAAGCGCGAGCCAGTGTAGGGGTTTTCGTGCTCGCCCTGAAAATGGCTGGCCAGCTCTGCCGGCCGCACTGCCGGGTTGATCAACACCACCCGCAGATCGTAGCGCTCGGCCAACACCGTGGCAAAAAAGCCCCCCAGGGAGCTGCCCACCAGGCCCACTGAAGCGTGCGGCTGGCCGAGACACTGCTCAACCAGCGTCGTTAAAACCTCGGCTGCCGGCCCGGGAAAATCCGGCAGCGCCGGGATATGTACGCGGCAATCACCGCCCAGACCATGCATATAGTGCAGCAACTGCTGGGCCTTGAGGGATTGCGGGGAAGAGATAAAACCGTGGATATAAACAATATCCGTCAACATAGTGTGGGCCTGGCGCGTTTATTGATAACCGTTGGCCGCGTAGTCTACCTGAAATTCCACCCCCGAGACCCGGGAGACACCGGTTTCCAGTTCGCCGCCTGGGTGCAAGCGCAACCAGCGATAGCCTGGACTGAGGTCATCCAGGGCAAAATCCTCGCTACCGGGCTTGAACTGAATGCAGGTGGAGGGCGTGGTGAGCAGCGACACGCCGCGGTGCTCATTTTCCGACGCCTGATGTACGTGACCACAGATCACCGCCTTGACGCAATCCGGCAGCTGGGAGAAGAACGCATCGGCATTGCTGACCCGCTGCTCATCCAACCATTGGCAGCCAATCGGCTGAAGATGGTGATGAAGAAACACTACCGCCGGCCGGCCGGGCTCTAAATCGGCCAATAGCGCTAACTGATCACCGCGCAGCTGGCCACCCACCTGATCGGGTACCGCCGAGTCCAGCATCAGCAGTTGCCAGCCACCCAAATCAACTCGATTGGCCAGCACATCACTGGCCACAATCTGCCGAAGCGTATCGATATCGTCGTGATTGCCAGGCAGCCAGACCATGCGCTCGGCCACGCCGTTAAGCAGCGGGAACAAGCGTCGATAAGCCTGAGTGCTGGCATCTGCCGCCATATCTCCCGACACCACCAGCAAATCAATGTGGGCCTGCTCGTGTTGCAACAGCGATACTACCGCAGCCAAACTGTGGTCGGCATCCATCCCCAGCAGCGCCTCACCGGGCTCGCTACCCAAATGGCAGTCGCTAATTTGCACCACGGTATAGGCACGCCCACCGCTACTCACAGCAGTGTCGCTGGCTGAATTGTCGATGGATCGCTGCCCCATACTTCGGCTCACAGTTACGGTATTGCGTTATACGATGTTTATACGCAAGGGACTTGCATGAATCCAGCCGACTAAGCGCAGAATGAGAGGGAGGTCGTCAAATTTCCGCAAATTTGTGGACCCTGTTCACAAATTTGCGGCAACGGACAGCGGGACTACAGTGAGTCGACCGAGGTGATGGGCGTATCCAGCGCGTGGCCGCAGCGCAGGCAGTAGCTCAACCACTCCCCCAGAAAACGGTTGCGCTGGGCTTTTTCATCCCGCTGGTACATGGCGCTATTGGGGTAGTGATAGCGAGGTCGCAGTGGACGACCGCCCTTCGAGGCCACCACCTCGGCAAGCGCCGCATCGTGATACATGCGCACCTGCAACTCGGCGCGGGTCCAGCTTGCACCGCTGGCGCGGTTGAGCCGCAGTTCCAACATTGCCGTGTAGGGCGCCTGTTCGATGACGGTGATGCCCAGTTGCGAGGTCCCCATTTGAAAACGCAGGCACTGCCCATCCTCCAGCGAATTCGGCAAGATTTTCTGCAGACGCAGGTAATTCATCTCACAGTCGGCGAGATGGGCACTGAGATCCACCTTATAGGGTGCGCTATTCACAACACTCCTCGTCATCATCTGTCACGGCAACGGCAAACGCCGGTCGAGCTTTGCAACGACAACCCGGTAGTTAAGCTCACCGGAGCGCCGCCATTTCATACCAATTGTTAATAATCATTAGCGCCTTCGACGCAGTCTGATACACTGCGTCGCGCAGCCCCCTCCATCAGTTACAGGTTAACGCTATGACTGCGACACGTCGTTTACTTGCTGCAGCGATTGCAGCGACGCTGGGCACGGCGTCTGCCCACTCAGACTCACTGCTGGACATCTACGAACTGGCAGTTCAAAACGATCCTCAGCTTAAAGCCGCCGAGGCCACATACCGCGCCAATATTGAAGCGGAAGACCTGGGCCGGGCAGCGCTATTGCCGCAAATCAGCGCTCAAGCGTATTACCAGGACGCGGAAACCGAGTCCGACGGCAAAAGCACTACGCTATCAGCCACCGGCAGTCCGACCGTTATCGACCAGAGTACGACAACTGATGCAGAAACGGAATCGCTCTCGCTGACCCTGAACCAGGCGATCTTTGATCTCTCCGCCTGGTTTAACTTCCGCGCTGGGCAAAAGCTCAGCGAGCAGGCTGAAGCCCAACTGGCCTACGATCAACAACAACTGATTGTGCGGGTGGCCGATGCCTATTTCAATGTACTGCGAGCCCGGGAGAACCTCGACGCCTCCAAAGCCGAAGAGCGCGCTGCCAAACGTCAGCTGGAACAAACTCAGGAGCGTTTTGACGTCGGTCTGATCGCCATTACCGACGTGCACGAGTCCCGCGCCGCCTACGATAACGCGGTGGCACAGCGACTGGCCTTTGACGGTGACCTGGCTATTGCCCGGGAAAACCTGAGCCTGCTCACCGGTCAGGAGCACGGCAAGTTGCAGTCGCTCAAGGACAGCTACCCCATCGCCGAACCCCAGCCCGCCAGCCGCGCCGAGTGGGTGGAATTTGCCCTGGAAAACAATTACCAGTTAAAGGTCGCCGAGGCCGCCAGTGGTGCTGCCTACCAGACCGCCCGCTCCAAGAAAATGGAGCACTTGCCCAAAGTGTCTGGCAGCTTCAGTTACACCAATGAGGACATGTCTGGTTCCCGTCGTTTTAATCCGGAGAGCACGTTCTCTGTCCCCCCAGACAATGAAACCGAAACCGAAGCATTGCGCCTAACCGTCAGCATGCCCTTGTTTAGCGGTGGCGCCGTCAGCGCCGGACGCCGCCAGGCTTACGAACAGTACAACGCCTCCCGCTACAACGCCCAACTGACCCAAAGGCAGGTGGTTAACGGCACCCGCGCCCAGCATATCGCCGTCTATACCGCCGTTCAGCGGGTGAAGGCCCGCAAGCAAAATATCGTCTCGGCGCGCAGCGCCCTGGATGCCACTGAAGCCGGTTATGAAGTAGGCACTCGCAATGTGGTGGATGTGCTGAATGCCCAACGAGCGCTCTATGCCGCGATGCGGGACTACACCAACACCCGCTACGACTACGTGGTCAACATGCTGCGCTTGAAGTTAAATGCCGGCACGTTAAGCCCGGCGGATATCACCAACCTCAACAATTGGCTGGCAGAGAGCGAATCGACGAGCTTGTCCAAAGGTTAGGTCAAAGGCGATCAACCCCAACCCCGCGTAGGGCGGACAACGTTTTTTTGTCCGCCGCGACCATGTGGAGCTCACTCCCGAAAATCTGCGGGTGGACAAAGGCGGACATACAATTCGATGTCCGCCCTACGGGTCGGGACTAACCGAGCTGGCGGTCGACGATGCCACACAGGCGCTCTAAGGCACCGCGATTGGATTCCACCACTTGACTGGCCGCGCTGCCCATGCGGGCGCGGCGGCTTTCGTCCTTCATCAATGCCACAAGCTGATCGGGTAACGCCGATGGCGAGCACGGTATCAGCGCTCCCGCCTCCTGCAGCTGGCGGCTGATTTCAGCAAAGTTAAAATCGCTGGGGCCAGTGATAATCGGCAAGCCCCAGGCTGCCGCTTCCAAACTGTTGTGCCCGCCCCGCTCCACCAAGCTGCCGCCAATAAAGGCGAGGTCCGCACAGCCGAACAGGGTGACTAACTCGCCCATGGTATCGCCCAGCAATACCGCGACCTCGGCCACCTGCTCACTGCGACTGCGCCTCGCCAGGGACAGGCCCTTTTGCTTAACCAAGGCTGCCACGCTGTCAAAACGCTCGGGATGACGGGGCACCAAGATCAGCAAAGCATCGGGTTGCGCTTTTCTCAGCGCCGCATGAGCGGACAGCAGAATGTCGTCCTCTCCCTCATGGGTACTGGCAGCGATCCAGACAGGTCGCGCACCCAGGTCCCGCCGCCACTCAAGCGCATGCTGCCGCTGCTCCTCGCGGAGGGAAATATCGAACTTGATGCTGCCGGTCACCTGTAGAGAGTCGGCGGCCACACCCAGCTCAACAAAGCGCTCGGCGTCCTCCTGACTCTGGGCAGCCACCATTGAGAATCGCGAGAAGACCGCCTCTGTTAAGGGCTTCACGCGGGCATAACCCCGGGCAGAGCGGGCCGACAGGCGGGCATTGGCCAGCACTACCGGCACGCTCCGATCCCGGGTCTGGCACACCATATTGGGCCAGATTTCGGTTTCCATAATCACCAGGGCGCGGGGCTGCACCCGGCTCAGAAAGCGCGCCACCGACCCCGGCAAATCGTAGGGTGCATAAACGTGAAACACCCGCTCACCGAACATCGCCCTCACCCGCTCGGACCCGGTGGGCGTCATGGTGGTCACCACCACCGGTAAATTGGGATGATTTTGGAGAAAGCGCTCTATCAGCGGCGCTGCTGCAATGGACTCCCCCACCGACACGGCGTGCACCCAAAGGCCTCCGGTCTGCGGGGGGGGAGCAAAAAAGCCAAAGCGCTCGGCAACGCGGCGCCGGTAGTCCGGCGCCCGCCAACTGCGATACGCCAGCCGCAGCAGGATCAGCGGCAACAGCAGATAAAGCAGCGAACTATATAAAAAACGCGCCACTAAACCAGCTTCAACACTTCATCAACACAGCGCCGAATGCCTTTGCCAGCCTCGCTGATGCTACCCGCCAACATATAGGCCGGGGTCGTCACCAGCTTGTTGTCGGCATCGATGCACACCTCGTCTACCGGGCAGGCCTGGTGCTTGCCACCCATGGTGTTGATCGCCTCGGCAACATCCTCGGCATTGCCGATGGTGCATTTGACGCCATCACCAAATATACGCGCCGCCATGGTGGGAGCGATACAGATTAGCGCCACTGGCTTGCCCGCCGCGTGCATGCCTTTGGCAAAATCCAGGAATGCGGGCAGTACACTCATGTCGGCGCCCTTGATGGCAAAGTCAGAGAGGTTTTTGGCCGCACCAAAACCGCCCGGCACAATCAGGGCATCAAAATCCTCCACCCGGGCCTCTCCCAACTCCTTGATTTCGCCCCGGGCCAGCCGGGCGGCCTCCACCAGGACATTGCGACTCTCGCCCTCAGCGACATCACCCGTGAGGTGATTGATAACATGAAGCTGCTGAATATCGGGCGCAAAACACTGGTATTCCACGCCTTTTTCTTCCAAAGCGAGAAAGGTTAAAACCGATTCGTAGATCTCAGAGCCATCAAAGACTCCGGACCCGCTCAGTACAATTGCTACCTTCGTCATAGCTTGCTCCCTTTGTGGTCGGCCGAATCCCGGTCGACCGAAATTTCATCAACTCAAATCCTTACCAATTCCGGTGCGCTTGCACCGCAACAGCCGCAACGCTTGCTCGAGCGGCAAGAGGGCACTATATTCGTAAGGAGTGAAGACAGCGCTCATCGCGCTGCCATCGCCACTGTAACGCAAAGCCAGTCCTCTGCGCAGTGGTTGAAGCCTGTCAGCGGGGCTATTATCGCCGCTGGCGGTGGTTTTTCACACTGGCAGCGATCCTATGATATGATCGCCGTCCTTTCTAAATTTCCAACGCAACTCCCAACTTCGGAGAATCAAGATGAGCGACAATATCGTTCACGTTACCGATGGCAGCTTCGAGGACGAAGTGCTCAAGTCCGACATCCCCGTACTGGTGGATTTTTGGGCAGAGTGGTGCGGCCCTTGTAAAATGATTGCCCCGGTGCTTGACGAAATTTCCGGCGACTATGAAGGCAAGGTGAAGATCTGCAAGATCGACGTCGACGCCAACACTGAAACTCCGGCCAAATTTAGCGTGCGCGGCATCCCCACTTTGATGATGTTCAAAGGCGGCAATGCCGAGGCCACCAAGGTAGGCGCCCTGTCCAAAACTCAGCTTTGCGAGTTTATCGACGCGGCCCTGTAATATTAGGCTCTGTGGCAATATTGATCGTTGCTACAGAGCTTTTGCCAAACGCTGGACGCCCCCCCTGTTCGGTGGTAGAGTTCCGGCAATCCCCGAGACTATTCAAATAACACTCTAGCTTTTTCGCTTCTGTTTAATGCGTCTAGCAGGCGCCGGCTGCGTGATCGCCGGTACCGCGTCTCATCTATTTCTATTTACCTGACCTATTAGCCAATACAAATACACTCAAACCTATGAATCTCACCGATCTTAAGACCAAACCGGCCCAAGAACTGCTCGAAATCGCTAAAGAAATCGGGCTCGACAATATCGCCCGGTCGCGCAAGCAGGACATTATCTTCTCCATCCTGAAGCGCCACGCCAAAAGCGGTGAGGACATTCATGGCGATGGGGTATTGGAGATATTGCAGGACGGCTTTGGCTTTTTGCGTAGCGCCGACTGCTCCTACTTGGCTGGCCCCGATGATATCTATGTCTCACCCAGCCAGATTCGCCGCTTTAACCTTCGCACCGGCGACAGCATCTCCGGCAAAATTCGCCCCCCCAAAGAAGGCGAGCGCTACTTTGCCCTGCTGAAAGTCGATCAGGTTAACTTTGCCAAACCTGAGCAATCCAAGAACAAGGTCTTATTCGAAAACCTCACACCCCTGTTCCCCAATGACCGACTCACCCTGGAACAAGGGAACGGCTCCACCGAAGACCTGACCGGTCGCATCATCGACCTGGTCGCCCCCATCGGTAAAGGCCAGCGCGGCCTGATCGTTGCCCCACCCAAAGCGGGTAAAACGCTGATGCTGCAGAACATTGCGCAGAGCATTATCCGCAACAACCCAGAGTGTTACGTCATTGTCCTGCTGATCGACGAGCGCCCGGAAGAGGTGACCGAGATGCAGCGCTCAGTCGGTGCCAAAGGGGCAGAAGTGGTCGCCTCGACCTTTGACGAGCCGCCGGCTCGCCACGTCCAGGTCGCAGAAATGGTGATTGAAAAAGCCAAGCGTCTGGTCGAGCACAAAAAAGACGTAGTCATCCTGCTGGACTCCATCACCCGACTGGCCCGGGCCTACAACACCATCGTGCCCAGCTCCGGTAAGGTACTTACCGGTGGTGTCGACGCCCACGCCCTGGAGCGCCCCAAGCGCTTCTTCGGCGCGGCGCGGAATGTGGAAGAAGGCGGCAGCCTGTCCATCATCGCCACGGCTCTGATCGATACCGGCTCCAAAATGGACGAAGTGATTTACGAAGAGTTTAAGGGCACCGGTAACAACGAGTTGCACCTGGACCGCAAGATCGCCGAGAAGCGAGTCTACCCCGCCATCAACATTCGTCGTTCCGGCACCCGCCGCGAGGAGCTATTGACTGGCGAAGACGAGCTCCAACGCATGTGGATTCTGCGTAAACTGCTGCACGGCATGGAGGATACTCCTGCCATTGAGTTCTTGATCGACAAGCTCAAGGACACCAAGACCAACAGTGAATTCTTCGATTCGATGAAAAGGAAATAAGCCGGGCTGTTAGGGCCGTCCACAATCTGGCCCTCAGGCTCCGCACACGCAGCTATGGCCTACCGCGATCTCAGAGCCTTCATCAAGCACCTGGAAAAAAAGGGCGAGCTGCAACGCATCGCCCATCCCGTCGACCCCAATCTGGAAATGACCGAAATCTGCGACCGGGTGCTGCGCGCCGGCGGCCCGGCGCTGCTGTTTGAAAATCCCACCGGATTCGACATGCCGGTATTGGCCAACCTGTTCGGCACCGAAAAGCGGGTGGCGATGGGCATGGGCCAGGACCGCATTGAAGCCCTTCACGAAATCGGCGAGCTACTGGCATTTTTGCGCCAGCCCGATCCCCCCAAAGGCCTGCGGGATGCCTGGAGCAAACTGCCGATATTCAAACAGGTCCTCAATATGGGGCCCAAGGTCGTCAACAGTGCTCCCTGTCAGGAAATTGTGCAGGAAGGGGAGCAGGTCGATTTATACAAGCTGCCCATTCAAACCTGCTGGCCCGCCGACGCCGCGCCCTTGATCACCTGGCCACTGGTTATTACCCAAGGGCCCAATAAAGAACGGCAGAACCTTGGCATTTATCGCATGCAGCTGATCGGTCGCAATAAGCTGATTATGCGCTGGCTATCCCATCGCGGCGGCGCGCTGGATTTTCAAGAGTTTCAAGCTGCCAGTCCGGGGCAAAATTTTCCGATCTCTGTTGCCCTGGGGGCGGACCCCGCCACCACCTTAGGCGCGGTGACTCCCATCCCCGATACGCTGAGTGAATACGCCTTTGCCGGCCTGCTGCGAGGCGAGAAGACCGAGCTGGTCAAAAGCCTGAGCAACGACTTGCAGGTGCCGGCCTCCTCGGAAATTATTCTGGAAGGCTATATCGCCCCCGGCGAAATGGCCGATGAGGGCCCTTACGGCGACCACACCGGCTACTACAACGAAGTAGAACGCTTCCCCGTGTTCACCGTGACCCATATCAGCCAGCGCAAAAACGCCATTTACCACAGCACCTACACTGGCCGACCACCGGACGAGCCAGCGGTACTGGGCGTCGCCTTAAACGAAGTGTTGGTGCCGATGCTGCGGCGGCAGTTTCCGGAGATTATTGACTTCTACCTGCCCCCGGAGGGCTGCTCCTACCGGATGGCCGTGGTCACCATCAAAAAACAGTACCCCGGCCATGCCAAGCGAGTGATGTTTGGTGTGTGGTCCTTTCTGCGCCAGTTTATGTATACCAAGTTCGTGATCGTTTGCGATGACGACGTCAATGCCCGGGATTGGAACGATGTGATCTGGGCTATTACCACCCGCATGGACCCCCAGCGGGATACGGTGATGGTGGATCACACCCCCATCGATTACCTGGATTTTGCCTCGCCGGTCTCGGGACTGGGCTCTAAGATGGGGATGGACGCTACCAACAAATGGCCCGGTGAAACCGACCGGGAGTGGGGCCGCCCCATCAGTCGCGCACCGGAGGTGGTGGATAAAATCGACCAGATCTGGGACAAGCTCGGCATCAATCTGCCCAAGTAATCCGAGTTTGGGTCAGACAATATGACGCTGCCGCCGCTTTCCTTATACATTCATATCCCCTGGTGCGTGCGCAAGTGCCCCTACTGCGACTTTAACTCCCACGCTCGGCAAAGTGAGCTGCCGGAGGCGGCCTACGTGGCAGCGCTGCTTGAAGATTTGCAGCAGGATCTGGATAAGGTTCAGGGCCGCGAGATCAACACGGTGTTTATCGGCGGCGGCACCCCCAGCCTGTTTTCGCCAACCGCTTACTCGACGCTTTTCCATGGCTTGCGGCGGGAGCTCAGCTTCGCCGCCGACTGCGAAATCACCCTTGAGGCCAACCCCGGCACGGTGGTGGAAACCGGTGACCAGGAAGGCCAGCGCTTTGCCGGTTATCGCGAGGCCGGCATCAACCGACTCTCCATCGGCGTGCAAAGCTTTGCCTCCGAACAACTGCGGGCGCTGGGCCGAATCCACAGCAGCGATCACGCCCTGATTGCCATCGACCAGGCGCGAAAGGCCGGTTTCGACAGCTTCAATGTCGATTTAATGCACGGCCTCAGCGGCCAGAGCACCGAAGCGGCTCAGCGGGATTTACAGGCCGCCATCGACGCCGGTGCGCCCCATATCTCCTGGTACCAGCTCACCATTGAGCCCAATACTGAGTTCTACAAGCGTCCCCCCACCCTGCCGGTGGAAAACGACATGGCCGATATCCAGCAAACGGGATTAAGCCTTCTAGCCCAGGCCGGCTTTCATCGCTACGAGGTATCGGCCTTTGCCCGGCCCGGACATCGGGCACGCCATAACCTCAACTACTGGCAGTTCGGTGACTACCTGGCACTGGGTGCCGGCGCCCACGGCAAAATCACCCAAGCCGATGGCCGCATCCTACGCTACCAAAAAACCCGCAAACCTGAAGATTATTTACAGCGTGGCCCGTCCCGCACCAGCAAACAACAGTGGATCGCTACAGAGGACCTGCCGCTGGAGTTTATGATGAACGTCCTGCGACTGCGGGACGGCATCCCGGCTTCCGTGTTTGAACAGCGCACCGGGCTATCGCTGTCAGTCATTGCTCCAAACATTGAGCTGCTACAGGAGCAAGGCCTGCTGGAGGCATCCAGCCAACTTATTCAGCCCACCGCCCGGGGCTTTGACTATCTGGACAGTATTCTTACCGCCTTTCTGCCATAAAGCCGCCTCCGCCCCGCTATGCAAGACAGAGGCAATCTGCCAGTATGAATCTCATCGGCAGCGCAGGGGAAAGAGCCATGAAGAAGCTGGAAAACGAAAAGGAATTGGTCCGCAAGGCCATTGCCATCGGCACCAGTTATGCGGAAAAACGCGGTGCTGCCAAGTTTGAAGCCAGCGACTCCAGCAATGAAAAAATGGAGTTTATCTACCGGCTACTGGTGAAAGATAAGCTGATTCAACCTATGCCAGAGCTGCAGGTTTCACAGCAAACCATTCGCCATCGACTGGCGCTGTGGGCCCAGTCTCTTGAAAAAAAGACGGACACTTGAAAAACAAGGCGCAGGAAAAGCACTAACCCGGGCTACACATAGCGCACCGCGCCACCGTCTATGCGGATATTCTGACCGTTGATGTAGCCGGCACGGTTAGAGCAGATAAAGGCCACCAGATCGGCCACCTCCTGACGCTCCGCCAAGCGCCCACAGGGATTGGGATAGTCATGGGCCACTACCTGTTTGACGATCTCCTTCCAGTCTTCCCCCCAACCTTTCTTTTGCGCCCGCTGGCGCAGACTCGCCTCCACCTCCGGGGTGCGAATATAGCCCGGCGACACCGTGTTGACGGTAATCCCTGTATTGCTCAATTCTTTCGCTAGGCTGACAGTCATGGTGGCTAACGCCCCCTTGGCCGAGTAGTAATCCGGCATAATGTTATTGGGCTGATGGCTACCAATGGTGCCCAACTGCACAATGCGCCCCCATCCCCGCTGCTTCATCTCCGGCACAAAATGCTGGATCAGCCGCGCCGCCGACAACACGTTGTGCTGGTAGCTCTCCACCCAGTCGCCATTGCAGGTGGAGCTCCATTTCCCGGTGCTGGCCACGCCGTAGTTGTTCACCAGGATATCAATCTCACCCACCAGGCCAGTGACCTGCTCGGCCACCTGGAGGCAGCCGGCCTCGGTGGAAACATCGCCCCACACTGCGTAGCCCCGCTTGAGCTGCCCTGCAACTCGCTGCGCGGCTTCCGGCTCCGGACCGTGAACGATGACGGTCGCCCCCTCTTTCGCCAAGGTCGCGGCGATCACCTCTCCCGTACCGCGATGACTGCCAGTGACCAACGCAATCCGGTTGCCCAGCTGTAGATCCATAGTGTCTCCCCACCGGCCTGTGCGGCCGTTATTGTTGTTTATAGCGCCCGGCATCCATCGCTACGGGCGCAGACTATACTGGCACAATACGACGGATTGATCTCGGTGCGGGGGCAAGCCTTCTCTATTGTGGCAAAATAGCCCGCACCCGAGCGTTGCCTGGACCCACTCAGGGACCCGCTCACATTAATTGCATAGGAATAGTAATGAATTATTGCCCCCAATGCGCCACCCCACTGGGCGACGTCCTGATCGACGGCGAGATCCGCAAAGGCTGCGGCGAACAAAGCTGTGGCTATATCCACTTCAACAACCCCACTCCGGTGGTGGCGATGATTGTGGAGGTCGACGGCGGCGTGGTGATGGCCCACAACGTCAACTGGCCCAAGAAGTTTTACTCCATTATCACCGGCTTTCTCGAAGCCGGCGAGGATCCACTGGAATGTGCCAAACGGGAAACCCTTGAGGAACTGAACCTTCACGCGGTGGAAACCAGTTTGATCGGCGTGTACGGCTTTGCCCAGCAGAATCAGGTAATCATCGCCTATCATGTGCGCGGCGCCGGTGAGATCAAGCTCAATGAGGAATTGGACGACTACAAAATCGTACCGGTAGAAGAACTCAAGGGCTGGGGCATGGGGACAGGTCTGGCGATTAACGAGTGGGTGGAAGCCCGCTTGGGGCGGCCACCAGAGCAGGCCTTTTAACGACGCCAGTTAACCGGGCAGGTCAACGAGAGGATACACGGCTGGCCTGCTTGGCCCGGTACATCCGGCGATCCGCTGCCACCAGCAGTGCGTCGCAGGTGGCACCGTCTTCCGGGTAGATGGCGTAGCCTATGGACGCACTGGCGATATGCTCGCGCCCCTCGATGTGAATAGGCCGGGCAATCTCGTCAGCAATGCGCTCAACCAGTGGCTCAATGGGGTCTGAGGGCGCCATGTGCAGCAACACACAAAACTCATCACCGCCGATGCGGCAACAGCTGTCCTGTTCGCGAAAGCTCTCTTGCAGGCGGTCGGCAATTTCAACCAGCAGCGCGTCGCCGACGTGGTGCCCAAATTGATCATTGATGGGCTTGAATTTATCGAGGTCCACATACAGCACCGCAAAGGGCACTTCGGGTCGCTGAACAATCTGCCGCTCCATCATCATGGTTAGGTAGCGACGATTGTAGAGATTGGTCAAGGGATCGTGACGGGCGTGAAATACCGCCAGTTCGTGTTCTTCTCTTACACGGCGATTTTGCCGACGGCGGTTAACCTCGTAGTAGGCTACGGTGGACATCGTCATGATCAGACTCACCAGCGCGGTAATGTAAATGCCGATGGCGCGATTGGCGGATTGCATGATGTTGTCGACCCGCAAACCCAGCTCATCGGCAAAGTAAAACCCCGACAGCAGCAGCGCAATAACCAAAGTCCATAGCCAGCCGGCTATCACGCCAACACTGACAGTGGCCAATACCGGCATCACCAGCAGCAGAATCACCCCGGGCGCCTCAATACCACTGGTGTCCATAATGATGTCCACCAAGCCCAATACCATCGCCGCCATAAACACGTTGAGAGCCAGTATCCGGCGGTCCAGCGCGTAAAATATAAAGCCCGCCACCATTGAGCCAAGCGACACCATTACCCCGTAGTTGCGCACCATTGCCTGCCCGGCCGGCTGCAAAGGCACAAAAAATACGGTGGTAATCATCAGTAAGCCAGACAGGAACACCACACCCATAATTATCAGGGGCACAAAGCGCCGCCGCACCGCTTCCGGATCGGTGGCGCGATGCTGGGCAATAGACCGCGGATTTCTCAGCCGGGTAAGTAAGTGCAACATTGATGATCCCGCATGGCAGGTAACTGGCGTCACGCTCCCCGGTCCTTCATCAACCGGGTGACGGGACAGATGCAGCGCAGCTAGGGCTCAACTCCATTAGGTGGATTGTGCTTGATCACAAAATCCAGCGCTACCTTCAACATTTTCTGACGAGTGGCGGCTCTGGACAGGTAGTGATCTTCCTCGTCCAACTCCACATATTTATAGGGTTTATCGGCCGACTTCAGCTTGCTGGCCATGCGCTTACTGTGACGCGATTCCACCACCGTGTCATCCTCTCCATGGATTAATAGTATCGGCGCCGATGCCCGCTTGGCGTGCTTCAGAGGCGACAATGCATCCAGCTCGTCGTCCCGGGAACTGCTCACACCAAAATAGTCTCTCCAATAACGCTGACTGGCGTAGGCGCGATGCATTTCGTCTTTGCGCAGATCACTGACAGGATCGCTCACGCCAGCAACGGATACCGCGCAGCGATAGCGCCCTTTATCCAGTGTTACTGCTGCCAGTGCCAAGTAACCGCCGAAGCTTGCGCCAAGAATACACACTCGCTCTGGGTCGATATCGCCCCGTTCCGCCAGAGCCGCAACGCCCGACTGAATATCACGGTGCATGCCGTTACCGACCTCACCAAAACCGGCATTGCGAAACGCAATCCCGTAACCAGCCGAGCCACGATAGTTGGGCTGCAATACTATGTACCCCCGGCTGGCAAAGGCCTGGGCCATCCAGTCAAAACCCAAATAATCCCGGGATTCTGGCCCACCGTGGGGTAACACCAACAGCGGAAACGGCCCTTCCTTGTCGCCCGGGGGAGTGGTAACCACAGCCGAGATAGGCAGGCCGTCACTGCTCTGGTAGCGCAGCATACTTATGGCCCCCACGTGATGAGGTTTGAGCGCCGGGTAATTGACCCCCAGCACCTCGGCGCTCCCCTTGGCGATATCCACAATCCACCAGGTGCCGGAATCTCCGGCGCCGTCGGTGTAGACCACAATCCGCTCCATATCTCGACTCCAGGATTTGAAGTGGACATTGAGATTGGGAAAGGCTTTTCGGGTCCCCACCACTCGCGCCTGGTGGGCGGGGTCCAACATCACCAGTTCGGGGATATCACCCAGTAAGGTATAGCCGTTGTGCAAACCCGTAACCGAGTCAAAGTGCAAGCTATCGACAATATCGTTGCCATAGAGCTCAGCGCCTTGCTCACCGGACAACGGCACTTCGACGAGGTGTTGGCGGTTTACCGCGTATATCACGGTACCTTTACGCCGCCCTTGCCCCACTATGTTGTAACTCCCATAGCGGGATTCAAACTCGCGAATCGGCTCCACGCGATTGATTAACGTGCTGCCCTCGGCTCCGGCCCACAAGCGCCAGCGCTGTTTTTGCTGGTCGTAGCTGGCCCTTGCCAAGACCTCCACACCCGGTCCGACCAACCAACCGTCGCCGTCCTCACGCCCACGCTCTATGAGGTGCATCTTGCCCTCGTTGAGGTCGATGCAGGTTAATTCCAAATCAAAGTTAGTAATCCAAGCATCTTGGGTCAAAGTACTGTGCCGAAGCGGCAAAGTGTCAACGCATTGATGCCAGCGGCCCTCCTTCATCATAGGAGGGTGATAGTGGAAGGCCGCGTTGAGCACTTTCTTGGAGTTGGCAAGCGGCCAGTCCATATCGCCGCTTTCGCGCTCTAAGATCATCAGGTTAAACAGCTCATGGCGGCCACCGTATTCGAAGCCCAAGTTCACCGTCGAGCTGGTGCGAATAATGACATGGTCGTCACCGGCCCAGCCCAGGCCACGCAGCTTTAAGTTACCCAAGTCGATTCGGTGCAGAATCGATCCACCCACCTCGGCCACCAGCAGAATACGCTTATCATTTACCTGCGTGGCCAGGCTGATGTATTTGCCGCTAAGGGAAAGTGCAACGTGCTCGATCCCAGGGAGCTGACCATAAACCGCAATATCAACCGGCTCTGCCGCCACCTTGCGGTCGTCGCCCAGCACTGGCAGGCAAACAGTCAACAGCAACCCCAGGCCCCACCAACGCATCCATTTCATCTTCGCCTCCTGCTTGAAAGGAAGCGGCATCAAGCCCGCTCCCACTTCCCTAAGTCGGTTCGCTAAACTGCCGGCAGCATACTGAAGGCAGAGCTACGCTACACCCTGTGGATTGTGCGTAATTACTAGCGCGAACCGCGTTTACTTGTTGTTATCTTTGTCGCCGGTGCCGGAGGCCGTAACCTCATGGGCGGGGGAATTATTAGCAGTAGAGTCGACCGTTGTTGAATCATCGGCGGCCGCCGTCGGATCGCCGTCTGTCTCGCTATCTCCTTCTTTGCGGGCACGGTCTTTGGCCGCTTCCTGTTTGGCCAGCTCCCGGGCAACTTCCAACTCTTCCGTCAATTTTGCCATTTCGGCCTTGATCGCCTCCCGGTCTACCTCGGGCGCCCCATCCTCGGTCTCCTCGACCAGGGACTTCTTCAAGGTCTTAATCTTGTCCTGAATCTGCTCCACGGTGCTGGCCAGCTCGGCTTTACTGAACAGCACCTCCTCGGCGCGCCCAGCACTGTCTTCACCGCTGGGCGGATAGTGACGGCGCTGTGGAATCACCTTGCCCTCACCTTTGAGCTGACGCTGATTCATAAAGGTGGGAGACACAATTTCAATCCCGGATTCATGCAATGCATCCAGCATCATCGCCCTCAGCCGCGAGCGAGCGCTCACCAACAAGCCGGCTTCTTCAAGCCAGCCGCTGGCCCGATAGCTAACTGAGAAATCCCCCAGCTCACGAATCTGCACAAAACCGTCTGCCAGCTCCGCCTTCTCAATGGCCGACAGCAAGGCCTGCTCGATATCGCGGCGGTCCACGTCGTAGCCCAAGGACACATCCGCCGACACCACCGTGCCGGAGGAGCGCACCACGTTGTAGGGCTCCTGAACCAGCAGCAGGTTGGGCACCGTTACCAGTTCGCTGGTTTCGTTTTGGATTTCCACGTGCAGCAAGCCACGCTGAGAGACCCGCCCCAACTCCTTGCGAAACTCAATATAGTCTCCGGCGCGAAAGCTGTTGACGGTGCGCAGCATAAAACCGGCCATTAAATTGCCCATTACCGTGGTGGACGACAGCGCAATCGCCGCCGACATCAACAGCCCCACCAGACTGAACAACTGACCCCGCAGCTCGCCATCCATGGGCAGTGTGGCGATGGCCAGCACCACCCCAGCCAGCCGGAACAGCAGGCGCGTGCCCTGCTCGCGGTAGCGGGTATCGGCGCCGTGATCCTTTTGCACCGCAAACACCTTGCGGGTAAACAGCCAAACGCCAAACAGCAGCGCCATCACCAGCGCAAAGGGCAGCCAGTCCATCAGCAGCGGTGTGATCTTTTCCAAAGAGATATCCACGAATCACTATCCTTTTTACGATGTCTAAACCATAGCCCATCACAACACGCCTTGCAGCACCCGGCGTGGGGTGAAACGCCCAGCTATGTTAAACTGGCGGGTCCGAGACAATTTCGATCTGCAGAGGCCGATTATGCCCGCATACCGCTCCAAAACCTCCACCGCCGGCCGCAATATGGCCGGTGCCCGCGCACTGTGGCGTGCCACCGGCATGAAAGATGATGACTTCAACAAACCCATCATCGCCATCGCCAACTCCTTTACCCAATTTGTGCCCGGACACGTGCACCTGAAGGATCTGGGCCAATTGGTAGCGCGGGAAATCGAAGCCTCCGGGGGCGTGGCCAAAGAGTTCAACACCATCGCCGTGGATGACGGCATTGCCATGGGTCACGACGGCATGCTCTACAGCCTGCCCAGCCGGGATATTATCGCCGACTCAGTGGAGTATATGGTCAACGCCCACTGCGCCGACGCACTGGTATGTATCTCCAACTGCGACAAGATCACCCCGGGAATGCTCAATGCCGCCATGCGGCTGAATATTCCCACTATCTTTGTTTCCGGCGGCCCTATGGAAGCCGGCAAAACCAAGCTGTCTGAGCACAAGCTGGACCTGGTAGACGCCATGGTCATCGCCGCCGACAGCAGCGCCAGCGACGAGCAGGTCGAGGAATACGAGCGCTCTGCCTGCCCCACCTGCGGCTCCTGCTCCGGTATGTTTACCGCCAACTCCATGAACTGCCTCACCGAGGCCCTGGGCCTGTCGCTGCCCGGCAACGGCTCGCTGCTGGCTACCCACGGTGACCGCAAAAAACTGTTCCTGGAGGCGGGCCGACGCATCGTCGAGCTGGCCAAGGAATACTACGAAAAAGACGACGAGCGAGCTTTACCGCGAGCCATTGCCAGCCGTGAGGCCTTCCAGAACGCCATGGCGCTGGATATCGCCATGGGCGGTTCCACCAACACCATCCTCCACCTGCTGGCCGCCGCCCAGGAAGCGGAGTTGGACTTTGGCATGAAGGACATCGACGCCTTGTCACGGCGGGTGCCTCAGCTGTGTAAAGTTGCCCCCAATACACCTCTGTACCACATGGAGGACGTACACCGCGCCGGCGGCGTGATGGGCATCCTGGGCGAGCTGTTGCGGGCCGACCTGCTCAACCCGGAACTGCCCACCGTCCACGCCAGCAGCATGGGTGCCGCCCTGGAACAGTGGGACATCATGAGCACCGAGAACGATGCGGTGAAGAACTTCTATAAGGCGGGACCGGCCGGCATTCCTACCCAAACCGCCTTTAGCCAGGAGACCCGCTGGCCATCGCTGGACGCCGACCGGGAGAATGGCTGCATCCGCTCACTGGATCACGCCTTCTCCAAAGAGGGCGGCCTGGCAGTACTTTACGGCAACATCGCCGAAGACGGCTGCGTGGTGAAAACCTCGGGCGTGGATGAAAGCATCCTGGTGTTTGAGGGCCCGGCGCATATCTGTGAAAGCCAGGAAGACGCGGTAGACGACATCCTCAACGACCGGGTTAAAGCCGGCAACGTGGTGGTGGTCCGCTACGAAGGCCCCAAAGGCGGCCCCGGCATGCAGGAAATGCTCTACCCCACCAGCTACATCAAATCCAAGGGCCTGGGCAAAGCCTGCGCCCTGCTGACCGACGGTCGATTCTCTGGCGGCACCTCTGGGCTGTCGATTGGCCACGTCTCTCCGGAAGCCGCCGCCGGCGGCGCCATCGGCCTGGTAGAACAAGGCGATACTATTCGTATCGACATCCCCAACCGCAGCATTAATGTGTTGTTAGACGAAGCGGAGCTGAACAAGCGCCGCAAGGCGATGGATGCCAAAGGAGAAGCGGGCTGGAAACCGGTCAAAGACAGACCCCGCAAAGTGTCTGCAGCCCTCAAGGCCTACGCCAAGATGGCGACCAGTGCCGACAAAGGCGCGGTACGGGACATTTCCCAGCTGTAAGCTATTAGCCCGGCATTAAACATTGCCGGGTTAATGCGCTACAGGGATGTAGCGCCATTGGCCAAAAGGCCAATGCAAGCTCTCAAAATACAAGGAAATTCACATATTTTCGCCAGTATTTTGAGAGCGCGCAATATTATAGATAGGAGATCTATTTTATTGCCGGGTTAATTAGAAAGCGCAAACCAACAAAAAAGGGGCCTAAAAGGCCCCATAAAATGGTGTCATCTTGTAAACCGGTTGCCCGGCGCCGTGATGCCACCCGTCCCAAATCGAAACTGTGCTGCTAACAGCGGGATTTCGACCCACCGTCGCTAGAATAAGATAGCCGGTATGGTACTCGCGTAAGAGTTACTAAAACTATACGAATAAACCGCAGGCTTTGATTTTGTCACGGTAGCGTCATGGGAACAATAGGCGATATCGCCCCAACGCGCGCCGGACTTTACTTGCAGCGCAGTGAGTCCTACCTTGCTCATCCTCCCAAAAACCGCGATTCTGTGTTTACGTGCTACTAAGCATCCATGCTTCTGGGCTCTCGAGATAGAGGTCTTATGCGCAAAACCAAAATAATCTGCACCATCGGCCCCGCCACCCGCCACTACGATATGCTGAACCAGTTGGCGGACGCCGGTATGAATGTGATCAGGCTAAACATGTCCCACGGCGATCACGACAGCTGCGCCGCCATTATCAAAGCGGTCCGCACACTCAATCGCAAGCGGGCCCACCCCATCGCCGTGCTCATCGACACCCAGGGCCCGGAGATACGCACCGGCGATCTGGTGGACGACCTCAACCTCGCCCCCGGCGATGAGATCTCGGTGGTGGCCCGGGGCGAAGCCGATGTGGAGGCCAGCTCCATCCGCATCAATTATGACGACCTAATCACTGACGTCGACGTGGGGGACAAAATCACCGTCGACAACGGCCTGATCAACCTGGAGGTGCTCAGCAAGCAGGCCCGCACCATGCGCTGCCGGGTCATTGATGGCGGCGTGCTGAAAAGCAAACGCCACGTTAATTTGCCGGGTATTCGGGTGAACTTACCCGCCATCACCGACAAAGACCGGCGGGATATTGAGTTTGCCATGGAACAGGACGTGGACTTTATTGCCCTGTCTTTTGTGCGCAGCCCCGACGACGTCAAAGCCCTGAAAACCCTGCTGGGCGACAAAGCCGAGAAGATCAAAATCATCTCCAAAATCGAAGACCAGGAAGGCGTCAAAAATCTCGACGCCATCGTCGCCCAATCCCATGGGGTGATGGTGGCCCGGGGCGATCTGGGTGTAGAGATCCCCTTCGAGCAGCTGCCCATTGTGCAGCGGCAAATCATTGCCCAGTGCGCCAAACAGGGTAAGCGCGTTATCGTCGCCACCCACATGCTGGAGTCGATGATCGATAACCCCATGCCCACCCGGGCCGAAGTCACCGACGTCGCCAACGCCGTTTACGAAGAAGTAGACGCCATCATGCTGTCCGGCGAAACCACGGTGGGCAAATACCCGGTGAAATGCGTCGAAGTGCTGGACCGTATCGCCCGCTCAATCGAGCAGACCCGGGGCCTGCGCTTCTCCGATGACCTAACGCTGGATGGCGACAAGCAGCAAATTGCCGCCGCCGCGGTGCGCCTGGCGGAATCAATCCAGGCTAAGGCCATTATCGTTCCCACCAGACGCGGCCTTATGGCCAACCTGGTGAGTAATTGTCACCCCCAGCACCCCATCATCTGCGCCTTTACCAACGACAGCCGCACCCGACGCCTGCTGGTCCTCAATCGCAATGTGCTGAGCTACCGCATCAACTTCAGTTCCGACTCGGAGAAGACCCTGGGCACGGCGGCGCGCATTATGCTGCGGCGTGGCGAATTTAACGAGCACGATAAGGTAGTGGTGATCTCCGATGCCCTGTCCCGCTCTGGTGTCGAAGCGATCCAAATCCGCAGTTTGGCGGATTTGATGCACAAGGGCGAGGAAGAACCGGACGACGGCTCACACCATTAGAAACTGCTTAGCGGACCTTTCTCAGCCATTCGCGGTATGGCCGGCCAGTACCGCCTTCCGCTTTACTGATAGCTCTAATAAAAATTAAAGACCGAGCCGCAACCAACATTAGCGGCATAGAGGCTGTGATGACCACCACCCACCCCGCCCTGCGTAGGGGCACACTCAATGGCCTGGAACTAAAAAACCGCCTACTCAAGGCCGGCACCTTCGAAAACCTGACTCCGGGCGGTGTACCCGGCGACAGACTGGCCGCGTTCCACAACCGGCTTGCAGAGGGCAGACTGGCGATGACCACCCTGGGCTACTGCGCGGTGGAGAACGCCGGCCGGCTCAACGCCAATATGATGGTGATGGATGAAGACACCTGCCGGCCACTGCAAGGCATCATTCAGGGCCTCCACGAGCGGGGCTGCAAGGTCTCAGGCCAAATGGGGCATTGCGGCGCTTTTTCTAAAAACCATTCGCTACAACAGCGCCCCAAAGGCCCCAGCGGCGGACTGAACATCCTCGGCTTCTCCGAGGGCATGTGGTTTGCCAATGCCATGAGCCTGGACGATATCGACAAACTGGTCGCACAGTACGGTCGCGCCGCCGCGCTAATGAAAGACACCGGCTTCGACGCGGTTGAAATCCACTTTGGCCACGGCTATGGACTGTGCCAGTTCCTCAGCCCGCTGACCAATCACCGCAAAGACGAGTACGGCGGCAGCCTGGAAAATCGCCTGCGACTGCCACTGCGGGTACTTGCCGCCGTGCGGCAGGCAGTGGGCGAGGATTTCCCAATACTGGGAAAAATCAGCCTTTCCGAAGGGCGTCGAGGCGGCCTTCACTACGATGACGCGGTTGAAATTAGCAAAGCGTTGGACCAGGCCGGCATCGATGGCCTGGTGACCAGCGGCGGCACCAGCACCTTCAACCCCATGCTGATGTTCCGCGGCGACAGCATCCTGCCTGCCCTGCTCCGCCACGAAAAAAACCGCTGGATGCGGCTGATATACCGGCTAATGGGCAAGCGTATGTTCCCCAGCATGCCTTATCGGGAGCTGTACTTTCTGGAGCAAGCCAAACGGGTGCGGGAAGCGGTATCCTGCAACATGATCCACATCGGCGGCGCCAGCACCGCCGAAAGCTTTGAGCAGGCCTTGGAGGCCGGCTTCGATTTTATCCAGCTGGGCCGCAGCCTGCTCGCCGACCCCGACCTGCCCACGCAACTGGCCGGCAACTCTGCCTTCAAAAGCCGCTGCACCCACTGCAACGCCTGTGTCGGCACTATCGAGAGTGAACGGGGTATCCACTGTCCCGTGTTCAACCCATAAGCGGCGGTAACGCGAGCACCGATTGCCCCTCTGGCGGCGCTTTGGTATAGTTGCGCGCTCTCAAAAACCGCCCGTAGCTCAGCTGGGTGGAGGCCGAAAAACAAAAGCACTGCTTTTATCGGCCGGAACGCATCGACGCCTGCAAGCGGCGGTGCCGGACCCCGAAGGGGAGCGCGAAAACAGCGCGCTATCCACTGGAACAGTCCAACAAGGTCAGGTGCTATCAGCGCACCCACCAACCAGACAATCCGCCCGTAGCTCAGCTGGATAGAGCGCTGCCCTCCGGAGGCAGAGGTCAGAGGTTCGAATCCTCTCGGGCGGGCCATCCATAAAAAAACCGGCCGCGCGCCGGTTTTTTTATGGATGGTCTGTCTGATCGGTGAGATGGCCACAGCACTCGCTGCGCTCGCGGGCCACGCTGGCCTCTCCAGGTTCGACAAATTGCACCAGCAATTTGCACCGAGCGCAGCGAGCCCAAAGGAGCAGAACAGCCAAGGGATATCGACGGCTCGACGGACGTGGAAAGCGATGTCCATCCTACGCATCCAAGTTTCGAAAAAAAAGAACGCACGTTTCGTAGGGCGGACACGTTTTATTGTGTCCGCCGTATTTTGGCGCCGAAGCTGCCAACATCCACTCTACTCGACTGCCCCGCCTACCTATCACCTCTCAGCCGCATGCCGACTTTTTTATAGACGCTCGCACTGATCAGTGAGAACCTTAGCCCCGGTATTAATTTACCCTTAGTCAAACAACTGCCGCTAATAAATATAAGGAGACCAAACATGACTGGCTTAGTCGCTGTCTTGGGTTTTGCATTGTGGATCGTAGTACTGACGTTTTTTTATGCGTCACCCCGTCTTGTGCTAATCGTTACCGGTAAGAAGGAAGGTAATGCATGGGGGCGTGAAAAAGGGGAGACCAATACAGGCTTGTTGATGCGCGCCAAACATGCGCACCTCAATGCCCTAGAAGTTTTGCCAGTGTTTGCGGCAGTTGTGTTTGTCGCCTATTTCATGGATAAAGCCGCCGTCGTTGATACGCTGGCGGCCTTTGTGCTCTTTGCTCGATTTGGGCAAAGCATCGTGCATATGATTGGCACGTCGACACCACTGGTTTTCATTCGAGCAAACTTGTTTGCCATTCAACTGCTGCTCATTTTGTATATGGGCTTCAATCTGTTGTAAGAGCTACGGGTAACGCCCAGATGAGGGCGGCAAGCCGACGGACATGGAAAGCAATGTCCGTCCTACGCCTTTGGCAACATGCATGAAGTAGGGCGGACACGTTTTTGTGTCCGCCACTCGACACAACTATCTAAATTACTCCTGAGTGGACACCACATTCGCCCGATCGCTGATGCGGACATTCGCCGCTGGCGCATTACCTTGATGGTCCTCGCCAAAGTACAAAGTGGTGTGAGGGAAGGGAATTTCGATACCCGCCTTGTCAAAATACAGCTTAACCAAGCGGTTATACGCGCGCCCCACAGCCCACTGCATACCGGGCTTGGTTTTAATCTGCACACGAATATTCACAGAGCTATCAGCCAGCGCAACCACACCCATAACATTGATGGGCGCGAGGATATTTTCACCGATCTCGGCTTTTTCCAACTCCTCGAACGCGGCTTTAAGTTGCTCAATGGCAAAGTCGATATCCTCGCGGTAGGCAATACCGTACTCGCCAATGTGGTTACCAAAGTCGCGAGTGAAGTTAGATACCGCACCCACCGAGGAGAACGGAACGATGTGGTAGGTGCCGTAGAGATCACGCAAGGCCACCGAGCGAATACCGACCCGATCAACAGTGCCAGAGTTGCCGCCCACATCGACAAAATCACCCACGTTCATCGCGTTTTCCAGCTGGATAAACACGCCGGTAATCACGTCCTGCACTAACTTCTGGGCGCCAAAACCAATGGCCAAGCCCAACACCCCGGCACCGGCGATCAGTGGGCCGATATCGACGCCAATCTCGGACAGGGCAATCATGGTGGTCATCACCACAATGACGATAGCCAATGTGGAGTGAAACAAGCCCATCAACGTCGTCGCCCGAGCCGCGGCGGCGGGCTCAACATCGGCGCTCGGCGTCAGCCGGTGCTCAATGGCGCTGGCCAGGGCGATCCAGACCGCTGCAGCCACGGCAAGAATAATCAGAATATCCACCAGAGCCGACACTGTGCTGCTACCTTGAGCGCTGGCGTACCATGCAGCCAGGTCAAACACCGCCCAGGCGTCAAGAGACATCACCACGACTCCGATAATCAACAGCAGGCGGACCAGCTTTAGCGCCGTGGGGATGTAGGTGTTCAGCCGCGCCTGCAACAAGGGCATGCTGGCATTTAAGCCTTCGGAGAGATGTATTTCCTTGCCAATCAGCTGCCGCAGGATCACCAACAACAGCAGCCCACCGCCCGCGTAGGCCAGCGTCTTGAGGGTGGCAAACACCACAAAGGGCAACGCTGTCGCAGGCTGCACCAGGGTGACGGCCACCACCAGCAAGGCATAGGCAATCACCAACAAGTGCCATACCTTGGCCAATACATAAACCAGGGAACCTGAACTGCCCCCAATTGCAGTAGAGCGAGCCTCGAGCCGCTGGCGGACCGTGACCCGGTTTTTGATCACCACAATCGCGGTATACACTGCCGCCACGACGGTAATCGCGGTGCTGAGGGCGGAGCCCAGTGCGGGCGACACATTAAAGTTGATAATGGGCACAAGCACCAAAATACCGTAGCCCACGGCGCCAACCAGGCGTGCAAAAAACTGGTTGCAGTATGCGGCCTGATCCGCATCCAACGGCGCCAGGCGCAGTGCTGGGTAGCGATTGGCAAAGACTGTTCGCAAACCGACCTTTATCAGCTCGATGATGAGGAAGGCGTTGAGAAACAGCGACAGGCGGGTACCGTTGGCGCCGACGTATTCTGCCAACTGCACACTCACCGCCTGGCCAAGCAAATAGGCTACGGCCACCACGAATGCATCGACCAAGGCGGCCACGGACACGGCCACAATGGTCCTGACCATCGTCAGGCGTTCCGAGCCAGCAGTTGCCCAATCATTTAGAGCCGAATAGGCGCGGCCAGACAAGCGCCGCAGCACGAAGAAAGCAGCAAAGGTTGCCAGAGCGATAATCGCCAGATTAAACACTGCCGACCACAGGCCAGAGAAATCGACCTTCACCGAAGAAGAGGAATCGCTGCTGGCAAACAGCCTCGACAAGGCCTGACCCGCTGAGGCCAGCTGTCCTCCCATAGAGCCAGCCAGTCCACTGGTAAATGCAGCCATGCGTCTGGCGAAGGATACCTGCTCGGCGGACTGCCCGCTGGGAGCCTCCTGGGCAAGCTCTTCCGCCGGTGGTAACGGGGCAAGCTCTTCGCTTGGCGATAAGGCGTCGAGGCGGCGGAGCTCTTCAATCACCACTCGCCGAGTATGCTCATCTTCCAAGGCCGCAGCTAGGGCTCGGTAATCCGTGCCTTGGGCTTCCGCCGGCTGCGCAGAAGCCATGGTGCTGCACAACAGCGCCAGTAGCACGACAACACAGTGAATGAATGGAATAGGTGATCGCATGCTCGTCTCCCTCCCTGTATGGATCAAATGTCATGGTATTAGCGGGGTATGCTTTCAATGCACCGGCGAACCTACAACCCCAAAAAAACTACAAAAAAGTTGTTCGTATTTAATCGCCAGTCGGATCACCCATTCGCGAAAGTATTTGCGAATGATTCCTATGCCTTTGGCTAACTGCTAGGCTGTAGTGCTTTAACAGCCACAAAGCGGGGAGATCGGGATGCTCAAGATGGTCGGAGCAAAAGTGATGTTGGCTTGGCTGCTTGCGCTGTGCGCACTGAGTGCACACGGCCAAAGCCCAGCACCAAACGAACTGCGGGTGGGTATAAAATCCGCTCCTCCCTTCGCCATGGCCGATCCACAAAATCAATGGCAAGGCGTCAGCGTGGACTTGTGGCAGCAAATTGCCAGTGACCAGGGCTGGCAAACCCGCTGGCAACGCTTCGACAGTGCAGACAGCCTGATCGACGCCTTGGCTGCCGGCGAGATCGACATTGCGGTGGGTGCCTTGTCGATGACAGCCGAGCGGGAGGCCGTCATGGATTTCTCCCATCCCTTCTTTACCACCGGCCTGGGCATCGCCACACCGGTCGGCAAAAAAGGCATTATGGCCAGCCTGTCGCAACTGGCGTCCTGGGAATTCCTCCGCGCCGTGGGACTACTCTTTGCACTGCTGCTAGCAGTGGGGGCCGTGCTGTGGTTGCTGGAACGCCGTCGTAACGCTGATCAGTTTGGCGGCTCGGCCAGCCAGGGCATAGGTAACGGACTGTGGTGGTCAGCGGTCACCATGACCACCGTGGGCTACGGTGACAAAGCACCAGTCACCCTGCCCGGGCGCATTGTGGCCACGGTGTGGATGTTCGTCAGCGTGATTACCATTTCCAGCTTTACCGCTGCTATCGCGTCGTCGGTAACGGTTAATCAAATTGCCACCTCAGTGAACGGAGTAGAAGACCTGGCCAAGATACGCAGTATTGCCGTCGCCGGCTCCACCGGTGCGCAAGCGCTTCAAGAACGGGGCTTTGCGCTGTCCGCTGTAGACAGCCCAGAGTTGGGTATTGCCGCAGTACAAAACGGCGCGCCGGCGATGGTCTACGACAAAGCCATTATGATGTATTTGCTCCGCGACGACACTGCCGGCATCGACATCCTGGACTTTCCTGGCGACCCGCAAAAATACGCACTGGGCATGCGCCCCGACTTCCCCCACCGCGAAGCGGTGAACCATGCGCTGCTGGAGGTAACCCGCGGCGCCTATTGGCAAGGTCAATTGCGACGTTACTTTGGCGAACACCGCGGCTATTAGGGCGCGTACTCGCCTCAAAACCCAAACTCTCTAAGAGCTAATGCCATGCCCCGCGCTGCCCTTTTGTTTGCCTCATGTATTGTCGCCCTGTCAGCCACCGCCGCCCCAGCCAACCAGGCCCGGGAAGTGGTCACTGCCATGCCCCAACGCCTCAGTGGCCAACAACAGCTTAGCTTGACCGGCTCGGTGGTATCACTGCAGCAGGCGCAAGTATCCGCTCGCAGCGATGGCCTGGTGGCAGAGATTCTCGCCGATACGGGTGCCACCGTGACTAGAGGGCAGGCACTGCTGCGTCTGGATGCCGAGCTAGCCAAACTGGACCGCGATCGCGCCGCAGCCGCTCGCAATGAAGCCCTGGCAGCACGGAACGAGGCCCGCCGATTGGTTCAGGAGGCCGAGCGGCTGCGCAAAAACAATCATGTTTCCGAAAACGAGGTAAAGTCCCGCCGCGCCGCTTTGGCCTTGGCCGAGGCGAGTTTTGCCGCCACCGAAGCCAGCTTGGCCAGCAGCAGAGAAGCCCTGGCACGCCACACCTTACCAGCGCCCTTTGATGGGGTGGTCAGCGATCGTTTCACCGAGCTGGGCGAATGGCTTAATCGTGGCGATCCCGTGTTTGAGGTGGTGTCGTTGAATGAGCTTCGAGTCGACGTGCAGATTCCCCAAGAGCGCTTTGGCGATATTGACGTGAACACGCCGGTTTCCATTTGCAGCGACGCCCTTGCTCAGCCTTGTATAGAAGGCCGTGTCGCCACCCAGGTTCCGGTTAGCGACCCTGTCAGCCGCACCTTTCTGATTCGCGTTGCACCTGTCGACCGCGATCAAAACCTACTGCCTGGCACGTCTGCCCAGGTTCATTTTGCGATCGGCAGCACGCAACGCTCGGAGTATCTCACTCCACGCCAGGCGGTATTGCGCCACCCCGATGGTAGCCGCTCACTGTTTGTGGTGAAGGATGGCCGCGCCCAGCGGCGCCTGATTACCGTCAGTCGCGAAGTTGAAAAGGGGCTGATTATTACCGAAGGGTTGTCCCCTGAGGCAGTGATTATCGTTCAAGGCGCGGACCTGTTAAGCGACGGTGACCCAGTAAGCGCTGCATCCGCAGAGGAGCGCTAAACATGCTGGAATCCAGCGTCCGACGCGGCACTTTACTGGCGGTCATCGTGTTGATTATTTGTGTGCTGGGCATCGCTGCGGCGATGCGCATCCCGGTGCAGATGATCCCCGACCTCAGCGTGCGCACCATCTCAGTGGAAACCGGCTGGGCTGGGGCCACGCCCCAGGACGTGGAGAAGGAAATTCTTATCGAGCAGGAACGCTACCTCCGCACCCTGCCCAATCTGCAGCGTATGGAGTCCCGGGCCGAAACCGGCCGCGCCGAGGTCGAGCTGGAATTCCCCTTCGGCGTCGACATTAACGAAGCCCTCATTGAAGTTTCCAACGCCCTCAGCCAAGTCCCCAACTATCCGGAAAACGTCGATCAACCCCAGCTCGTTGCCAGCTCGTTTTCAGAAAACGCCTTTATGTACTTTCATATCCTGCCAACCCCCGGCAACCCCCTGGGGCTAGATATGGATATGGTGGGGGACTTTATCGAAGACGAGGTGCGGCCCCGCATGGAACGGGTGGCGGGGGTATCTCAGATTGATGTTCGCGGCGCGGTGGAGCGCCAGGTACAAATCCATATCGACCCGGCGCGGCTGGCCCAGCGCGGCCTGACTCTGACCGAGGTCAGAGACGCCATTCGCCAGCGCAACCGCGACGCCTCCGCCGGCGACCTGGACGACGGCAAGCAGCGCTACTTAGTGCGGGTAGTGGGACGCTTCCGTGAGCTGGACAGCCTCAATCAGATGATCGTTGCTCGACGCGGCGACAGCGACATACGCTTGGCCGATATCGCGCAAGTGGACATGAACCACTTTGAAGTGCGTGACCGGAGTTATATCGATGGCGAGCGCAGCATCACCCTGGCGGTGCGCCGGGAAACCGGCTCCAATGTCATCGACATCAAGCACGCCATGCTGGCCGCTGCGGAGGAGGTCCGCCGAGACCTGCTCAAACCTAACGGCATGCGTATGCTGCTCATTGGCGACGACGTACGCTACGTGCAGGACTCGGTGCGCAACGTTTTCAGCAATCTCGGGATAGGGGCAATATTGGCCACGGCGGTGATGTTTTTGTTTTTGCGTTCACCCCGCGCCACCCTGATCGGCCTAATGGGGGTGCCGGTATGCACCATCGCCGCCTTCCTCGGTCTGCTGCTGTTTGGCCGCACTATTAATGTAATTTCACTGGCCGGCATCGCCTTTGCCATCGGCATGACTTTGGACAACACCATTGTGGTGCTAGAGAGCATTGAGCAGGCTCGACGTGCGGGCCGCGACCGCATTGAGGCCGCTATCGCAGGGGTTCGGGAGGTATGGCCGGCGGTGCTGGCCTCCAGCATGACCACAGTACTGGTGTTTGCTCCCATCCTATTTGTCGAGGAAGAAGCCGGGCAGATCTATTCCGATATCGCCATTGCCATCTCCAGCGCCATCCTCGCCTCCATGCTGTTTGCCGTATTGGTGGTGCCGGCGGCCTGCGCCCGACTCGGTCTGGGCAAAAGCAATGACAACACCAACACCCTCAGCCGCCGCATTCTGGACGCCGTCACATGGCTGACCGCCGCCCCCAAACGCCGCGCTTTGTGTATTGCCGCCTCCCTACTGCTGACACTGGGCGCCGCCGCCGTACTGATGCCCCCCGCCGAGTACCTGCCCGAGGGCGAAGAGCCCAAGGCCTTTAGCTCGATGATTGCACCGCCCGGTAACAACCTCGGCGAGATGATGGTCATCGCCGACGAAATCCAGGGCATTCTGCAAGCGGCTGTAGACGCCGACCCCACCCAGTACGACCGCGGTGAAGTGCCGGTGCCGTCACTCAAGTACTACAACATGCGGGTGTCGGCCGGCGGGCTGCGAGTAATTAGCGAACCCACTCGCGACAGCGATATCCAAGCGATGATGGATAGCCTGACCGCTTTGTTTAAAAGCTATCCCGGCATGCGGGGCTTCTCGGGCCGCGGCTCTATCATCTCCAGCAGCCAGGGCGGCACCCGGGCAGTCAATCTAGACATCGCCGGCCCCGACCTGGACAGCCTGTACCGGACCGCCTCCTTTGCCTTCGACCGCGCCGGCACGCTGTTTGATAACCCGCAGCTCAACAGTGAACCCGCCTCACTGTCACTGGACCAGCCGCTGGTGGAAATCCGGCCCCGCTGGCAGCGCCTCGCCGAGGTGGGTTTTAACAATGACGATTTCGGCTTTACCGTTGCCGCATTGAGCGACGGGGCGTTTGTGGACGAGTTTTTTGTCGATGACAACAAAGTCGATATCTTTATGTACGGCCAACAGGGTCGCGACCAAACCCTGGACCAACTGGCGCAACAGACCGTGCATACCCCCAACGGAGCCCTGTTGCCTTTATCCGCCCTGGCCGACCTGCATCACACCACCGACAGCGACGCCCTGCGCCGAGTCAATGGCCGACGCACCGTCACCTTATTGATCATTGCTCCCCGGGATGTAGCGCTGGAAACCGCCGTGGCCAAAGTGCGCAATGAGATGGTGCCGGCCATGCAGGCCGCTGGGGAAATCAGCCCCGGAGTCAGCCTGTCGATCTCCGGCGCCGCCGACCAACTCGACGCTACCCGGGCCTCGCTGAGCAGTAATTTCGTGGTGGCGCTGATTTTGATTTATCTGCTGTTGGTGGCGATCTTTTCCCACTGGGGCTTTCCCCTACTGATTCTAGCCACCGTGCCACTGGGTATCGCGGGCGGGGTAGTGGGTTTGGTGGCGATCAATGCCGGTGGCTCAGTGGCGGAGGCTATAGGACTGGGCAGCTTCTTCCAGCCCTTCGATATGATCACCATGCTGGGCTTTGTGATTTTGCTGGGAACGGTGGTTAACAACCCGATTCTGATCGTCGACTATGCTCGGCAATCCCTTAACGCTCACCGCCACCACGACAGCGGCGAAGACAAAACCGAGCAGCGCATTATCGAAGCTGTGCGCAGCGCTGTGGCGGCCCGCCTGCGCCCGATCTTGATGTCTACCGCCACCACGATTTTCGGGCTGGCGCCGCTGGTGTTTATCCCCGGTTCGGGGACCGAGCTCTATCGCGGCGTGGGTATCGTCGTTTTAACAGGGATTTTGGTGACCATGGTCATCACCCTCACCTTCCTGCCCTGCCTACTGATTACCGTGCTGGGCTGGCAACGGCCAGGAACAAGATCAATGGGCTCCGCTTAATATGGGAGCTTAGTCCGGGTCTTGCTGTAAGAGGTATAGCGGTCAGTTAAATGGGTAACTGGCGAGAATCCCCAGTGGGTGATGGCTGCGGGCTATTGAGAACATAAACATATACACAGCGATCGCCATCACAAAAAATAAACGACGCTGAGTGAGTGTGCGGCCTATCCGCAGGGCAGTCATACCCAGGCCGATATACAGCACTAGTAGGCTGAGCTTGGCGCTCAACCAGGGGTCGTTCACCGGGTACTGCTGTGTCAGGTGCATTAGCAACAACCCTGCTGACAGCAGCAGAGTGTCGTTAATGTAGGAGGACCATTTGAGCAGGGGCAGAACGCCGGAGTTCGACTGCCCCTGTCTTACCAGGATCACCAGACCCCGAAGCGCAAAAATGCTCCCGGAAAGTATGACGGTAGCGATATGAAACAGTTTTATCTGGGGATAAAACTCAATCACTGAGACACCGACCCCTTTATTTCAACAGCCGCTGGGTGAGTACCCGCCTCGATAACGCCAAATATCGCTGGGATATCGAGGCTGAGTGATTCACCGGTTTAACACATCGTCTTTCACGCTGTTAGCAATATCGGCGACTTCGGCAATATCGCTATCGGCAACACCAAGCTCAGACAATGTGCCAGCCAGGTTCTCAACCACGGCGTTAAAGTGGCCTTCATCCAGGCTCAGGTGAGCATGGGCGGCACGCATATCCGAACCGTCGTAGTCATTTGGCCCACCAAACACCATTGTCAGAAACTTTTTTTGCTTATTGGCCTGAGCAGCCATATCAAGGCCGGCGAAAAAGCCTGAAATGCGGTCATCTGCCAGCACTTTGTCGTAGAAAACGTCTACGGCTTTATCTACGGCTGCCTCACCACCAATTCGCTCATACAAAGTTGCCATTTTACCCTCTCCCGTGTCGAAAAATGCATTTGATATGCATGTTATGAAGGTGTATTCTAAATGCATCTATTGCCGCCGCGCAATCCTAGGGAAAGTACTTACACAGATGCAGCTGACCAAACAGACCGACTTTGCCTTCAGGGTGCTGCTATACCTTGGTCAGATGCCGGAAGAGACTCTGTGCAACCTGCGGGAAATTTGCGATTACTACGATATTTCCCACAACCATGTCGCCAAAGTTGCTGTAAAAATGGCAAAGCTAGGCTACATTCGCTCCGTCCGAGGGCACGGTGGAGGTATAGCGCTTCTAGCCAAACCCCAAGATATCAATGTTGCGCAAGTGATTCGGGATTTTGAGCCAAGTCTTCAGCCGGTCAATTGCAATGCTCCGGCCTGCAGGTTACTGCCAAGCTGCAAACTGAAGTCAGTGCTTTTCACTGCCATGAACGACTTTTTGAGTTCCGCCTCTCAATACACCTTGGCAGATCTCCTGCCAACTCAAGCAGCACCCTAGGGCCTGTTCACATTGTTCTGACTGGCGTCGCCGGCTTACGCCCGGCTCGAAGCCGAGCCAAGGGCGTGGCCCTGGTGGGTACTGTTTAGCGGGTACTGTTTAGTGGGTACTGACCGAAACTCTGGTAACCATGATGATCACCCTGACCCTACTGTCTTTGCTGCTAGATGTTGTGCGGCAATGACTACCCTACCTAACGCGTTTACAGGCTTTTACAACTTTTCGCGGCCCAATTTGGGAAGATAAGTACTTAATCGGATATCACTCGAGTGCCGTACAGGCTTGTAATAGCGGCATCCGCCGATGGATGCCAGCACTATTACCAGCCTTTTTGCTTCAAACAAAATAGGCGTTTGGGACAATATCCGTCCACTGGCGATTGGAACGCCACTGAAATGTAAAGGAGCTGAAAATGTTTAGAGAAACACTTAACAACCATTTGGCGCTGTTAATTGGCTTTATGTTAATCTTGGCCATGTACATCCCCGAAATCGGCTAATCCCACCCTCTTCCCGCACCTCCCAATAATAACAACGACTGGTCGGCAACGGGCGCCAAGCGCGCAGCCCGGATAGTCGCGTGGGCGCCAATCACCAATCCGTGGCACACGGCCAGGTGTTGATCCATCCCCACTGGCGCGGTCGTATCAGAGTTATCGTTAATTTGCCTGGACGCCCGCCGCAATGAAGCAGGTTTTGGAAGAAACTATCACCGTAAATCGTCCCATCGAGGACTGCTACCGCTACCTCGAGGACTTTTCCACGATTGAACAGTGGGACCCCGGTGTTCACCGATCTCAAAAAGTGACACCTGGCCCGGTCCGCGATGGTACCGAATACCAGGTCGACATCCGCGCCGCAGGCCGCATATTGCCAATGGCCTACCGGCAACTCAGTGCCACCCCCAATCAGAAAATTCAACTGCAAGGCGAAGGCCGTGGTTTTTCGGCGCTGGATACCCTGACCTTTACCGCTGTTAGCGACTCCACCACAGAGATTCTCTATCGTGCGGAACTCCACCTCGATTGGCTGCCCAGCGAGGCGAGCCTATTGGCCCGGCCTTTCCTGAACCGGCTGGGCAAAAAGGCGATCAGTGGACTGCGCCGAGCCCTAGAGCCCAAGCCGGCCAGGCAGCGCCCACACTGGCGGGATCGGCTCGCCGATCAGCTGATACTGCCAGCTCTGCCCGACTTTGGCGCCAGAGGTTATCGAAAGCTCAGCAACAAGGCCCTCAGCCACCGCATGGACGGGCGCAAAGTGCTGCTAACCGGGCCGACCAGCGGCCTCGGCTTGGCGGCCAGCAAGGAACTGGCGCGGCTGGGTGCCGACTTGATTTTGATGGGGCGGGATCAGGACCGTCTCGACCAATGCCGTCAGGACATCGCCGATTTTGCCGGCATCAATCCAGCGGGCATCGATGTCATCCACAGTGACCTCAGTTCGCTGGCCGACACTGCGGCGGCGGCAGACCACATTATCGAGCACTACCCCCGCATCGACGTATTGATCAACAATGCCGGGGCGCTTTTTGACCGCAGAGAAGAGACCAGCGAAGGTCACGAACGGGCACTGGCAGTCAATTTGCTCACCCCGGTATTGCTGTGCACCAAACTCGAACCGCTCTTGCATCGCCACAGCCGGGTCATAAACGTCGTCTCAGGCGGGCTCTACCTGCAGGGCATCGACGTTGATGACATGGAGTTTCAGCGCGGGCACTACAATGGCAGCCGAGCTTATGCCAGAGCCAAGCGGGCTCTGCTGGTAGCCAGCCGGCAGTTGGCCGCCGGCAGCGACGCCAGCTATTTCTGCATGCACCCCGGCTGGGCCGATACCCCCGGGGTCAGCCGCTCTCTGCCGATCTTTGCCAAATTAATGCGGCCCTTCTTGCGAGACAGCCGAATGGGGGCCGATACCGCCGTGTGGCTGGCCTCCACCCCCAATCTCCACTACCCGCCCGGTGACTACCTGTGGTTTGACCGTCGCCCCCATCCCCATACGGTGATCCCCGCCACGGCCGTCAGCAAACACGACGCTGCCGTTTTGCAACGATGGCTCGACAGCACTCTGCGACCTCACTTGCACAGCGGCTTGCATGCGGTGGGCAGTCAGGCCAAAGTGGCGTGACAAGCGAGTTCATCAGCCCCTCAAACAGCAACCAGGTAACGCTATGACCGCCATTGCCAACTGCACACAGCGCATTGCCATTACCGGCGCCAGCGGCTTTATCGGCCAGGCCCTGTGTAAGGCCCTGCTGGAGCGGGGAGACGGTGTATACGCCCTGGGGAGGAGCCCGACTGGCACGGCACAGGCACTGCTGGGCTCACTGGGCCGCGCTCTGCCCGAGCACTGCGTGGTGGCCGACTACCAGCAACTTCCCGCCCTCGATCCCACCGCGGTGATTAACCTGGCTGGCGAAAATATTGCGGCGGGACGCTGGACCGCCCGCCGCAAGCGGGACCTGCTAGCCAGCCGGCTGGACACCAGCAAGCGGATCAGCGAGGCCATCGCTCAGCATTGGTCCGCTGTGGATACCGTGATCAGTGCCTCTGCCATCGGCTACTACGGCGACGCTGGCGAAACCGCCCTGGCAGAAAACGCGCCGCAGGGGCGCGACTTTGCCGCCGACCTCTGTCAACGCTGGGAGGCCGCGATACCCGAGTTTGAGGGCCGCCGGCGACTCATCACGCGCTTTGGCGTGGTGCTGGGCGATGGCGGCGCTCTGGCAAAAATGCGCCTGCCCTTCTCACTGGGGCTGGGCAGCCAGTTTGGCAATGGCCAACACTGGCAGGCCTACATACACCGCGACGACGCCGTGGCGGCACTGCTGTTTTTATTGGACTGCGAAGCACTGTCAGGCACCTTCAACCTGGTCTGCCCCGAGCCGATTCGCAATCGGGACTTTACCCGGGCGCTGGCCCGCAGCTTGAATCGCCCCGCGTTTTTCCGCCTGCCCAGAGCAGCGGCCAAGCTCGTGTTCGGCGAAATGGCCGAGGTGCTGTACGCCTCGCAGCGCGTGCTACCCAAAGCCCTTTTGGAGAGTGGCTTTCGCTTCCATTACCCCACCGTACCGCAGGCGCTTCAGGCGGCGCTGAATAATGCTAGCAGGGCAAACTCGGCATAAACCAAGATCACAAAACAAGCACGCAAAAAAAAGCCCCGATGGTGACATCAGGGCTTTGCGCAAGACGGGAATCGGAATTAGCTGGCGGAGTCTTCCGCGTCGCTGTCATCGTCGTCCTGATCAACCACGTCAATCAACTCGACTTCGAAGACCAGTGCCGCGTTAGGGCCAATCATCTGCCCAGCACCACCGGCACCGTAGGCCAAGTCTGAGGGAATAAACAGCTTCCACTTGGCGCCTTCCGACATCAGCTGCAGCGCCTCAGTCCAACCGGGAATCACACCGCTGACCGGGAAGGATACAGTCTCACCACGTTTGTAAGAGCTGTCGAACTCGGTGCCGTCCAGCAAGGTGCCTTTGTAGTGAACTTCCACGGTGTCGTCAGCGCCGGGCTTGTCACCGTCGCCGGCTTCCACAACGATGTACTGCAAGCCACTTTCGGTGGTTTGTACGCCTTCTTTCTCAGCATTTTCGGCGAAAAAGGCCTTGGCCTCTTCCAAATTCTTCTGTCCTTCAGCCTCGGCTTCTTCCTGTCGCGCCGCCAGCTGTTTCTGCTGGTAGGACTGCAGAGTAGCCATGATGTCCTCTTCAGACATCTTCAGCTCGTTACCTTCCAGCGCATCCCGCACGCCGGCACTGAAGGCGTCGACATCCAGGGGCAGATCGTCACCAAAGCGAGAACCGATATTGGCACCGATACCATAGCTGACTTTGGCAATTTCACTGTCCAACTTGGGCTCGGCGGGGGATTTGTCACCACCACAGGCCACCAGCAGGCCGCTGAGTAACACCGTACTCAATAACGATTTTTTCATGTAACTACCTTGTTTTATGGGAAAATTTACTTATGCCGCCGAGGCGGTTGTGAAAACTCAGACCATAGTCTGCCACAAGCGTTCCGCCAGCCCCACCCCAACATCACGTAATCAATAGATAATAAGTGGCAAATTTGTATAATGCGGAGACATACTGCTGAAAGAATAGGCAGGGAAAGCCATCAGACTCCGAATACTAGGCTTGAGCTCTATGTCAGCGCATAAAAAGAAAGCCACAAACAAAACCGACCCTATCGCGGAGCTACAGCACCTCCAGTCCCAGCTGGATACGCTCCGTGACAAGCAGCTTCACGCCCTTGAAACCCAACAGCAAGCCCTTGAAAAATCAATAGAAAAGCAGTCTGAAAAGGTGGAGAAGGCGCGCCAAAAGCTGGCAGAGGCCAAGCAGCGCGTAGCCGACCAAAAAGACGCCAAACCGAGCTTGCTTAAGCGCGCCGAGGCCAGCCTGGAGCGGGCCCAGACTGCCCATGACAGTGAGCAGAGCGAGTTGGCCCAATTGAGAAGCCAACTCATCGAGCTCAAACTGGATATCAGGCGGGAGAAAACCGTACGAAAAGCGGAGAAATCCGCCGAAAAAGAGCTGAAATCCAGCCAAAGCACGAAAACACCGCCCAAAAAGGCTGCGGCAAAAAAACCCACTACCGAGGCAAAAGCCCCAACTCAAGCCGCTAAAAAAGCCGCTGCCCAAGCGCCGGCCGAGCAAGCAGCTGTGAAGAAGGCACCTGCCAAAAAAGCAGCTGTCCAAAAAGAGAGTACAGCCAAACCAGCCCCCCAGGCTCAAAAGCCCAAGGAGAAGGCCGCAGCAAGCGAGGCGAAAAAAGCACCGGAGCCCACGGCGGCCAAATCAAGCAAATCCGCGGCAAAGGCCAAAGAAGAGTCGGCCAAGCTGAAAGAACAAATCAAAGAGGCCGCCGCTGTCACCAAACAGCCAATCCCCAAAGTGCCCAAGCGCCAGCGTCCACGGAGAATGAGCGACATCCCCAGTCACCCCGACAAAATGGAAGACCGCTTGATCAGCCTGTTCGACGATTTCTAACTGGGCACCTGGGGCGGGCTGCCTTGCAGGATCGCCGCCACCTCGCTGAGTAGGGGCTCGTCGGCAGCGCCGGCAGCAAAGCCCCAATACACCCAGATATTGGCCGCCACAGAGGCGCCCTTATCCCTCTGAGCCAACCACGGCCAAAACCGCCCCGCCAAAGCACCCATCTGCGCCCGCTCGGCCTGCAGCTCAGCGGCTTTAAGGGCGCTATACAGCCCCTCACTCCCCCCCGACTCGGCGCAGTGGCGCCGCAACTGACGGATGGGCAGCACGAAGTCACCGCGAATTGCCCGGGTTGTCTGGATAAGTTCGCTGATCGATGCGGATGTCAGCCGGCACTGCTTCTCAGCCAAATAGGCGCAGCACAGTAACACCACCACGTCGATATCGTAGTGGTCCTGCAATGCCAGCAGGGCATCCTTCAGGCCCGGACGCTGATACACTGTAACGGCGTAGTGCCACAAGTCCTCCGCCGCTGCCACGGCATTTTCCGCCCCCGCTGTGGAGTGACTGGTCACCGCATGCTCCCCGGCGCATAATGCCGCAGCCTTTTTCTGTGTCGAATCATGATTGAAATACAAAACCTCAGCTTACAACGGGGCGGCAAAGCCCTGCTAGAGCAGGCCTCCCTGCGAATCAATCCCGGTGAACGGGTTGCCCTGGTGGGCGCCAACGGCAGTGGCAAGTCTAGCTTGTTTGCGCTGTTGGCTGGCGAACTGGGCTTTGACGGCGGCGAGTTGTCTCTGCCGCCGACCTGGCAGATCGCCCAGATGCGCCAGGAAGTCACCGCCAGCGACCGCCCGGCCGTGGACTATGTTATCGATGGCCACCGGCGCTTTCGCGAGGTCGAAGCCGCTATAGCAGAGTGCGACGACGACCACCGCCTGGCCGAACTCCACGGCGAGCTGGACACCCTGCGCGCCTACCAAATTCGCAGCGACGCCGAGCGCCTGCTGCAGGGGCTGGGTTTCAGCCAGGACGAGATCGACAAGCCGGTGAGCGACTTCTCCGGCGGCTGGCGCATTCGCCTCAATCTAGCCCAGGCACTGATGTGCCCCTCGGACCTGCTGCTATTGGACGAGCCCACCAACCACCTGGATATGGACGCCTGCCTGTGGCTGGAGGGCTGGTTGGCCCGCTACCCCGGTACCTTGATCCTGATCTCCCACGACCGGGATTTTATCGATGCCTGCTGCGACCACGTCGCCCACCTGGAGCATCACACCCTGACCCGCTACCGGGGCAACTACAGCGCCTTTGAGCAACAGCGCGCCGAGCGACTCGCCCAGCAGCAACAGGCTTACGAGAAACAACAGGCGGTGCGGGCCCACATGGAGGACTTTGTGCGCCGCTTTCGGGCCAAGGCCACCAAAGCCAAGCAGGCCCAGAGCCGCCTTAAAGCCCTGGAGCGCATGGCCGACATTGCCCCCGCCCACATCGACTCGCCCTTTCGTTTTAAATTCTACGAGCCGGGCGCCATGTCCGACCCGCTGCTCACCTTGAGCCAAGCGGAGCTGGGCTACGACACACCGCTGCTGCACCAGGTCAATCTCAGCATTCACCCCACCACCCGCCTGGGTTTGCTGGGCGCCAATGGCGCCGGCAAATCAACGCTGATGAAAACCCTGGCCGGCACCCTGCCGGTACTGGCCGGACAGCGCCAGGAAGGGGAGCACTGGCGGCTGGGTTATTTTCACCAACACCAACTGGAATCTCTGGACCTCAGCGCCAGCCCACTGCTGCAATTGCAGCGCGCCCGCCCGGACGCCCGGGAGCAGGAGATACGCAACTTTTTGGGCGGTTTCAATTTTCGCGGCGAGATGGCAGACGGCGACTGCCTGGCTTTTTCCGGCGGCGAGAAAGCCCGCCTGGCCCTGGCATTGATTGTCTGGCAGCGACCCAACGTGCTGCTGCTGGACGAGCCCACCAACCACCTGGACCTGGATATGTGCCAGGCCCTGACCCAGGCGCTGCAGGAGTTTGACGGGGCCCTGGTGGTGATCTCCCACGACCGCCACCTGCTGCGCAACACCGTGGACGACCTGCTGTTAGTGGACGCCGGCCACGCCAGTCCCTTCGACGGCAGTCTCGATGACTACCGCCAGTGGTTGCTTAAGCGCAACAGCGGCGAGGCGCCCCCAAGCCAGAACGACACCGCAGCACCCACCAGTCGCAGCGGCAGCGTCGACAAAAAGCTGGCCCGGCAACAGGCCGCTGCCCGGCGCGCCGAGCTGGCGCCGCTGACCAAGGAAGTCAAACGCCTGGAAACCGAGATGGAGCGCTGCGCCAAGCGCCTGGCAGCCATCGAAGCCGCCCTGCTGGATGCCAGCATTTACGATGACGACAACAAAGCCAAGTTGACCGAGCTGTTGACCGAACAGGGTCAGCTGCGGGAGCAGAACGACAACACCGAGGAGCGCTGGCTGGCCCTGCAGGAGGAACTGGAAGCCCTGTCCACCGCCGACTAAGCGCTGCGGCATAGGCCAATTGGCGCTTGCCGCTCCGACCCAGGGGGGCTAAGGTTCGCTGTCGTTAAACAGCCTACCCAGAGAATACTATGAGCACACTTCCCACCCATATCGGTCAAGTTGAGATGGCCGAGGTAAAAGGCTTTCTCGCCGACGACGAGGCCGAGGCCCTGTACCGTCACGGCCTGGCCAGCGCCCCAATGGGAGCCGTTCTGGAAGTGGGCAGCTACTGCGGCAAATCCACGCTATACCTGGCGCTGGCTTGTAAAGCGCACAACAGCGTGGTCTATGCGGTGGACCATCACGTCGGGTCTGAGGAACACCAACCCGGCGAAATGTTTCACGACCCGGATTTGTTTAACGCCAACGACCAGCACTTCGACAGCTTCGCCGAATTTCGCCGCAACGTGCGCCGCAGCGGCCTTAGCGACTGGGTGGTACCGCTGGTGGCGCCGTCCACCGTCTGCGCCCGTCACTGGCAAACGCCACTGGCAATGTGTTTTATCGACGGCGGTCACAGCCTGGATGCGGCGCTGAGCGACTACCGCTGCTGGTCTGACCGGGTGATGCGGGGCGGTATTCTGGCCATTCACGACCTCTATCCCGAACCCGAGCTGGGCGGCCAAGCGCCCATTGCCATCTACCGCTTGGCGCTGGCGTCGGGACTCTATGAAGAAGTGGAACGGGTCAATTCGTTGGGGGTGCTGCGCAAACGGTAAGTTTGCGCTGAAACATTATCTCGGCGGGTCGATCTGAGCATTGATGCTGCCGTTAACCCGAAACCAGCCGGCAATACTGTAGCGGGTGCGCTGGGCAGCCAGCACCTCGTGGGGCACGCTGTCACTGAGGAAGACCACCAGTGTTCCCATCAGTGGGGTAACTTTGCTCACCACCGAATCGTCATCGCCGTATATCAGCAACTGCCCACCATCGGCCTCCTGCCAACCACCATTCAAATAAAATACCGTCGACAACACCCGGTTGCTGCGCCCCTTGAACGCATCGATATGCTTTTTGTAAAAGGCACCGGGCAGGTAGCGGGCAAAGTGGGCCTCGTAGTCAAACAAGCCCATAAACAGGCGGCGATTGATGGCCTGCCGCAACTGCTCCATCCACGCCAAGTATTGTGCCTCGGCGGGGTCAGCGCTGCCCAGCCAGCGAATCTCATCGCTGCGCACAAAGCGATTGAGCTGAAAGTCCCGCTCCCGACCAACGCCAGCGCGGCGAAAGGCCTCATCACCCAGTGAAGTGACGCGCAGCAGCAAGGCCTCCGAAAGCGCGGGGGGCAAAGCCAGCGGCAATACCACAAAGCCTCGACCGGTCAGCCCATCGGCAATAACATCGAACAGCGGAAGCTCAACGGAGGAGGCAGCAATTTCAGCGGACACCGGCAGGCCCTCGTACATGAAGGCCGCAATTAAGACCGACTTTTACCCCGGTGTCACGTCTTTTGTGTTGCCTTATTGAGCGCCGCCTTCCAGGGCCACTTGGCGGGCAAAACGGGAGGGGCTGGGGACCGCTGTAAAGGCCAACGCCGAGGCCACCAGCATGGTTACACTCATCGGCCAGAACGCCTCACTGTGAAATTGGGCCGATATACCGCTGACAATGGCGCCAATCAAAAATTGGGCACTGCCCATCAGAGCCGATGCCACCCCCGCATGGTGGGGAAAAAATTGCAGGCAGCAAGCCTGGGTATTGCCCATCACTCCACCCAGGGCGCCAATACTCAACATGATGACCGGCACCACCACCCACAAGGGCGGCTGAAATCCGGTGATCATCACCAGCAATAGACACGCCGCAAGCTGTATAGCGATAGCACCGTAGAGAATCTGCGCCGAGGACAGTCGGTTCAACAAGTGATTGTTAATACGATTGCCCATAGCCATGGTGATGATATTGGCAGCAAACAGCGCGGAGAACGTCGTCTCGCTCACGCCGTAGCCTTCGATATACACCAGCGAGGAGTTGACCAGAAAGGTCATCATCACACTAAAGGTCAGGCCTTGAGTGAGCACATACCGCATTGCCGTGCCATGGCTAAGCACATAGCGATAGCGATGTAACAGTGACTCGCCACCTGCCGGCGCCGCAGTGGAGGGGCGGCTCTCTACACCCCGCCAGGTCAACATCAAGACCACACCGGCATAGGCGGCAAGGGCGAAGAACACCATCCGCCAGCCGCTGAGATGAAATACCGCAGTGCCCAAAGCCGGCGCAATAGCGGGGGCAAAGATGGTAATCAGGGCGATCAAGGCAAATAACTTGGCCGCCGCCTGCCCCTCAGTGGTATCGCGGATTAATGCCGGCACCACCACGGCGGCAAAGCCGCCGCCCACCGCTTGTACCAGGCGCGCCACCCAGAACACCTCCAGGCTTTGCGCTGTCGCCAGCACCAGGCTGGCCAGACCAAACACCGCCAAACCGACAAACAGCACCGGACGCCGGCCCCAATAGTCACTCACTGGCCCACCGACAAACTGGCCCAGGCTGATCCCCAGGATGTACAAGCTGACGGTGATGGCCACATCCTGCACCGGCGCCGAAAAATCTCCGGCGATCACCGGTATTACTGGCAGGTACATGTCCACGGCTAGCGGTGACAAGGCAAATACCGATGCCAGCAGCAGGGCCATTTTTAAGGGGACAGAGTGGGTCATAAAGTATCCATTTATCTTTCTGGAAAGATAATAACTGGAAAGTATCTTTCTAGCAAGATAATATTGTCGCATCGAGCAAGGGTATACACTGTGGACGACAAGCGAATCAGCATCGACCAACTGCGGGAACAACAGCGACAAAACTGGCCGGAAGCCTACAACAGCTCTCGGCCGGCGGTGCTGCGTATACTCCGCGCCGCCGATGAATTTCTGAATCAAAGCCGCATCATGAATTCAGAGCACAACCTGCAGGGGCCGGATTTTGACGTTTTGCTGGCACTGCGCCGTCAGCAGCGGCCTTTTCGGGTTACCCCCACGGAGCTGTGCCGGGCGTTATTGATCAGCTCCGGCGGTCTGACCAAAGTACTCAACCGGCTTGAACAAGCCGGTCTGATCGAACGCCCCGCCAACCCCAGCGACGGCAGAAGTAAATTGGTGCAATTGACCGCCAAAGGGCAAACCCTGGCGGAAACCGTCATCAAACAGGTGTCTGATCTGCATGCCCAGCGCTTATCCAGGCTCAGCGCCGATGAGGAAGCAACGCTGGACGCGCTGCTGAAGAAGATGCTGGATACCGCCCCGGCGGCCGGCGACTGACCGACCCCACGAAGAGATAGGCCCAGGGTGAAAGCCAGCCTGAGCCAGCGGGCGCCATCAAAAGGACCAGCGCACCCGCCAGAAGAAGTCCGCTTCAAAAGCATCCAGCCGGGCCGGGTCAGCCACATCCTCACTCAATCCCCGGGCCACCACCAGTTCACTCTCCAGGCCGCTCTCGCCAGCGGGAATCACAGTGACACGGACACCGGCGTCGCTAAGGGTCTGGCTGTCACCCAGATCGTCGTCGGTATCGTTGTAGCGGGCCGCGCCGTACTCGACAAACACTGAGGGCGTGAGGCTCAACGTTTCAAACTGCCAGCGGCGCTGCACACCGATATGGAGAAACACCCCTTGATCGCCAACCAAAGCTCCCGGCAGATAGGCGCTGAGGCTGCCCAAACCGCCCAGCACAAACTGTTGCTGCTGGGGCAGCTGCACATCGTTACTGAGCTGGCCGTGAAGATTAAACGTGGTGGTCCAGGCCGGCGTTAGATCGAACTTGTAGGCCAGGCGCGGTTGCAACAGCACAAAATCGGCGCTGCGATTGGTGATGCTTACCTCACTGCTACCCCGGTCGCGGAGGGTGCCGTCGTTACCGCCGACGCCCACCTTCAGCGCCAGTTGCGCGGTGAGAAAATCCGGGCGCTGCCCCAGGCGACCGCGGGCCGCATATTTTGCCCCCACTGAAGCCACCGCGTAGCGCTCTTCAAGCAAAACCTCGGATCGACTCGCTTCGGTGTCGCCAACGATCTCCGAATCCACGTAGTCAATGCCTTCAAACACGCTGATACGCCGCCGGGGCGTACTGGACAGCAGCTGCTCACCGTCCACGCCAAGGCGGGTAATCTCGGCCTCTAAGGGCACAGGTACAAAAACCGTCCCGGGCTGGCAGAAAAACAGCACGCACCCACCGGCCGTTGGATTTTCCTCTGCGACCACCGGCTCGCGTTCATAGCGAACATGATTGATATCCAGACCAAAAAGACCAAAGTGGAAGGGTCGATCCACCCTGGCATCAAGCTGATGGTAGGACTCCCCGTCTTCGGCACCGCCAAGATCCACAAAGGCGGTCTGGTAGCCCAGATTTAATTTACTGCCATCGCCAAACTCGTGGCTGAGGCCCGCCAGACCAAAGTAGCGCCCCAGATAGCGGCTGCCCTGGTTGTTGACCTCAATGGCGCCACTACTGGGCTGGTGGTCGGCAACCGGCTCGGCGATAAAGTCCAGGATGACCTGCTTGTCGTAGTGGACCTCGTAGCTGACCCGATAACTGACACCCATACGCTGAGCCTGCATGTCTGCCAGCACCCGGGCACGATCGTATTCCGCCAGCGTCAGATCCGGGTCCCCCACCAGACTGCGAAAATGCCGGCGTACCGCCGGGTCGCCCCGTACCCCTTTCAGGGTGTGCTGAGACACCATCACCACCACCGTGTCGCCGCGGCGAAAGTAGTGCAGCCCGACAAGAAAATGCCCGGTGTTGTAGTAGCGGCGGGCAAGGGCCGTGATCGCCGCTGAGGGAGTGGCCTCCGCCAGCAGTAACTCCCGTAAATCCGCATCCGACAGATAGCGATTGCCAATCACCTGGAGGCGGATGCCACCGACGGTGACCTCCACTTTGGACGATGACGTCCCCTGCTCTGCCTCGGCAATTTGCGCGCTACTGGCCAACTGGGGCGGCATCACTGGCGGCAAGTCTATGGCCATTCAGAGCTCCTTGCAGATAAATCATGGGTGGATAAAAAGTGGATGAAAAAATAGATGGATATATTCATATCAGTGGCAACGGCGAGTTGGTCTAGTTTCCGGGGCGCCTCAGCCACACCTCAACCCGACGCCCCCGCAAGGAAGGGCCGGCACCGGGGTCGGCGACACCACGGCCCTGCACCGTGGCAATGCGCCGCTCTGGCAGCCCTGCGGCCAACAGCACAGAGCGCACCGCTTGCGCCCGGCGCAGGGACAGTTGCCGATTGGCCTCACCTTCCCCGGTGGCGTCAGCGTAGCCAATCAGCATTACCTGCCCCGCTTGCACGGACAGGGACTGGGCAACAAGCTGAATCGTCTTCTTGCCGGCGGCATCCAATTCGGCACTGCCGGCAGCAAAGTATGCAGACGCCTCCAGCCGTGCAACAGGCGCCGCCGACGGTGGGCCTGGTCGCGAGCTGTCACCGGCACTCAAATAGCAGCCATTGGCCATTACCGGCTGACCGGGCGGTGTGCGCCGGCACTGATCGTCCCGATCACACACGCCGTCGCCATCCTCATCCCGGCAGTCGGTCACATTTTGGGGGCGCACATCGGGGAAATCGGGTTGCACAGTTTGCAGGGGGTAGAGTCCCATTTGATCACCGCCCTGGGCCAACAAACCATCTGGCGCCGCCACCAACTGCTGGGATGACGCCGCTGCTCTGGTGCGGCGAGGAGGCTCGTCCATCGCCGTCAGCGATGCCTCGTCTCCCGCCGACATACCCAGATCATCCGCCGGACCCAGCATAACGGGCCCGGAGAAGGACTCTGCCGCCACCGCATCGGCGGCGACGATCTCGATCCCCACCAATTCAGTTATAGGCGATAAGCGCGCCAGGATCGGCAGCGGTGCCAATAAGCGCAGCAATTGGGCAGATGCCGGGCTGCTGATTACCGAGGCAGATATCAGCGCCAGCGACAGGGTAGCGACCTTCACCCCCTTGCGACATACCCGACTCGTTCGCAGAAAGCCCACCATCCTGGCCTGTCCCACTATCTGCCCTCATTTACTGGTCAATAAAGCCCATTATGGTAGCGAGTTCGCAGCGCTATGGCGACGGCTCATTTGCCGGCGGCGGTGTGCCCCGGTCACCCTTTGCTGCACCGCGACTTGAGGTGCTACTTGCGGTGGAAGACGACCCCCTGATCACCGCCTCTTTGGCAGCCACATATTCCTCATCGCTCAGGCGGCCGCTGGCATGCAGCTCGGACAGGCGCTGCAGTTCGTCAACCAACTTCTCGCCAGGGCTTTGCTCGGGAAGGGGGCAGATTTCCTGCTGCTCAACCTCCACCAGCCCCAACCAGCTGCCCAATTTGCGAAAAATCCGCGACACCCCCCGCCACAGTTTGGGCAGCAGCCAGATCACCAGCAGGATAAATACGGTAAAGATGGCAAGGAAAATCAACGGGTGGTTGAGAGCGACCCACAGACCACCAATCACCGCCACATCTTCACTGATGGAGGCAAGCCAATTGGTGACCGGCTCCGGCGAGGTATTGATCATCACCCGACTACTGGCCTTGGCAGCGTGAGTCACCGAGGTTACCGAGCCCCCCACGATACCCGCGGCCAATTGCAGCGCCGGGCTGACATCGCCAACACTACTGGCCGCCAGCAGGGCCCCGGCAGGAATGCGAATAAAGGTGTGCAGGGTATCCCAGCCGGTATCCACACCGGGGACTTTATCGGCAAAAAACTCCACGCCGTACATCAGCACCGCCGCCATGATCACCGCTGGGTCCTGAACAATTTCCAGGCTCTCCGGCAGATCGATACCCCCCATGGAACCGCCCAGGCCCAATACCAAAATGGCGGCGTAGAGGTTGATACCACTGGCCCAGGCGACGCCCATCGTCACCGAGATTATGCTGATCAACTGCTGATATTCTTCCAAGGCTGGCGCCCTCCTGGGATACACGTGCCGAAATCGCGGCATTATTGCTCAATCGGTGACCGAAAGCGTCAAGGACTTCGACCGCATCGGTCAATGGATTGGACCACCAAACCCGTAGTATTTCACCACGATTGTGGAGAATTCCGATGTCTCAAGACCCTGACTACCGCCTCAACCCCGACTACGGCCCGGGGCGATACCGCCGCCGCATCGAGCTGGTGGCCGGTGACGGCTGGGTAGACGGCGAGCTGGAGGATACCAATCACGGCTTTCGCTGCCGCCTCCACCACGACGGTAAGCAGGTCACCCGGGTCACCGGCGAGGCTCTGCGCATCCCGTTCACCACTTGCCCGGGCGCGGTTGAACCGCTGAAGGCCCTTGCTGGGCTCCCCCTGGTCGACGACGCCAGTGCCATTATTGCCCAAACCCAGCCCAACGAGCACTGCACTCACCTGTTTGATCTTACCGTGCTGGCGCTGTGCCATGCCGCCCGGGTGTCCACTAGCGCCACCGCCAAGCGCCGCCGACGTATCGACATCGTTATTGAAGATCAACCCGACCAACAGCCCGCGCCGGCCGAAGTCTACATCGACGACCGCCTGATCCACCGCTGGCTGACCCTGGATTGGCAGATTGTCGAACCCCAAGCCCTGGCGGGGCGGGGGCTGTACAAAGGTTTTACCGCCTGGGCTTCGGAGACCTTCGACGGCGAGCAAAGCGAAGCCGCCTTCGCCCTGCAAAAAGGCTATTTTGTGGGCAGCGCCCGGCGCTTCGACCTGTCGGCACTGGTGGGCAAATCCGCCAACGACGAGCGAGATTATATGCTGGGAGCCTGCTACACCTACAGTTCACCTCAGATCGAGCGGGCGCGGAGGACGGCGGGTTCGGTACGGGATTTCAGCGATACACCGGAGCAGTTGCTGCAGTTCGTCGACGCCCGCGGCGCCGCAACTGACGGTGCGACATGAAGCACTACGACACGCGCTACGTAGATAAGGGTAACTACGAATGTTGCCGAACGGCGGGCGGGGGTAATCTACAACCATGGTCAGTCAACATAGCGTTGACCAAACGTCTCCATAGTAGCACCCCCGCTTGGCACCCACACTCTGGGTGCTTTTTTTATGCCTGTCGATCGGGGCTTACTCTTAGCAAAGAGACAAGCCCGTCACCGCTATTTGAGCAGGAACACCGCGTTGAGGTTGACCGACAGGGTCTCGGTACCAAAACTCACCGGCATCTCTGCGGCACCGGCCTTGGCATCCATCGCCATCATCACCCGCTCCGGGCGCGGCGCACTGACGCCCATTTTTTGAACGTGGTAGACGCCTTTGACGCGGCCGCCGAAACCCCCAGCCAGCAGCTCCGCCTGCCGCTTGGCCTCGGCGATGGCCCGCTCAGTAGCCCGATCCAGCAGGGCATCGCGGCGAGACAGATCGAACTCAACATTGCCCAGCTCGTCGATCCCCGCCGCCAGCAAACCGTCGACCAATTGGCCGTAGCGGGACAGGTCCCGCAGCGTCAAATCGACCCGGCGCTCCACCCGCTGCCCCAACAAGGTGCGCTCGCCGTCGCGCCACTGGTAATCCGGAAACACCCGAATCTGCGACGCGGTAATGTCCTCCTCAGCCAAGCCCAGCTTGGCGGCCACATCCAGCACTGCCTGCACACGGCGATCCACCGACTGCTTGGCCGGCGCCGAGGTTTTGGCGGTCTCGCTAATCTGCAGTCGCAGCTGCGCCATATCCGGCACCGCGTCCACCTCACCCCGGGCACTGACCACAATATGTGGCGCGTCGGGCAAATTGGCGCCCACGGCAAAGACCGGCGCGCCAAGAAGCAGCAAAATAACGGCAAGTTTTTGAATTTTCATTTCCGTAGTCCATCCTTATTCACATTAATCCATGAGCGGTTGTGTCTGGCCATTTCCCGCCAGGCCAGCTTGGCCGCGACATAATTGGAGCACAGTCCCATGAACAGCCAAATTCCCGATACCGGCGCAGCCAACCACATTCACACGATCCTGCAAAAGCAACGCGCCGCTTTTCAGCGCGAGGGTGCTGTCAGTGCCCAGGTTCGCCAGGACCGCATCCAACGTATTATCGACCTGGTGTTTGACAATCGCGAGCAGCTGGTCGCCAGCCTGGCCGAGGATTTTGGCCACCGCAGCCATCACCAATCGTTAATGTCTGACATCTACGCCACCCTGGAGTGCCTTAAACACAGCAAGAAACACCTCAAGTCGTGGATGAAGAGTGAGCGCCGCTCCGCACCCTTCCCCATGAACCTGCTGGGCGCCAAGGCCCGGGTGGAATACCACCCCAAAGGCGTGGTGGGCATCATCGGCACCTGGAACTTCCCGGTAAATACTATTTTTGCCCCCCTCGGTGGTGTCTTTGCCGCCGGCAACCGGGCGATGATCAAGTGCTCGGAAATCACCCCCAAAACCGGTGAACTGATCGAGACCTTGGTTAAGAAGTATTTTGACGACGAAGAACTGGTCGCCATCAACGGCGGCCCCGATGTCGGCGCCAGCTTCTCCGCCGCGCCCTTTGACCACATTATCTTTACCGGCGCCACCTCGATTGGCCGCCATATTCTCCATGCCGCCGCCGATAACCTGACGCCGGTGACCCTGGAGCTAGGAGGCAAGTCGCCGGTCATTATCGCCGACGACTACGACCTGCAGGAGGCCGTGGAGCGCATCATCAATGGCAAGATCCTCAATCAGGGTCAAGTGTGCCTGTCGCCGGATTACATTTTTGTGCCCAAGGACAAGCTCGAAGACTTCAATACCCGCTGCATGGACTATCTGGGCAAGCTCTTCGCCTCTATTCTGGACAATCCCGACTACACCTCGGTGGTGAATGCTCGTCACTTCCAGCGTCTGCAAGCTTACCTGGGGGATGCCCGCCAGAACGGCGCCGATATCCGCGAATTCAATCCCGCCAACGAGGATTTCAGCCAGCAGCAAGGCGCCCACAAGATACCCCTCACACTGGTGATCAACCCCGGCGACGAGCTGCTGGTGTCCAAAGAAGAATTGTTTGGCCCGGTGATCGTGGTGCGCAGCTACGAGAAACTGCAGGATTGCCTGGACTACGTCCGCGCCCGTCCTCACCCCTTGGCGCTGTACTACTTTGGCAATAGCAAGTCCGAGCAGCGCTATGTGCTGGACAACAGCACATCGGGTGCCGTAACCATTAACGACGTTATCTTCCACGTCAGTTGCGAAGACCTGCCCTTTGGCGGCATCGGCCCCAGCGGCATGGGCAACTACCACGGTCTGGACGGCTTCAAGACCTTCAGCCACCCCCGTGCCGTTTACACCCAGAGCAAAATCAACTTTCAGCGCCTGGGCGGCATGATCCCTCCCTATGGCGACAAGTGCGACAAAACCCTCAAAACCATGATCCGCAAATAAACCCACCGCAGTTTTCGCCTGAGAACGGCCGCGCACAGCTGATGTGCGCGGCCGTTTTTTCATTTGGCGCTATGTAGCGAATCCCCCCAGCTGTGCTAGGCTCCACAGACTACTGCCACTTAGGAGGCTTTGTGTCCGACAACGCACTTTCGGAAACCCGCACTCTGGGATGGCGGGAATTTATCGACCTGCCCGACCTGGGGCTGTATAACATCAAGGCCAAAGTCGACACCGGCGCCCGCAGTTCTTCTATACATGCCTTCGACATTCAGCCCGAGGAACAAGACGGCCAACAGTGGGTCAACTTCAAAGTGCACCCTTTACAGCACGATGACAGCGAAGTCGTCCAGTGCCGAGCGCCCGTCAAGGACTCCCGACAAGTGACCGACTCCGGCGGACACCGCACCCAACGCTACGTAATCGACACCACCTTCAATTTGGGTGGCGAGCAGTTCACGGCCGAAGTCACCCTGGCCGACCGCGGCAATATGCTGTTTCGCATGTTGATTGGCCGTACTGCCATGAACGGGCGCTACTTGGTCGACCCCAAGCTCTCCTACTGTGTCAGCCACCAACCCCAGACCACCGAATAGCTTCTATAAACCTTCCTTTTATAAAACTAGGACCTATCGAGTTTCGCTATGAAAATCGCCATTTTGTCCCGTAACAGCCGCCTCTACTCCACCCGCCGCCTGGTCGAGGCCTGCAAAGAGCAAGGTCACGAAGTCCAGGTGCTGGATACTTTGAAGTGCTACATGGAGCTGAGCTCCGAAGAGCCCGCCGTGTGGTACAAAGGCGAAAAACTGGAGGGCTTTGATGCCGTCATCCCCCGCATCGGTGCCTCCATCACCACCTACGGCTTGGCCGTTATCCGTCAGTTTGAAATGATGGGCACCTACAGCCTGACCGAATCGGTGGCCCTGGGCCGCTCCCGGGACAAGTTGCGAGCCCTGCAGCTGCTGTCCCGCAAAAAAATCGGCATGCCGGTAACCAGCTTTGCCCACGAAGTTCACAACACCAAGGAGCTGATCAAGCTGGTGGGCGGCGCACCGCTGGTGGTCAAACTGCTGGCTGGTACTCAAGGGCGTGGCGTGGTACTGGCGGAGACTGCCAAGGCCGCAGAGTCGGTTATCGACGCCTTCCGTGAACTGAAGGCTGACTTTCTGGTACAGGAATTTATCAAGGAAGCCGGCGGCTCCGATGTGCGCTGCCTGGTGATTGGCCGCAAGGTGGTGGCCGCTATGCAACGCAATGCTGCCAGCGGCGAGTTCCGCTCCAACCTGCACCGGGGCGGCACCGCGGAGCTGACCAAGCTTACCCCGGCCGAGCGCGCCACCGCGGTCAAGGCCGCGCAAATCATGGGGCTTAACGTCGCCGGTGTGGACATTCTGCGCTCGTCCCGCGGCCCTATGGTGATGGAGGTTAATTCGTCGCCGGGGCTGGAAGGCATAGAAAACGCCAGCCGCAAAAATGTGGCTGGCGCCATCGTCAAATTTGTCGAGGAAAATGCCGCCCCCCACAAAAACAAAACCCGTGGCAAAGGGTGACCGCAACAAGCTCAAATCGTTGTAAACTGCGCGAATAATTTTAGCCCGGAGATCCGAGGTGGAAAAAAAGGCGCCCGCCGCCAAGAAGGCCCGCACAACCCGACGCACACCGGCCAAGAAAGTCGTTATCGCCGGAGCTGACATAAAACCCGGCGACCGCCTGCAACTTGAAATCCCGGTGGCCAAGCTCTATACCCACACTGAGCTGGATATCAGTATCAAAGCAATACGAGGCCGTCGCGACGGCCCCACCCTGTTTGTCAGCGCCGCCATTCACGGTGATGAGATCAACGGGGTAGAGATCGTCCGCCGGCTGTTGGAGCACCGGGCGCTGCGCTCACTGCGGGGTACGCTGCTGGCAATCCCCATCGTCAATGTCCACGGCTTTCTCAACAATATGCGCTACCTGCCGGACGGGCGCGATCTCAATCGGTCTTTTCCCGGCTCCCCCAAAAGCTCATTGGCCGGGCGCATTGCTTATACCTTCTTTAATGACGTCGTCGCTCACTGTGACTACGGCATCGACCTGCATACCGGCGCCCGCCACCGGGGCAACCTACCGCAAATTCGCGCCGACCTGCAGGACGAGCGCACCCGGGCCATGGCCGAGGCCTTTGGTGCACCGGTCATGCTGCACGCCAAAACCCGAGACGGCTCGCTGCGGGAAGTTGCCAGCGATGAGAATATCCCCGTCCTATTGTACGAGGCCGGCGAAGCGCTGCGTTTTGATGAGGTGGCAATACGCGCTGGGGTCGCCGGCATCATCAATGTGATGCGGCAGATCGGCATGTTGCCGCCGTCCCGCAGCAAAAAACCCAAACGCAAGCCCATGGTCACCGACCAGAGCTACTGGGTTCGCGCCACCGTCAGCGGCGTATTGCGGGCACTGGTACCTCTGGGCGCCTTTGTCCAGAAGGGCGACGTGTTGGCGATTATCTCCGACCCGATTGGTGACAGCGGCGACGATGTAGAGATCAAAGCCCACGATGAGGGCATCGTGATTGGACGCACCTATCTGCCCTTGATCTACGAGGGCGATGCGCTGTTCCATATCGCCAAATACAAAGCCGATATCGAAGACGCCCTCAAGCACTACAATGCTTTCCGGGAAGCCTTTGAGCCGGAGTCCTACCCCGCTGCACCCAATGGCGAGGACCCGCCGATAGCCAGCTAGGGCCTCGCCCCAAAAAGTACTCACAAGGAACAGGGAAGATGGAAAAGACCTTTCAGCTCAATGGACGCAATTCAATCGTTATCGCGGTGCTGGTGTTGATCTTGTTCGCCGTCCGCCTTGCCACCATCGGCGAGGTGAATGACGACAAGCTGACCGCCGCCATCCGTGCGGAATTAGCCAATGACATGGGAAACAACTTGGGCCAAGCCCTTCAAGAAAACAAGCACGACATCGCCACTCTGACCGAGCTGGCTAACCCCGCCAACATCGACGTCTACAGCACCGCCGTTAGTAAACCCTTGCTCTCCACCGGCAGCGTGACGCGGGCCGTGGTGAAGGTGCACTACGCTCTGCCCGAGCAAAATTCAGTGCAGGAATACTGGCTTTTCGAACACAGCGCGATAGGGGGCTGGCGCTACCGACAGCGCAGCAGTGCGCTGTCTTACTACCTGAACTTTCTCTGACTCGGCTCGTCTTCGCTCAGATAAGAAAATAGCGTCCGAGACTAACAACCCGTCGCCAGGAACTCTATACTTCCGTGGCCCTGGCCAACTCCCGCAACCAAGACCATGATCGTAAACCACCAATATAAATTTATTTTCCTGAAAACCCGCAAAACAGCGGGCACCAGTATAGAAATCGCTCTATCCCAGTTCTGTGGCCCCGATGACATCATCACTCCCATCACCCCCATCGACGAGGAAAAACGCCAGGCATTGGGTTACCCCGGACCACAAAACTATCAAGTGGATACCCGGCACTACAGCGCCGGGGATTGGATGCGCCGCCTGTTTAAAGGCAAACACAAACAGCTCACCAATCACTCCACCGCGGCCTACGTCAAAAGCGTATTGGACCCCAAGGTCTGGGATAGCTACTTTAAATTCAGTTTTGAGCGCGATCCCTTCGACAAAGCCATAAGCAGTTATTACTGGCGCACCAAAAAACTCGACCCACGCCCGCCAATCGCCGAGTTTCTCAGTACCGTACCAGAGCGACGAATCTGTAACTGGGATGTTTACGCCATCGGCGATGAAGTGTGCGTAGACTTTATCGGTCGCTACGAAAACCTGAATAACGATCTGGCCTTGGTACAGGAGAAACTTGGCCTACCGGGCGATATCACCCTGGAAAAAACCAAGGCAGGCCACCGCAAGAATCGCGATCACTACAGCAAGGTCTTGGATGCCGAGTCACGGCAGATTATTGAAAAGGTGTGCGCTCGGGAAATCAGTGCTCTGGACTACCCCTGGCGCGATCAATAACGCTTCGAGTATGTTCCACAATAAAAAAGCCCCGGCTTAATGCCGGGGCAAACGAGGGTAGACCTTGGGTGGTATGTAAAAAGTGGAATGAAGTAGGCGCCCTAAATTAGGCGTCGTAAGTTAGGAGACCTAAGCCGCCTGACTTTGATCCTCTTCAACCGACTGGCGAATCAAATAATCGAAGGCACTGAGAGACGCTGTGGCACCACTGCCCATGGCAATCACAATCTGGTTGTAGGGCACGGTGGTCACATCCCCGGCGGCAAACACACCGGGCAGCGACGTCTCGCCCCGGGCGTCGATTTCGATTTCTCCCCGAGGACTGAGCGCGACTTCACCTCCTTTGAGGAATTCGGTGTTGGGCACCAGACCGATCTGCACAAAGATACCGGCAACCGCTATCGATTTTGACTCACCGGAATTGCGGTCGGTGTAGGTCAATCCGCTGACCCGCTGGCCATCACCATTCACCTCGGTAGTTTGAGCGTCGGTGATTATGTCGATGTTGCCCATGGAACGCGCCTTGCGCTGCAGCACCTCATCGGCGCGGAGCTGGCTGTCAAATTCCAGCACGGTGACATGCTGGGTGATCCCTGCCAGGTCGATAGCCGCCTCGATACCGGAGTTACCGCCGCCAATCACCGCCACCGATTTACCTTTAAACAAGGGGCCGTCGCAATGGGGACAGTAGGCCACGCCCTTGCCACGATACTCCTGTTCGCCCGGAACATTCATCTCCCGCCAGCGAGCGCCGGTGGCAAGAATCACCGAGCGGCTGCGCACACTGGCGCCGCCTTCAACGCTCACTTCAATGCTGCCGTCTTCCAGGGTTTTCAATTCACTGGCGCGGAAACCGCTCATAACATCCACGTCGTAATCCTGGACGTGGGCCTCAAGATTGGCGGCCAGCTTGGGCCCCTCGGTCTCTTTAACCGAGATAAAATTCTCGATACCCACGGTATCCATTAACTGTCCGCCAAAACGCTCTGCCAGCACTCCGGTAGAAATACCTTTGCGTGCGGCATAGATTGCACTGGCAGCGCCGGCAGGGCCGCCACCCACTACCAGCACATCAAAGACCGGCTTTTCTTCCAGCGCCTTGAGGCTACGAGCCTCGGCATTGGTGTCCACTTTCTTGAGAATGTCAGTCAGACTGATGCGGCCCTGAGAGAAGGACTCTCCATTCAGGAACACCGACGGCACCGCCATGACATTGCGGGCGTCCACATCGTCCTGGAACAGCGCGCCGTCCACCATCTCGTGGTGAATATTGGGGTTGATGGCCGCCATCATATTTAAAGCCTGGACCACGTCGGGGCAGTTCTGGCAGCTCAAAGAGATGAAGGTCTCAAAGTGGAAGTCGCCCTCCAGAGCAGCCACTTGCTGGATCACGTCCTCATCCAACTTGATGGGATGACCACCGCTATGCAGCAATGCCAAGACCAGAGAAGTGAACTCGTGGCCCAAGGGGATGCCCGCAAAGCGCAGCTCAGTGCCCTTGGCAGAAGAACGCACGCCCATACTGGGCCGACGAGCGCTATCGTCCTCACCCTCGGCAACGCTGACCAATGGCGACAGTGCCGCCAGTTCATCCATCAGCGTGGCAAGCTCGCGGGACTTATCATCCTCACCCAAATACGCCAGCAGCTCCACAGGCGTCTTCAGATTTTGCAGGTAGCCTTCCAGCTGTTTCTTCATATTTGCGTCTAACATAATAACTCCGGCAAACTCGCGAGTTTGTTAAAGGGGAAAAAGGGCCCCAGCGAATGGGGCCAGGTCAGGGTCGCTAGCCATGTAATGGGTCGACTATGCCCTCGTGCCCAGGGTTAAATTTTGCCGACCAGATCCAGCGAGGGAGAAAGCGTCTCTTCACCGGGCTGCCAAGCGGCGGGGCAGACCTCACCGTCATGCTCGGCCACGTACTGGGCCGCTTGGACTTTACGAACCAGCTCTTTGGCAGAGCGACCAATGCCCAAGTCGTGCAGTTCGGCAACTTTAATCTCGCCCTCGGGATTGATGACAAAGGTGCCGCGCAGTGCCAGGCCATCTTCCTCAATCATCACGCCGAAGTTGCGGGCAATGGTGCCAGTGGGGTCGCCGATCATCGGGAACTGGATCTTGTTGATGGTTTCAGAGCTGTCATGCCACGCTTTGTGGGTAAAATGAGTATCAGTGGAAACGGAGTACACCTCCACGCCCATCTCTTGAAGCTGTGCGTAATGATCCGCCAAATCGCCCAGCTCGGTGGGGCAGACAAAGGTGAAGTCGGCGGGGTAGAACATCACCACAGACCATTTGCCTTTGAGGTCGGCATCACTGACGTCTCTGAAGTCTCCATTGTGAAAGGCAGTGGCTTTGAAAGGCTGTACAGTGGTGTTGATAATTGTCGGAAACATGTAACTCTCCTGTTGATCACATTGAAAACGTTTAGAAGCGATAGGCTTCTCCTGAACACCCTTGTATCCTAGGAAATCGCAGCCCAATCCTCTAATCGATCGTTTTTATCAATAAAATAGGAATCACCTATGATAAAAATCCGGGACCTGCAATACCTGGATGCCGTGGCCCGACATCAGCACTTTGGCCGCGCCGCCGAAGCGTGCTTTGTCAGCCAGCCCACTCTCAGCGGCCAGATCATGAAGCTGGAAGACCAACTGGGTTTGACCCTGATCGAACGCCACCGCAAAAAGGTCATGCTCACCGCCGCTGGCGAGGCCCTGATTGTGCGGGCCCGCTCGGTGCTGCGCGCCGCAGAGGATTTTGAGGAGACCGCCAAGGCGCTGTCCGACCCCTTAGCCGGGGACCTCCACGTCGGCCTGATTCCTACCGTGGCGCCCTACCTGCTTCCCCACATCATGTCCGACCTCTCCGCCACCCTGCCCAACATCGATTTTTACCTGCACGAAAATCAGACCCAGGTACTGATGCAACAGCTGGATGCCGGCAAGCTGGATGTGCTGGTGTTGTCCTGGCTGGACGATATGGAGGGGGTAGAGCGCTACCACCTGTTTGACGAGGCCCTGGTGCTGGCGAGCCCGGAGACACACCCATTGGCTGGCAAAACCAACCTGACCCTGGGCGACCTGGATAATGAGTTAGTACTGACTCTTGAGGATGGCCACTGTCTCCGGGATGAGACTCTGGACTACTGCTTTTCTGCCGGCGCCAGGGAAGACAATCGTTTTCAGGCTACCAGTCTGGAAACCCTGCGCTACATGGTAGGCAGCGGATTGGGTATTACCCTGATGCCCGAGCTGTCGGTGCGGGACGCCGACAACAGCAGCGTGACCTATACCCACTTTGCCGCGCCGCCACCCACCCGGGAGATCTGCCTACTGGTGCGCCCCAATTACTCCCGCATGGAGTGCGTTCGCGCGGTCGTGGCGACCATCCGCCGCTCCATGGGCGCCATTCAAGACGGCGACGACCAATAAGCAACACACGCTATCCCGCCAATAAATGACGCCGCCGATTCCCTCCGGGCGGGCTTGCCGCTAAAATTCGCCCCTTTGCACACTCAGCTGGAGCTGCCTGATGGGCCGAGCCTACCAAAACCGCAAAGTGGCGATGGCAAAAACCGCCGCCACCAAAACTAAGATCTACAGTAAATACGGCCGCGAGATTTACGTCTGCGCCAAGGCCGGCGGCGTCGATCCGGCCGGCAATCTGGCCCTTCGCGGCCTGATGGACCGGGCCAAGAAAGACCAAGTGCCGGCACACGTTATCGACAAGGCGCTGGAAAAGGCCAAGGGCGGTGGCGGCGAGGACTTCTCCCCCGCCCGCTACGAGGGCTTCGGCCCCGGTAACTGCATGGTGATTGTCGACTGTCTGACCGACAACCCCAACCGCACCTTTGGCGATGTCCGGCTGTGCTTTACCAAGACCAAGTCGAAGATTGGCACCCAGGGCAGCGTCAGCCACATGTTCGATCACTCGGCCATTTTGGTCTTTGCTGGGGACGACGAGGAAGGCGCCCTGGAGGCGCTGATGATGGCCGAGGTGGACGTTAGCGATATCGAATGTGAGGACGGTAAGATTTCAGTCTTTGCCCCCCACACCGACTTCTTTAAGGCCAAGCAGGCCCTGGTTGATCACTTTGGCGACATCGACTTCGACGTCGAGGAAATCCAGTTTATCCCCCAAACCACCACCCAGATTGGCGGCGAGGATTCGGAGCAGTTTGAGAAATTCCTCGACATGCTCAACGACCTGGACGACGTACAGAACGTTTACCACAACGTGGTTGACTGATCGGGGGCTGAGTCGCGGGCAAGCCGGATTACGGTCGGTAGCGCCGATAGGCAGTGAGCCCCTCCGCAATGGCCGCCGCAAATCGCCGGCGGTAATCGGCACTGCCAATCTGAGCCTCGTCATCGGGGTTGACGATCACGCCACACTCCACCAACACGGTTGGCTGTGTGGCGGTGTTGAGTACCACCAACTCGGGAAATCGGTATACGCCTCTGTCCGGGTCCAATAGCTGCCGATTCTCACCGGGTATCTCCTCAGCGTGGTGCAGGGTGGGCCTAAAACCGGCCTTCAGTAACGCGCCCCCCAAGGCCTCCGCCAGCTGCCGAGAGGGCCCCTCAGCCTCAGCGACAAACAGCGAGAAGCCACTAAAGCGGGCTGGACTGTGATAGCCGAGCTTGCCACCTGGCAGAACAGTCTCGCGCAAATACTGTGGCTGCACTGAGTCGTGATGGAAAGACAACAGCATATCGGCCTGCATAGAGGCTGCCGCCTCGGTGCGGGCCCGCAGACCGATTTCCTTGCCCTCAGCGTTGATAACCACCGGCTTCACGCCCTGCACCCCCCCCAGGGCCGCACTGACGACCTCCACCATAGCGCGATTGTAGTGATACTCGGCGACACCCCGGGCACCGATGGCGCCCGGCTGAGCTGGAGTGTGGCCGATGTCCAGCGCCACTTTGGTAAGTTCAGGGGAGCCAGCGGGCTCGGTGGGCCCCGCGCAGGCGGTCAACGGCGAGACGACCAAGAGGCACAGTAGTGTACACCACAGCAGTGGCCGCCTTGGCCAATACCGCAGTTGCCGATTAGGGCCGGGCAATACGAATATCCACCTTATCCAGCTGGCGATCAAAGGCGTCGGTAAGCAGGCATTCGTAGCGCAGGCGGTCGTAGTCGGCCACCTTTTGCGCCTGCTCGGCGGTGAGGACTTTTTTCTCCACCGCTGAGGCCGCCAACTCATCCAGGTTACTGCCGGAGATGACACCCTTGGCCTCGGCCTCCAAAAACAGATTGTAGTGACGCTCTACTTCCAGCAAACGCTGGTAGGTCACATTGATTCGCCCGGTGGCATCCTCCGGGTCATCGCTGATATAGACCGCCTCCGACAGCGCCTCCCGTACCGGGTTAGGAACCATAATCAAGTTGCCCAATTTGCGGATCAGATCATCGTCAGGTGCCGCAACCGGAAAGCCGTAGGGGAAGAACTTGAGCTTCAGCAGGCGACCCATCCAGCGCTGAGGCATATTGCGATACAGTGCTGCCAGGGCCTCGTTGATCGCCGCAAAGCTCTGCCGCAGCGCATACTCGGCGTGCAAATCGCCGGCTTCACTCACCGGCTGTTGCTGACGGTACTTGATAATGGCACAGGCGATCACCAACTGGCTGTGGGCATCGCCCAGGCGGGCAGAAAGCATCTCCCGGCGCTTCAAATCGCCGCCCAGAGTCACCAGGGCAATATCGGCGGTGGCGGCAAATACGGCGCAGTAGCGATCCAGCTGTTTTAGCCAGCGGCGGGAAAAGCTATCACCCTGTTCAACCTTACCCAGCAGGCCGCCGCTTACGCCCAACAAGGCCGCGCGACTGAAGGTGGAGAAAGTATGGCCGAGGTGGGCACTGAACAATTCGTCAAAACGCGCCTCAACCTCTTCACCCTCGCCCTCAAACGCCAGCAGTTCATCGGCCAGGTAGGGGTGGCAGCGAATCGCCCCCTGTCCAAAAATCATCATCGAGCGGGTGAGAATGTTGGCCCCTTCAACAGTGATGGCAATGGGGATGGTCTGGTAGACCAGCGCCATAAAATTGCGCGGCCCCAACTGGATGCCCCGGCCGCCCAATACATCCATGCCGTGATTGACCAGGCGGCGCATGGTCTCGGTGGCGTGGTATTTGGCCATCGCCGTCATCACCGAGGGCGCACCATCGGCCAGACCGCGGGTGACAAAGGCCCGGTAAGCCTCCAGCATGTAGGCACCGCCAGCGATCTCGGCGGTGGCCTCCTGAACCCCTTCAAACTTCCCCACCTCAATGCCGAACTGACGGCGAATCCGCGCAAAGGCGCCCACGGTTAGATAACTCATCTCCCCCGCCGCCGTCGACAATGCCGGCAGAGAGATACCCCGACCTGCGCCCAAACATTCCGCCAACATCTGCCAACCGCGGCCGATGTAATCCTGGCCACCGATCAGCAGCTCCATGGGAATAAACACATCTTTGCCAGTAAGGGGGCCGTTCATAAAGGCTGCACCGGGATTGTGGCGGCGGCCGATTTCCATGCCGGGTAGATCCGCCGGCACCAGGGCACAGCAAATCCCCCGCTCTTCTCCCTCGCCCAGCAGGCTGTCCGGGTCGTAGAGTTTGAAGGCCAGCCCCACCACCGTGGCCACCGGCGCCAGGGTAATCCAGCGCTTGGAAAAGCTCAGGCGGATACCCAGCGTCTCCTCGCCCTTGTACTCGCCTCGGCACACCACGCCCCGGTCGGGAATCGCGCCGGCATCGGAGCCCGCCTCGGGGCTGGTGAGGCCAAAACAGGGAATCTCCTCGCCCCGAGCCAGCCTTGGCAGCCAGTAATCACACTGCTCCTTGGTACCGTATTTGACCAACAACTCCCCCGGCCCCAAGGAATTGGGCACCATCACACTCACCGATGCCACCGTGGAGCGGCTGGCGATCTTGCTGACCACCCGGCTCTGGGCATAGGGGCTGAAATGCAGGCCGCCGTACTCCTCGGGGATAATCAGACCGAGGAAGCCCTTGTCCTTGATAAACTGCCAGACCTCTTCCGGCATATCCTTGCGGTGATGATGGATATCCCACTCGTCCAGCATGGCGCAGAGCTCGTCGACCTCGCCATCGACAAAAGCCTGCTCCCGCTCGGTGAGGGAAGACAGCTCTATAGCGTCAAACTGATTCCAGTCGGGCTTGCCGGAGAACAGATCTTTCTCCCACCAGGTGGTACCCGCATCCAGGGCTTCTTTTTCAGTGGCACTCATCGGCGGCATCATTTTTTGCAGTGCCTTGCGCGCCGGCTTGCTGAGGACCATGCGCCGGAAGCCCGAGTGCAGCACCACCGCCAGGATCGCCAGCAGTACGATTAACGCGACCGGATGTAGGAAGGCATCTTCGGCGGTGCCGGCCAGCAGCCAAGTCAGAGCGAAGATAACCGCACCGCGCCGGCGGGGTAACTGCAGGTAAAAAATGCCGGCGGTAACCAGAGATAAAACAATAATGGAAATCAGGGTGGACATGGTGTTCTCCCTTCAAGATGTGGGACATCGAGTAATCATGCTACTCCGCCTAGGTGAGGTTTTCATTACCCTCCTTCGCGACAGCCGATACCGCGCTAACGGGCCATGTTGCGCCACTGCTGGAGCATATCGTCGCGCTGGGATTCACTGACAGCGGCGCGCCCCAACCAAACGCTTAACACCACAGCGGACGCATCGGCATCTTCCAGTGTGCCAAGTTCGGTATCGTTGTACGCCAGTGTCAGGCCACTGTTGGGGCGCCAGGACAGGCTGTAGCGGTCGCCCTTCTCTACAGGCAAAAACCAGCTGCAAAAGGCATCGATATGCTGCCGGTGGGGGGACAACTCACTGTCATCAAAATTATCCTCCAGGGCTTCCCGAGTCATTTTGGCAAAGCGCTCAGCCGACACCGACACCTCGTAGGTAATGGTGATGCGCTTAGCGTAATCCGGATCGAGAATGTCGCCGTCGTCCGGCAAAGCCTGCTTAGGGTCGACCTCAAGGCGCGTATGGGTGAGGGGCTTCCACAACAGCTTGTAGGTCTCTTCCGCGGCAAGCGTCCACTGATTGGCTGCCGCCGGCAGGGCGAGTAAGCCACACAGTGCAAGCAGGCACCATCTCAGTCTAAAGTTATTAGCCAGCATAGTTCAGCCCTCCCCATTGCTGTTTAATGTTGGACCGCCCCAACATGCTAAATACCGCCAGCTTGAGCACCACCGGGGCCAGTACATAGGCGGCACTGATCGCCCAGTCGGGCGGCACTGTCTGTTGTGCCTCTGGATTAACGCTACTGCCCAGCCACAGATAGGCAATGCCCACTGCCAACCCCATCGCCGCTTTACTCAGCAAGCTCCACAGGGCAAATAAACGAGCGGCAATCGCGTCCCCGCCCCGCTCCGCCATCAACGACTGGGCCAAACCGGTTTGCATGGCCGAGGGAATCGCCTGGTCTGCCCCCAGCGCCAGACCCGTGCCAATACTGATGGCAATAAACCACCCCGCCTGACCCTCACCTAACAAGGCCGCGAAACTGAACAGCACCGCAGAGCTAAGCAGGCCGATGCGCCAGGTCAGCAGATCGCCCCAGCGCCGCGCCAGCATATACCAAAAGGGAACCCCCACCAGGCCGGCGAGGAAGTAACTGAGAAGCGCCACCGGTATCAAGCTCTCGGCACCTAAGACCTCCCGCATAAACAACACCAGAATGCTGCCGGGGATGGCATTAGCCAACATGTTGATAAACCAAGGTAAGGCCAACTGAGCGACGCGGCGATCCACCAGTAAGCTAGCAAAGTTGCCGGCCTTGGCCGAAGACGGGGGCGCGAGGTGGCGGCCCTGCACCCACACCGCCAACAGCAACAGTGTCAGCAAGGGCGGCAGAACAAGATGCAAGATCGACGACGGCAGCACCGAGGGCGCCACCATCGCCAGCAGCGTCCCGAACAGCAGCATCGCTTCTCGTGCGCTGTTATAGGCAAGCCGGTCGCTATGATCACGACTAAGCCATACCGGCAAAGCCAGCCAGGGCACATTGATCCCGGTCCAGCCCAGCATCAAGGCCACCAGTGCTAGGGCCAACAGACCCGCGGGCCAAGGGTGCGGGAGGTACATCAATGCCAGGGCACTGCCGGCCACCAAGCCCCAGGCCAACAACCAAAATCGGCGGCGAATGCCCCAGCGGTCTACCGCCACTCCCACCGGCAGATCGGTCAGCACATCGCTGAAGCGGGCAATAAAGAACACCGCCCCCACCAAGGTGTAGCCGTAGCCTCCTTGCTCTGCCAACCACAGCGGTGCATATATGTAGAAAGGTAGCCCTAATGCCGCCAGGGGCAGCCCCGGCAAGGCATAGCGTAGCAGTGAGGGGAACCTGGACATATCCTTGTAAAACCTCCTTCGATGTACCCCAAACTGTAATAATTTGTCATGCTGCCTGGACATCGCGATACCGCTCTGCCCACAATTCGGCACAATTCACGGTTGGAATACAGTGATCGTTGTCCTGGTCAGATACGTAGAACTTACCTCGACTGATCACCTGGAAGTGGAATGAGTACGCCTTTAAACATTGCCGTCGTCGGCTCCGGCATCGCCGGAATGAGTTGTGCCTGGTTGCTCCAGCGCAGCGGTCACCAAGTCACACTTTTTGAACAAGACAACCGCCTGGGCGGACACAGCAATACCGTCGACATCGACACCAGTGTTGGCAAAGTCGCTGTGGACACGGGCTTTATCGTTTTTAATGAGCGCTGCTACCCCAACTTGGTCCCGCTATTTGACCATCTCGGCGTACCCTATCGGGCCACCACCATGTCATTCGGGGTATCGATCAACAACGGCGACCTGGAATACGCTGGCTCCGACTCCCTCGGCACTCTGTTCGCCCAGAAACGCAATCTTCTGCGGCCGCGCTTTTGGCGGATGATCCGCGATTTGCTGCGCTTTTATCGCAACAGCTGTCAGTGGCTGGCAGAGCTCGATGAGCACACCACCCTGGGCGAATTGTTGGCCCGGGAAAAGTTCGGCCCCGGTTTCTGCGACGACCACCTGCTGCCCATGGGCGCCGCCATCTGGTCGACCCCCGCGGACGCCATGCTGGACTACCCCGCCAAGGCGTTTCTGCGTTTTTGCGACAACCACGGTCTACTGCAACTCAAAGACCGCCCCCAGTGGCAGACGGTAGTGGGCGGCTCCCGGGAATACGTCAAGCGCATCACCGCGCCACTGGCAGACAATATCCGCCTCAACTGCGGCATCGAAGCGGTCACCCGCTACGCCGACCGCGTTGAGCTTCGGGATGTACACGGCAACAACCACCGCTTCGACCACTTGGTCATGGCAGGTCACGCTGATCAGACCCTGTCCGCCCTGACCGACGCCAGCTTTGAGGAGCGGCGACTGCTGGGAGCGTTTCGCTACGAAGCCAATCGCGCTGTACTGCACCGCGATCCCGCTCTGATGCCCAAGCGGGATGCTGCCTGGGCCTGCTGGAACTACTTGTCCGACGCAGGTCACAATGGCCTATCGGTGAGCTATTGGATGAATGCTCTCCAGCACTTGCCCTGCAACGAACCGGTGATAGTCACCCTCAACCCGCTGCGAGAACCCAGGCCGGACTGCGTTTACCAAAGCTTTAACTACCACCACCCGGTGTTCGACAAACGTGCACTGGCTGCCCAGCAGCAACTCTGGAGCCTTCAAGGTCAGAATCGGACCTGGTATTGCGGCAGCTACTTCGGTGCCGGGTTCCATGAAGACGGCGCTCAGTCAGGCCTGGCCGTTGCCGAGCAACTGGGGCAGACTAGGCGACCCTGGTCGGTGGACAACCCCAACTCCCGCATCGTGGTCACTGAAGCAGCGGGCAACAGTGAGGCAGCATGACCGCTGACGGCAGTGAACATCACAGCGCCATCTTTGCCGGAGAGGTGCTGCATCACCGCTTTCGCCCGCGGCGTCACCGTTTTCGCTACCCGGTGTACAGTTTTTTATTTGATTTAGATGAGCTGGACCAACTCGACACCTCTCTGCGACTGCTGTCGGTCAACCGCTTCAATCTGTTCAGCTTTTACCATCGGGACCTTGGCGAGGGCAGGGATGAGCCACCCCGGGACTATCTGGTCCGCACCCTCGACAAACACGGCATTCACACGCCTTTACAGCGGGCAGAACTACTTTGCTACCCGCGCATCCTGGGTTACACCTTTAATCCACTCAGCGTCTACTACTGCTACGACCATGAAGACGGTCTGTTCGCGGTGGTTTACGAAGTCAGCAACACCTTTGGCGAGCGGCACAGCTACCTGATAGACGTGGCCGAAGACCAGCGCCACAGCAATGTGGTGCGGCAAAGCTGTAACAAGGACTTTTACGTGTCGCCCTTTATCCCCATGGCAATGCGCTACCACTTTCGCCTGCGGCGACCAGACCAGCGCTTGGCTGTCGCCATCCGCGAGACAGATGGCGATGGTGGCCTTCTGCATGCAGTGTTTCGGGGTCAGCGACGCCCCCTCACCGACGGTCAATTGCTGCGCTGTTTTGCTCGCCTGCCTTTTATGACTTTGAGGATTGTGGCAGCGATCCACTGGCAAGCACTAAAACTATTCCTCAAAGGAATTAAGCTGGTCCCCAAAAACCATGAACCGGACGGCGCGATCTCCCGTATACGACACTAAAACCGCGCTACACTAAAAGACAGACGCGGGTATTTAGTAAAAATCACAAAGGGTCTGCCATGAAATCCGCCGCTATTGCCTTTGACACCCGGCTAGATACGCCGTGGTGGGGAAAACGCCAGCAACAGATGATCGCCAAGGTGCTCGCACCCTTGGCCAACGCCAAAACTGGGGTGTTGAGCCTCACCCTTCCCAATGGCAACAGCATCACCTTCGGCGATACGCCCCACGCCCGCCTCAACCCCCATGTTCGTCTCCACAACTGGAAGGCCGTGCGCAAGGCTTTTACCGGGGGCTCCCTGGGGTGGTCAGAGGCCTATATGGATGGCGACTGGGACTGTGACAACCTAGCGGCATTGATCGAGTGGGTCGTGATCAATGAAAGTCACGTGGGCGGCACCTTGGATAGCGGCCGTCTGAATCAATGGGTGCAGGCCTGGCGCCACCGGCGCAATGCCAATAGCAAACGCGGCAGCCGACGCAATATTGCCTACCACTACGACCTTGGCAACGAATTTTACGAACAGTGGCTCGACCCCTCCATGACCTACTCCTCGGCCTATTTTAAGGAGGGGTCCAGCAGCGCTGATTTAACAGAGGGGCAGTATGCCAAGTACCAGCGTCTGATCGACCTGTTGGGGGTCACTGATGGCGACTCGGTATTGGAAATTGGCTGTGGCTGGGGCGGATTCGCCGAGCAATTGCTCCGGCAAAAAGATGTTGCTCTCCACGGCATCACGCTATCCACCGAGCAATTAAACTACGCCCGTGAGCGCTTGCAGAAGCAGGGGCTGGATCGCAACGCGGAATTTTCCCTCACCGATTACCGGGACACCGTGGGCCACTACGACCACATCGTGTCCATCGAGATGCTGGAGGCCGTCGGCGAGCAATACTGGCCTACCTACTTCGATACCCTTTACCAGCGCTTGAAGCCAGGCGGCAAGGCGGCAATACAGATCATCACCATCGATGAGTCGCGGTTTGAGCAATATCGCAGCAATCCGGATTTTATCCAAACCTACATATTCCCCGGCGGCATGCTCCCTAGCCCCGAGCGGGTGGAACAGCACGCCACAAAAGCCAACCTGAAGATGGTCGACCAGAAAGCGTTTGGCACCTGCTACGCCGACACCCTGGCCCAGTGGGATAGAGCCTTTTCTGCCAACTGGCCCGCCATTGAACCGCTGGGTTTTGACGAGCGCTTTAAACGCATGTGGCACTACTATCTTGCCTATTGCGAAGGGGGCTTCCGGGCCGGCTCTATCGACGTATATCAATTTGTACTGGAAAAGCCCGCTTCGACTACGTGAGCACTCCCCATATCGGCATCGTCGGTGCTGGCGTTGCCGGGCTTTGCACGGCGCAACTGCTTGGCAAGCGCGGCATTAAAACCACATTGTTTGATAAAGGCAGAGGCCTGGGCGGCCGCCTGGCCAGGCGGCAAACTACCTGGGCCAACCTCGATATCGGCGCGCCTTTTTTTCATCTGTCCCGCTATGGAGCTACTTTGCTGCAAGACCTTGCACCGGGTTTAGACTTAGACCCACTGCCCTGGCAGCAGCAGAGCTGGCATCAATACTCTGGGCTATCCGCGCCGCAGGCTGTTAAAGAGGTGTTTACTACCGCGCCCAATAGCAACCGCCTGTGCCATAGCCTCGCTAAGGGATTGCAGCGCTCAATGTCTACGAGAGTGACGGCAATTCGCCACAGCGGGCAATCAGCGGCTCTGTGGGGTGAGGGCGGTACCTCGCTGGGCTCATTCGACGCCGTCGTGGTTGCAGTTCCCGCAGACCAGTGCGCGGACCTGGTACCGCTGGGCAGCTCAATCACCTTGGCCGACCACAGAATGACACCGCGCTGGACGCTGCAGTTGGAGCTAGAGGCAGCGACGGCGCTATTGTCAGCATCAAACATGATCAATTTCCAAGACCACCCGGTTTTGGAGCGTTTGGTCGACCTGTCGGCACTGCCTGGGCGCAGGCATCAACACTGTATTCAGCTCTCACTGCCGGCTGACTTTGCTGCTGCCAACAAAGATAGAGATGACAGCGCGATAAGCGACGCGGCGATTCAGGCTCTGTCGGACATTGTCCCCTTACCCGGGGTGCGAAACAGGGCACTGCAACGCTGGCGCCTGGGAGGAAACCGCTGCGCGGAGCTAAAAAATATCACCGATACATCTCACCATGTGGTGATTGCCGGCGACTGGAGCGCCGGCGGCGACGATGTCGAGGCCGCATTGCGCAGCGCAGAGAGGGCCTGCACCGCGGTGGAGAGCCTCTTGTAAGGCGTGTCGCGGTGTTCGCTTTTAGCTTTTAACTCCTGACCGTTAAGTCCTGCCCCTTAACCCCGAGCCGCCACTGCCTGCTGGCAGCCTTCGATCCAGGGTTGTAGTAACTCCAGAGCTGTCTTATCAGAGGGCGGCAAGTCTTCTTTACACTCGCTCAGTGGCGTAACCCGCTTGCCCCAACGAATCAGGCCGGCACCCCAGGTCAGACCGGCGCCAAAGGCCGCGGTCAGAAGCGTATCACCCGGCTTGACCCGCCCCTCTTCCAGGGCTTCGCACAGGGCAATAGGCACCGTCGCCGCCGAGGTATTGCCGTATTTCTGAATATTGACCACCACTTTTTCTTCGGGGGTTTTCAGTCGCTTCATCAGCGTTTCAATAATGCGAATGTTAGCCTGATGGGGAATCAGCAAATCGATCTCCTCGGCAGACTTGCCGGCCTTGTCCAGCACCGACGTTACCGCCTCACCCATGCCTCGCACAGCCCGTTTGAAGATTTCCTGGCCCTCGAAATTGACGTCATAAAAGCCGTCAACGCCAGCAAAACGCTCGCGGACGGTGCCGGAATCCCGAGCCGCCAGAATATCCCTGGCGTCACCGTCGCAGCCCAGACGTTCTGCGATAAGTCCGCACTCCTCGTCACAGGCCTCCAGGATCACCGCACCGGCACCGTCGCCAAACAACACCGATACATCGCGCATGGTGTAATCAAGGAAGTAGGGAATCCGGTCGGCACCAATAACCAGTACTTTTTTCATGGCCCCGGAGCGAATCATGGCAGTGCCGACGCTGAGACCGTAGACAAAACCTGTGCAGGCGGCATTAAGGTCAAAAACCGCAGCGTTTACCGCACCGATTGCATCCTGCACCGCCGATCCGGCATTGGGAATCAGGGTATCGGGGCAGGCCGTGCCCAGAATAACCAGATCAAGGTCCGCCGGATCCAGGTCCGCCGCCGCCAGCGCTCGCTTTGCAGCCATAGCCGCCAAAGTGGCGGTAGACACATGAGAAATCCGGCGCTCTTTGATACCGCTGCGAGAGGAGATCCATTCGTCAGAGGTATCCAGAAAGGTCATCAAATCCTGATTCGTCAGCACTGCAGGGGGGACGCATTTTCCCCAACCGGTAATATCAGCATATGGCATATCGCGCCACCTTAAATTCAGTCTATTGTGTACGAAACACCGCGCTGCCACAGTGCGGCGACAAATTGGACAATGCGTGCATTATGCCCGCCCGGTTACAACACTGTCACCCGGCGAGAGCGTGCAAAATTGCCCTTTAAATCCCCTTTTATCGGCGAAAATGCCCTAATTCTACGTACAATTCCTGATGAAATCGGCGTTCAGCAGCCGCGCCCGCCCGGGCACCGCGTGGTAGCATAACAAAATCGTTAGAAGAGACGCCGCGAGTAAAATTCAATGAAGACCAACAAACGCTGGGGCCACGGCGCCCGGGTTGACGACCTCGACACCGGAAAAAAAATTCTCCTTAAAGCCGCGATTCAGTGTTTCAACAACAAGGGCGTTCGCGCCACGACCATTGAAGACATTGCCCGCACTGCCAACGTCACCCGGCGCACGGTCTACCGCTACTTTGCCGGCAAGCCGGACATTCTCGATGCCCTGCTCCATATTGAGCGTGAGCGGTTATTCCGGCACCTGAATCAACTCACTGAAATCTACCCCAACGACTTCCCCCGGCTCCTCGAAGAATGCATCTGGTTTGCCGCCACTTACCGCCGCCCTCAAATGGACAGCGAGGACCACTTAGATGACGACTCTAGCGAAGACAGCCTGCCCTATGTCAACGACGAGGAATGCGAAGCCCAGTGGCGCGAGCTACTCGCAGAACCGCTTCAACGCCACAACGCTCGACACGATATCCATATTGATATCCATCACTTGGTGCCCATCGTTGGTCGACTGGCACTGATATACCGCCAATACCCCACCGAAAAACGGGAGTTTTTCTCTGCCATGCGGGCCCTGCACCTGTGTGGAAAGCAATAAATCCAATATTGCGACTATAGGGATTAGCCACTATACCCGGTAGAAGCACGCCAACATACTATTTCTAACGTCAAAACTATGTCTCAGCATAGAGACACGTTAGAGAGGCACCGCAATGATTGAGCAATCCAACTCCCAAACCGGTATTTTTAGCTCCAGCCGTCGCTCTGCCGCGATGATCGACCGGAGTAACACCCTGCGCTCGGAGTGGTGGCTCAATGTCGACTACGCGGAAACCATCGACCTTTCCGACAAACGCGTACTGGAGGCCCTGCGTACCCGCCCCCCGCAAAGCAGTTAGACTCAGCTACTTCTCGTTTCTAGCGTTTAGATTCCGGCCACTCGCTCTTCATCGCCACATCGGCCAATGGGGAGCACGCCACGTTGACGCGGCGAATATTTGAAACCTACCGCTGAAGACGATACCCAGTTCACAGTTTGCAGCATAACTTCACTCGATAGGGGCTTTTCCCTATACTTCACTGACCTCGTCGCCACTAGTGTTGATTGTCCGCGAAGGCAATTCTTAGTGACGGCGAGGACAACACCATGGCAATGCATGAGACACACACAACAACGGTTTTCGGACAGGCGGACTTCGGCACCGCGACACGTGCTTCTGGTGTCTTAAACCGCATCGGGCTAAACCGCAGCGAGTGGTGGCTCAACGTCAATTATGCAGAAGTCATCGAATTCAAAGATGCCATTGGCATCGACACCATTCGGGCGCGGCTGGCCCGGTAGACACTACCTCCCGCCGCTCCCCGGGACGCGGCAATGATTAACTGGGCTGACATCGACACCGTCCTGCTGGATATGGACGGCACTCTCCTCGATCTCCACTACGACAATTTTTTCTGGACCCAACACCTACCGCGCCGTTTTGCCGAGATTCACGGCGGCGACCACGATTCCGTCAGCGCACAGCTGATGGATCGCATCCTCTCCGAGCGGGGTACCCTAAACTGGTACTGCCTGGATTACTGGTCCAGGGAGTTGAATCTGGATATCAGTGAGTTAAAAAAAGAGGTGGCCCACCTTATCGCCCTGCGCCCGGCCTGCGACCAGTTTTTAGAAGCTCTGAAACTCAGCGGATGTCGCAGCTGGTTAGTGACCAACGCCCACCGAGACGGCCTCAACCTCAAGCTGGAATACACCGATATTGGCCGCTGGATAGACCAGCTGATCAGCTCCCACGATTTCGCCCTGCCCAAAGAGGACCCCAAATTTTGGGAGACCTTGCAGCACCGTCACCACTTTGAACCGTCCCGGGCACTGCTGATCGACGACAATATCCAGGTCTTGGACTCCGCCGCCCGCTTTGGCATTGGCCACCTGCTGACCATCGCCCAGCCGGACAGCCGCCAGCCCCCCAGAAGTGACTTGGCCTACCCGACACTGCATCACTTTGACGATATTTTGCCCATCCCCACCCCACAAGAGCAGCCAGCAGAGTGAGCACCATGAGCGACGGCACCTCTCATTCCCACCACACCAAGGCCCACCACACCGACCAAAAAGTACGCCTCGACAAGTGGCTTTGGGCGGCACGCTTTTTTAAAACCCGCAGCCTCGCCAAACAGGCGATAGAAGGTGGCAAAGTCCATTACAATGGCGCCCGCTGCAAAGTGAGCAAGGATGTGGAAATTGGCGCCCAACTCACCATTCGAGCCGGCTGGGACACCGTTGTCGTCGAGATCACGGCGCTCTCCGACCAACGCCGAGGCGCCCCCGAGGCCCGAACTTTATACCGGGAAACCGAGGACAGCGTCCGCGAGCGGCAGCGCCGCACGGCGGAGCGCAAGGCCATGGGACCGGCGGCGGGCATCCTCAGCAATGAGCGACCCACCAAAAAACAGCGCCGGCAAATTCACCGCTTTCGTGAACAGCAGCAGTAACGTCTCACTAATTACAGGACACACCAGGCATGACCGACGCCATCCGTCGCTTTATTTTTGATGACTACGATATTCGCGGGGAACACATCCAGCTTGAAGGCAGCTACCGCGACATTCTCAGCCACCATCACTACCCGCCGGCGGTCGCGGCACTATTGGGACAGTTTGTCGCCGCCGCTGGGCTGCTCAGCGCCACCATCAAATTTCAGGGCTGCTTGATTCTACAGGTGCGGGGCAGCGGTGAAGTCCCACTGATCATGGCGGAGGCCCGCTCTGATGGCGGCCTCCGCGCCATTGCACGGGATGCCGGCGAGGCGCTATCCGACGACTTCCACACTCTGCTGGGCGACGGTCAACTGGCCATTACCATCGACCCCGACAAAGGTAAGCGCTACCAGGGGATCGTTAGCCTCGCCGGGGATAATCTGGCTCAGTGCCTGGAGAGCTACTTTCAACAGAGCGAACAGCTGCGCACCCGCCTGTGGTTACACAGCGACGGGCAGCGGGCAGGGGGCTTGCTTCTGCAGGAACTGCCCGCCCATCGCCCGGCTCCGGAGTCCTGGCAGCACGTGTGCACGCTGGCGGATACGGTGCGGGGGGACGAACTCCTCAGCCTGGCGCCCGAGGACCTGCTCCACCGGCTTTATCACCAGGAAAACCTGCGCTTGTTTGACGACCACAGCCTGCGGTTTCAATGTACCTGCAGTCGCGAGCGCATCGAGACCGGGCTGCGCTCACTGGGCCCAGCGGAACTCTACGACATCCTCGCCGAACAGGGCAGCATCGAAACCCACTGCGAGTTTTGCCACCGCCAGTACCGCTTTGAAACCAGTGATGTCGACGCCTGGTTTGCCCAGTCCGACAGCCCCACCCACCACTAGGTATCTGCTAACCCCGGGGCAAGACAGATGCTGCGCGGCTTTGCGCGACAGCAGGGTTAGCGCTGGCGCGGGATTTTTGTAATAATACCGGCCCAATTTATCCGCCGACCGCGGGGCCACCGCCTCCGGACGCCCACTACAACTTGTTCCGGCCGCGCCAAAGCACCGTTTAAACGCGGGCTGACAGCGTCGACTTAACAGCAAATGGAAACCGAGAATGACCGCCGAGACCACGATTTACACTGACCTCACCCCCGCCCAATTTATCGAACAAGCCCTGGCTCGGGGAGAAGGTCAACTGGCCGACACCGGCGCGCTGGTGGTCACTACCGGTAAGCGCACCGGCCGCTCTCCCGGCGACCGTTTTATTGTGCAGGAACCCTCAACCGCCGACTCCATCGATTGGGGCGGCGTCAACCGCCCTTTTGAGGCCGCTAAATTTGACGCGCTGTGGGAGCGGGTCGAAGCCTACCTGGAAGACCAGGATCACTTCGTCTCTCACCTCCACGTCGGCGCCCACGACGATCACTACATCCCCGTGGTGGTGAACACCCAGACCGCCTGGCAGGGTTTGTTCGGCCGCAACATGTTTGTCCGCCCCAGCAAGTACAACCCCAAGAGCAAAGAGGAATGGACCATTCTCAATTGCGCTGGTTTTGTCTGCGACCCCGAGCGGGACGGCACCAACTCTGACGGCGTGGTCATCATCAACTTTGCCCAGCGCAAAGTCTTGCTGGCTGGCATGCGCTACGCCGGTGAAATGAAAAAGGCCATGTTCTCGGTACAGAACTTCCTGCTGCCGGAAAAAGACGTGATGCCCATGCACTGCTCCTCCAATGTCGACGAGCAAGGCAACACCACCCTGTTCTTCGGTCTATCCGGCACCGGTAAAACCACCCTCTCCGCCGACCCCAGCTGCGCGCTGATTGGTGATGATGAGCACGGCTGGTCCAAGGGCTCAGTGTTCAATATTGAGGGCGGCTGCTACGCCAAGACCATCAACCTGAGCCAAAAGAATGAGCCCATCATCTGGGACGCCATCCGCTTTGGCGCCATTGTCGAGAACGTGGTGATCGACCAGCAGAGCCGCCACGCCGACTACGACGACACCAGCCTCACCGAGAACGGCCGCTGCTGCTACCCCCTTGAGCACGTTGAAAAACGCGTCATCGAAAACGCCGCCGGCGAGCCCAAAACCGTTATCTTCCTGACCTGCGATGTGTCCGGCGTATTGCCACCGGTTTCCATCCTGTCCAAGGAAGCGGCGGCATTCCACTTCCTCAGTGGCTATACCGCCCGGGTCGGTTCCACTGAGCTGGGTGCCGAGGCCGGCATTCACCCGACCTTCTCCACCTGTTTTGGCGCCCCCTTTATGCCGCGTCCTGCCGGCGACTACGCCGAGCTGCTGATGAAGCGCATTGAGGACTTCGACTCCCAGGTATACCTGATCAACACTGGCTGGACCGGCGGCTCCGGCGCCCCTGGTGGCAGCGGCTCGCGCTTCCCCATTCCGGTCACCCGCGCGGTAGTTGCCGCAGCGCAAAGCGGTGCTCTGGTGGGTGCCGAAACCGAGCAGCTCGACATCCTCAACCTGAAGATCCCCAAGGCCATCCCCGGCGTCGATGAAAAATACATCAACCCCCGCAAGGCCTGGGGCGACAGCGACGCCTACGATGCCGAAGCCAGCAAGCTGGCGCGCCTGTTCCAGGAAAACATCACCAAATTTGAGGTTTCTGACGACATCATTGCCGCCGGCCCTAAAGCCTAGGGCGGGCGATACAAGCACGATCATCAGGGGCGACCACATGGTCGCCCTTTTTTGTTTCTGTGACTTATGACTGCCTCAGCCACGGGTACCCGCGTGGCGCCATGCCCCCTAGTATGCCCTTTCTAATTTTTCCCCGTATCGTCTCACCCAGTAGTTAAGTAGTCGGCGCACCCTTCGTCGCCGGCCCATGGCAACATCGCGACTGAAAAGTGAGGACATCTCAATGAGCGAAGCAAAAAACACTGTAGAAAAAGCAAGCGGCCTGGCCAAAGACCTGTTCCTGGCAAATCTGGGCTTGGCTGGCAAAGCCTACGAGCAGGGCGTTGACTTCGTGAAGTTCACTGAAAGCAAATACAAAGAGACCGAAAGCAAGCTGAAGGACACCTACAGCAAGCGCAACGAAATCTTTGACGGTCTGGTCGAGCGCGGCCAAAAGGTACAAGACGACGCCAAAGCCGAGTTTGAGTCTCGCACCAGCGAGATCAAGGGCAAATTCGAAGAGACCAAAAGCCAGGCCAAAGCCAAGCTTGAGTCTCTGAAAAGCGAATCTCTGGAAGAGCGCGTAAAAGAGCTGCGCGAGACTCTGGAAAGCAGCGTCGAGAAAGTCAAAGCCAAAGTTAGCCGCAAGGCCGACGATGCCACTGAAGGCACTGAAAGCGCCGCCGCGTAAGCATCGTCACAGTTCTGGCGGTCATTTGACCGCCTCCGCCTAGGTCTGTATCACACCTATGCTTTGCACGATGCGCCGTAAGGACGTCGTGCTTTTTTGATTCGAGAGCGACGGGACACCCCAGCGATGGCCGTCGCCCCTATTTGCCACAGTGGAGCACACCATGAGCAAAGACAGCATAAAAAGCCTGAAGGACGTTACCGGTCAGGCAGGCGATCTGGCCAAGCACATTTGGCTGGCCGGCCTGGGCGCCTACGGCCGCGCCTACGACGAAGCCCAAGAGCGCTACGACAAAGCCAGCAAAGAAAGCCCCCGCCTGTTCAAAGAACTGGTCAGCAAGGGCAGCAAGCTGGAAACCCAAGCCCGCGAGAAACTGGGCGATGTCAGCAGCCTGGGTAAGACCGTATCCATTGAGGAGCGCATCAGCAAAATGCGCGCAAGCCTCGGCTTCGGTCACACGGCCAGCGCCGACGACTTGGAGCGCCTGGAGAAAAAACTGGATGCGCTGAGCAAGAAAGTCGATACCCTCAGCAAGTCCAAGGCTCCCGCTGCCAAAGCCGCAGCCAAGCCTAAGGCAGCTCGCAAAACTGCGGCTAAAAAAGCGGCGGCCAAGAGCTCCTAATTCGCCATCCGGCCCGCTCTATTGGCGGGCACACAGGCTTCCCTTTGACCCGGTCCGCGTGAAATACAGCGTGCCGGGTCTGTTTTATTTACCACCTGCAATCCGCCATACCTGGACAAGTTCCATGCCCGCGTGGCAGCTTATGCCTTTGGCTAGGACCTGCTGACACCGATACCGTCAGCCGCCGGACAAGGGAAACGATGAAAACCCGGGATAAAATACTACTCACCAGTCTGAAGTTGTTTAACGATGAGGGCGAGCCCAGCGTCACCACAGTGGATATCGCCAACGAGTTGGACATCAGCCCCGGCAATCTCTACTACCACTTCCACGGCAAGGAGGCGATTATCGCCGAGCTTTTCGACGCTTTCGAAGTCGAGCTGGTAGATATTCTCAAAGCGCCTCTGCAAACCTCAATCAGCCCGCAAGACGCCTGGTTTTACCTCTACATTGTCTTCGAACACCTCTACAACCACCGCTATCTGTATCTGAACCTTAACGATATTTTGCAGCGCTATCCCGACATCAACCGTCGCTTCAACAAGTTGCTGGACATGAAGGTTGATGCCTGCCGCGCCATCGCCAGTGAACTGGCCGAAGCGGGTATTCTTAATATCAGCGAGCTACAGCTGGCCCGTCTGGCGGACAATATTGCCCTCAACCTCACCTTCTGGCTGAACTACACCCGTCTGCGGGATCACCAAAGCGCCCACGAAGTGATGATTCACCAGGGTGTATTCCAACAGATGTCCCTGGTGGCCCCCTACCTGCAGCCCGACTTCCGCTATTTTTACGACGAGTGCTGCGCACTGTTTGAAGCCCTCACACACTCCGAATAAAGCCGGGGAACCTCTACACAAGCTGGTGATAACCCAAGCCTTGCTTAGGCGGCATGTGCAGAGCTTCCCCGTTGTCAAGGCTCGCACCGAGCCGCGGGATTTAGCATAATGCGGCGCTTTCTCAGCAACAGCCGACTGCTAACATGTCTTCAATTTCTCAGCGTATTGCCCAGGAACTGGGCGTCAAAGAAGCGCAGACCCGCGCCGCAATCGATCTGCTCGACGAAGGCGCCACCGTTCCCTTCATCTCCCGCTACCGCAAAGAGGTTACCGGCGGCCTGGACGACAGCCAGATGCGGGAACTGGAAACCCGGCTGGGCTACCTGCGGGAGCTGGAGGAGCGTCGCGATACCATTCTGAACAGTATTCGCGAGCAAGAAAAACTCACCCCGGAGTTGGAGCGGGACATCCTCGCCGCCGACACCAAAAACCGGCTGGAAGATCTCTACCTGCCCTACAAACCCAAGCGCCGAACCAAAGGGCAAATCGCTCGGGAAGCGGGCCTGGAGCCCCTGGCCGACGCCCTGCTGGGCGACCCCAGCCTAAACCCGGAGTCGGCTGCGGCGGACTACCTGAACCCGGAAGCGGGCATCGAAGACAGCAAGGCGGCCCTGGACGGCGCCAAGTACATTCTTATGGAGCGCTTTAGCGAGGACGCCAACCTGCTGGAGCGCCTGCGCCGCTACCTGTGGGAAAACGGTCGCCTGACCAGTGCGGTAATGAAGGACAAGGAAACCGAAGGCGCCAAATTCCGCGATTACTTTGAACACAGCGAGCCTCTGAAGACCACGCCCTCTCACCGAGCCCTGGCCATGTTCCGGGGTCGCAACGAGGGCATCCTCAGCCTGTCCATCGCGGTGGGCGACGAGGAGTCCAGTGTTAACCCCTGCGAGGTGATGGTGGCAGAGCACTGGCAAATCGCCGATCGCGGCCGCCCCGCCGACACCTGGTTGCGGGAGGTCGTGCGCTGGACCTGGCGCATTAAGTTATACACTCACCTGGAAACCGACCTGCTGGGGCAGTTGCGGGAGCTGGCCGACAACGCCGCCATCGACGTCTTTGCCCAGAACCTCAAGGATCTACTGCTGGCTGCCCCCGCCGGCCCCCGTGCCACCATAGGCCTCGACCCGGGCCTGCGTACCGGGGTTAAAGTCGCCGTAGTGGACGCCACCGGCAAAGTATTGGCCCACGACGCTATTTTTCCCAACCCGCCCCAGAACAAGCAGGCCCAAGCCGCCGCCACCCTGCTCAAGTTAATCAAAGACCACAATGCCGAGCTGGTGGCGATCGGCAACGGCACTGCCAGCCGGGAGACCGAGCGCTTTGTCAAAGAGCTGCTGTCCGCCCACCCGGACCTGAACTGCACCAGCGTGATGGTCAATGAAGCCGGCGCGTCGGTGTACTCCGCGTCGGAATACGCCGCCCGGGAGTTTCCCGACCTGGACGTCACTATCCGGGGCGCGATCTCTATCGCCCGCCGCTTGCAGGACCCCCTGGCAGAGCTGGTAAAAATCGACCCCAAATCCATCGGCGTGGGGCAGTATCAACACGACGTCTCCCAGACCGCATTGTCCCGCAGCCTTGAGGCCGTCGTGGAGGACTGTGTAAACGCCGTGGGGGTCGACGTCAACACCGCGTCACCGGCGCTGCTGTCCCGGGTGTCGGGGCTGAATACCTCCCTGGCCAGCAATATTGTCGACTTCCGCAACGACCACGGCGCCTTTCGCGACCGGGGCCAACTGATGGAGGTGAAGCGCTTCGGTGCCAAAACCTTCGAACAGGCAGCGGGCTTTTTGCGGGTTATGGGGGGCGACAATCCCCTGGACAGTTCAGCGGTTCACCCCGAGTCCTACAGCGTGGTGGAAAAAATTGTCGCCAACAGCGGGCGGGACGTCGGCGCATTAATTGGTGACAGCGCATTTATCAAGTCGCTAAAACCGGAAGACTACGCCGATCAGCGCTTTGGTATTCCCACCGTCAGTGACATTCTCAAGGAGCTGGACAAGCCCGGACGGGACCCTCGCCCCGACTTTAAGACCGCCACATTTAAAGAGGGCATCGAGAAAATATCGGACCTGGAGGACGATATGATCCTGGAGGGGGTAGTCACCAACGTCACCAATTTCGGTGCCTTCGTCGATATTGGCGTACATCAGGATGGCCTGGTACATATCTCCGCCCTGTCACACCAGTTTGTCAAAGATCCCCGCAGCGTGGTGAAGGCCGGTGACATCGTCAAAGTCAAAGTGATGGAGGTGGACGCTCATCGCAAGCGCATTGGGCTGTCCATGCGACTGGACGATAAAGCCGGCGAGCAGGCTAAAGGCGAGCAGCGAGACAACCGCCCGCGCCGACAATCAGCGGGCAAAGCCCATCATGCCGGCAACAATGCGGGAGCAAGCAAGCAGGGCAACAGCGGCACCATGGCGGCGCTGTTCGCACAAGCCAAGCAAAACAAGAAGGGCCGCTTATAGCGCGGCCCAGTGCGTTAAAACGACGGGCAACTCACTGATAACGGCTGTTTGCGGCGCTGTTGCATGGCCTCGCGGATTTCACTGGCGCTCTGTTGGTAGCGGGGGTCACCATCGGCATAAAGCAGCGCCCGGCTAACGGCATTCATCGCCGCCGCCCCGCACTCTGCCCGCAGCAGGGCAAAGGCATAATTGTTCCACAGCATCGGGTCCTGGGGATCGGTTTGCAGCGCCTTGCGATAGACCGCCATAGAGGCCACCGGATCGTCATTGGCCAGGTGGGCATTGGCCAGGGCCAGCAGCGCCGGCTTGGCCATGGGCCAGTTGATCTCGGCACGGCGATAGAAATCGATGGCCCGCGCCAGTTCTCCGGTCTGTTCGAATTCCAGCGCCGCCCTCAGGTAGGTATTCAGATCAGCGGTGGCGGGAACCTGCTGCGCGGATACCGGCACAATGGCCCAGTAATTGGCCCGCTGCCAGGTTTCCAGAAAAGTGGTCATCGCCACCCGGTAGTAGGCTCGGGTCCCGGAATGCAGCAACAAGGAGCGGTCAGCCCGGTCATACCCCACCACCACCGCATAGTGCCAGGTCGGCCACCAACTGAGCCCCAGATTTTGCAGCACCAGCACCGGGTTGCCGGCATCCACTTCGGTGAGCAGCGCCGGCAAGCCGCCGCGCAGATAGAAGGGCATCAGCCCCAGGCGACGACTGGCAGCGCGCATCTCTACAGTAAAGGCGCCCTTTCGACCCGGCACAAACACTTTGTCGGCCAGGCTGTCGGGGTGGGTGTCAACACCGCGGTAGACCGCCGTCTCCGCAAGTGCAGCTGGCCCGCAGTGGTAGGTTTGTTGGGCAAAGAAAGGCACATCCAGCTTGCGCTGGTAGTGCAAATCCAATGGGATGGAAGGGCGAGGCGCGCTGCTGCAGGCGGCTAATAGCACCGGCAGCAGCAAGGCCAAACAGCGATTAGTTGGCCGCATTAATAAACGGGAAGACGTCGGTAATACCCAGTACATCAGTGATAAAAAAGACCAATACCACAACAGCCAGCAGCCCTACGGCTCCCGCACCGGCGGGCATGTCGTCCATCTCCTGTTGAAGTTGCGCCAGTTCATCGGCGGTCAGCGCATCTATTCGGTTATCCACCTCTGCAGGGGATACACCCAGTTCCATCAACCGCTCTTTCACATCACTGCGGTCCAAAGCGCGCTTCATCGCCGCCCTGTCGTCTTCCAGCTGTTGCTGGTTGAGCATCTCACCGGTGGTCACCATACCGGCACTGGCAGGGATGCTGGCCAGTGTTCCCGCCCAGGCGAGCATCACAGCGAGCAAACTGGCGACCCAGGTTTTTGAACCGCGGTTTTGGGGATGTGTCGTCAACATACTACTCTCCTTACTTCGCAAATTGGGGTCTATACGCTGTTACTCTTATTGCTCCGAATATTGCTCCGAAGACGCACTGGCCAAAACAAGCTCGCCATCCTTCACCGGAATCCGGTCGTCGGGCTGCTCGGCCATAATCACTGTGCCGGTCTCGTCGCCAATGCGGTAACTGACCCGGTAGCCCGTCACCCGCTGCTGAGGGTCCTGCAGGGTTTGGCAGCGCTGTTCAACGCTACTGACAGTGTTGTTAGCTTGCTGTTGCTGTTGAACTTTTTTACCGGCATAACCACCGGCCACCGCACCGGCTACTGTCGCCAGCTTTTTGCCATTGCCGCCACCGACCTGGTTGCCAATCACCCCGCCAATCACTGCACCTATCGCGGTGCCGGTGATCTGATTGCCGTCTTTAACGGCGGCTTGGCGCTCTACCACCTCGTCCCGGCACTCCTGGCGCTCGGTATAGTAGGTTTCAGTGATTGCTTCGCTGGAGACAACCTCGGCGTAGGCCGGCTCACTGCCAATGACCTGGTAGCCGCTGTAGGCACCGGCGGCGGTTAAACCGATGCCAGCTGCGATGCCTCCCACTAACATGGCTTTGCTCATGGTGTTCCCTCCTCGTTCAGTCTACTGGCTATGACTTCAGGAATTGAGGAACAGCTCCCGGCAATTGGCGGCAAAATTCACAGTAAAAATCCCAAATAAATCAGAACTTCTGCTACCTGCTGGGCCGCACCTAAGGTGTCACCGCTGTATCCCCCCATACGGCGGCGCAGGTAGCCGGCCCATAACAAGCGCCACCCCAGCAGGAGGGGCAGCAATAACCACCAGCCGCCGGGCAGACCCAACAAAAACAGTGGCAGCACCGCCACGCCGGCAAGCCCAAGGTGTTTAACAGACATGGCGCTGGCCATGGGTTTGGATTTGCCGTCGCCGCCGATGTAGGTCTGATCGACCAAAAATGACACCGTCAGCCAGCGGCTGACCACATGCCCCCACATGATGGCGGCACCGACAACCGTGGTCCCAGCCGTGGTCGCGATGGCGCTGAGGGCGTGAACTTTCAGCATGATCAGTAGCAGTAGCCCTACAACGCCAAAACTACCCAGCCGAGAGTCCCGCATAATCCGCAGCACATCCTCTCGCTGCTGACCGCCACCCAGGCCATCGCAGCTGTCGGCAAAGCCGTCTTCATGAAATGCGCCAGTGAGCAAGGCGGTAAGCGCGAGGCTGAGCAGCACCGCCACCATGGCCTGATCAAACAGTGCCACAGCTGCAGCGTAGGTGAGCCAGCCTAAGCCCCCCACCACCAGACCCACCGCGGGAAAGTAGCGAGAGGCGGCATTGAGCTTGGCAGCACTGAAATCCGGGTCGGGAGGTACCGGCAGGCGGGTTAAAAAGCCCAACGCCAAGAGAAAAATTTGCCATTCACGGCGCAGTAATGGGCGGTTCATTCTATGGGGCTCCCCGGCAAAGCACCCAGTTTACCTCGCTAGCCGCCGCGCTGCGCCCGCCACTTGGCCACAACCGCATTCTTAGGCGGCACTTTGCCAGCTTCTACAGCGGCATCAAAAATTTTCGATGGGCCATCTTCCTGGGGGTCCTCAAGCTGGCGGAAGGAGCGACGCATGGCCACCAGGTCGCTGGCGGCCTTCACAGCGTCTTTCTTGACCTTCATATCCTGGGACTTCAGTTGCATACGACCACCAAAATAGAAACCAATAATGACACTGAGCAGTGCCCAGTAGCCGGGGGGCATGACCTCGTAACCCTTGGCAATCAGCAAAAAGCGCTCGGGATCGAGGGGTGCCAGAACAAAAAAGCTGAGGATGGCAAAGGTCAACAGAGGCCGGGGCAGACGATTCAGGCCGTCGACAAAGGCATCCCATTTAGTGCGGTTTTGGCGCTGATAGAACTCGGCAGAAAATTGCCGGATGGCGGATTGATCCCGCTCGAAATCCGCCATCACGGTCTCGTGCCGGCGCTGGCTGCGATTTTCCTTGTTCTCGGTAAACACCTCGGCAACGTCTTTACCGCCCTTAAGAATATCGCCAATAAAGCTGTACCAGGCCATTACGCCACCCCTCGATTCAGGTCGTCCCGCTCGAATTCGGCAATGCGATTTAACCAGCCATTGAGGAAGACCTCCTGGGAGGGCCGGGCTTCCACAATAAGGTAGTAGAAATTGCGGCGCTCTTCGACCAGCGCCTGGAGGAATACCGGCCCCATTACCGACTGAGCCCACTCCGCTGCCCGCCGGGTATTGGGCCCCATGGCGCCGTCTTCAATCAGCGCAGGCTGCCGGCCGGCCTGATTGCAGACACTTTGTACAAACTTCACCGCCCGGCGCGGGCCGTGATTCACTGCGGAATCAAATACAAAGGGTTGAATCTCACTGGGGAGGCGATCGATGCGAGGGGCGTAAAGGTAGTCGCGCTCGTAAATATCCCGGGCCACGTCCTCGCTCAGCTGCTCGACCTCGCTGCGCAAAGCTGCACGACCGATGTAGCGGGACAGGGTTTGCTGAGTGATACCGAACTTGGTCGGTCCCCCTCTGTCGGCGGGATGATCCACAAATCCGCCCTCCCTGCGAAGGATATCGTCGATCATGGCATCGATATCAAGCATGGCACACTCCCTGTTGACACAGATGCTTGCCATTGTGCAGTAAGTGGACAAAAAAAAGCCACCCGAAGGTGGCAAATGAACAGACCAAGAGTGGAAAGCGGAGCCGGAACTACTGTGGACCACTGCGGTTTTCAGGGTCCTGCCACAGGGCCGACCATACGTAGTCGCCGGAGATAAAGAACACCGCATCGTCGTGGATAACTGAGCGGTGCCGGTAGCCGTAGCCATAATCTTCCGGTTTGGGGGAAGCCAGAATGCGGCCCTGCTTAAATAAACTGGCACTGGCAGGTTGGTTTTTGCCGCGAACCTCAAAGAGGTAGAGGGATTCTTCGTTGAAATAGCCACCTTCGGCGGTCTCACCGGAAAGCTGGGCCGGCACTGCAAAGCGATCTACACCGTTCTGCGCGTCGACCAGATAGCTAAAGGCGTGACGGTCATATTGGGCTTCCGACCAGCTGTACTGGCCCTCCTCACCGATCAGTATGCTCCCCAGAGACGCCGGCGCGGCGATATCAGAGACATCAAACAACTCCAGTTTCACGCGGTTACTGGAGGTATTGTCGACCCCCAGCCCCAACAGAAGGCTGTCGTTAACAGGATGCAGAAAATCGGAAAAACCGGTGACTTCCAGCTCGCCGGCGATAAACGGATCACTGGGGTCGGAGAGGTCCAGCACATAGAGCGGGTCGATCTGCTCAAAGGTCACCAGATAAGCCCGCTCACCAAAGAAACGCACACCGTAGAGGGCTTCGTTAGGTTTGCCAATTTCTGCCGGCCGACTGCTATTGGGCAAACTGGCGATTTTCTCCAGCGACAGGCCCTCGCTGGCCTCACCCAGGATATGTACCTGATGGTCCTGGCGGTCCTGGTCGTCGTCGCGGAACAGGGTGGTTACCATGCGCAGCAGGCCGTTATGCTCGGAGAGCCGGAAATCGCGCTGACCACCGGTCCAGACATAGCCGTCCACTTCTGCAGAACCGCGGTACTGGGGCTTGCCGCTGCCGATAGCAAATTTGTGCACACGCGTCACATCACCACCGCCGCTGTTGTTATAGCGCACATCGGTGAGATAGACCGCATCGGATGACATATACACCCCCGCCGCCTGTTCGTTGTAGCAGGTGGTCTGGGGATGGGTGGGGTCGCTCAGCGATATCGCGGTAATGCTGGTCAATACCGGGTAGCCCGGGGCATCGCTCTGGTCCACGTCGGGGTTGGTGGTGTAGCAATCCGCTGGCGAAAACAACGGCTGCTCAGTACCGTTAATCGTTAAGGTGGGGGTAATATCCTCAGCGCTCAAGTTATCAAACTTGGCTCTGTTTTCAGCCACCTTGCCTTCGTCATCAGGGTAGTAGTGAACGTCGATATCCGGCGTGTGACGGCTGATCAAATAAACCGTGTCTCCAACCCGACGGGTGTCGACAAAACCACCTTCCACACTAACTGCCCACTGCTCGCTAACGTTGCTGACATCGCTGTTGTCATAGCCACGTATGTCCACCCGTTGCTCAGCCCAGTAAGCAATGTCCAGCCAGGGGCCGCCATAGGTACCATAAAACTCGGTGGTACTGAGGGTGATCAACTGACCATCCAACAGGTAGAGACCCTGAACGAACTCGCCCTCTTCTAAAGGAATCGAACCGGCTTCGGTGGCCGTAGCATCGCTGGCGTTAGTGGCCAAAATACGGATGGCGGCTTCTCCAGTCGGCTGTTGCGGCGGCAAAATGTCCGCGTCGGAGGCGACGCCACCCTCTGCTGGAAAGGCAAAACAACAGCGGTTCTGCAAGGTCGGCACAATGTACAGGTGGTCGCCGTCGTACTTCACGACGTCCAGCTCATCCACATCCAGTTCTACGGTATAGGTGCCAGTAAAGCTGCCACCGCCACCATCGGCTGCTTCGCCGCCGGCATTGTCCAGGCCATTGTCGGGAGTCGCCGTCGGCTGAGGGCCAGTGGTGGTGAATTCCTGCTTGCTGGTGCGCTCTGTATAAGCCGAGCGCATCGCTGCCATCAGCTCTTGTTCATCGGCCACTGGTTTCAGTAAACCGGCGTTTTGCGAGGGCTCGGGCGATCCGCCACTGCCACCACTGCTACCGCCGCCACAGGCCGTCAGCCCCACGCAGGCCGCCAATAACACTGTCAGCCACCTGCCCGAACTGGCAAACCGGGCACAATCCATCGCCTTGTTATTCATGTCTTTCACTCCTTGTACAAGCTCCAAGCCCGTACCTTTAGCCAATCTTGTTTACCGCTAAGGTAGCAACAATACTAACGCCGGCCCGCTGCATTGCGCCTCAGTAAATGCCGTAAACTTTGTAAAAATTTGTGTATCTACAGGGTCATTGGGGCAATGAGCCACTATGATGGACGCTGAACTAAACCGTTGCTTAAAACTACCACCCGCCGGCACCCTGAATGAGTCTTCGATTTCGCCACGCTGCTATTTTGTCCCTGCTGCTGAGCTGCCATAGCTGGGCGGGGCCGGGTGCGACCCAGCCGAGTGCGGCCCAGCCGGGTGCGGCCCAACCGGGTGCGGCCCAACCCACAGAGGCATCGCAACACTGCCAGCAGACTTCGCCGGAATGTCGGGAAGTGGGACGCTGGGAGTTTTCGGTCGCTATCGGCGCCGGTGCACGCAGCAATCCTCTAGTTGAGGGCGACGCGCAGCCACTGGTACTGGTGCCGCAATTCTCCTGGTACGGCGAGCGACTGTTCGTCGACAATTTTGAGCTGGGCTTTACCCTGCTGGATCGTCCCCGCCATATGCTCAACCTGTTGCTGACACCGGGTTTTGACAAATTCTTTTTTGACGACGGCCTGGGATTCGGCAACTTTATTCTCGAAGACAGTTCGCTGGTAAGTGGCGGTGGCGACCATGCTGGCGCCCCAGACGGCGAAGTCGTGCCAACCCAGAGAGCCCAGCAGGTCGACCCCAAAAAAGTTGATGAACGCCGACTGGCGATGATGGCGGGCCTGGAATATGGCCTCTACATCAAGCAATGGCTACTGAGCGCACAAATCCTGGGTGACGCCATTGGCGTTCACAATGGTAAAGAACTGCGGCTGGCGCTGGGCTGGCAGGGGCAGCTGGGCGACAACACCCTTTCTGCTTCTGTAGGCGCCGTCTGGCAGAACCGACAACTGCTGGATTACTACTACGGCCTCGATCGACACGAAGTAAACAACGAAGAACTGCTGTTTCGCGGCGAATCGGATTGGTCACCCATGGTCAAATTCCAGTGGCGGCGCCAGCTTTCTGAGTCTTGGTCGTTTTATTCTACGCTGCACTACAAACGCTTCGGCACACACACGGCCGATAGCCCCCTGTTAGAAGACGATTATGTCGTCACCGCTTTCATCGGGGGGATTTATCATTTCTGAATGGCGCGGACTGGGAATAGGGGCTTTACTGCTACTGTTTAGTGGCAGTAGCGCCGCCGTGCAGGCGCAAAACGCCGTGCCTGGCATCACCTTCGCCATCACACCTCGCCTGTGTGTGCTGGCGGAGAAAGAGAGCGCCTGCGAGGACAAGCTGGAAATCAGTTGGCTATCCAGAGAGCCCCGCTCAGTGTGCCTTTATCGCAGCGATAAAACTCTGCCGCTGCGCTGCTGGGAGGACGAGTTCGGTGGCCGCCACCGCTTTGCTTTGTCGATCGCCGACAATGTGATGTTTAGTCTGCGAGAGATCGACCACGATCAGCTAGTGGCTTCTGCTGAGTTTGAAGTCATCCGAGACCAACCCGAGTACCGTCGGCGGCGACGCAATCCTTGGAGCTTTTTCTAGATTATGAGCCTAATTTTACTCGCCGAAGATGACACCCGCTTAGCCAACCTGGTCAAAGATTATCTGTCGGGTCACAACTTTACCGTGGTGGTAGAGCACACCGGCCTGACCGTTGGCCGGCGCGTTAAAGACCTGAATCCCGACATCGTGGTACTGGACATCATGCTGCCTGGCCGGGACGGCCTGACGCTGTGCCGAGAACTGCGGGACCACTACACCGGCCCCATTCTGATGCTCACCGCCCGGGACAGCGACGGCGATCAAATCCGCGGCCTGGAAGTGGGCGCCGATGACTACGTTATCAAGCCCGCCGAGCCCCGGGTGCTATTGGCCCGTATTCGCGCCCTGCTGCGCCGCTGCCAGCAGGAGGAACCCGCCTCGGAAACTCGGGTTCAACTGGGCCGCCTCAGTGTCGATCTGCAAGCCCGTTTAGCCTGTCTGGACAAGGACGAGTTGGGCTTGTCCAGCCACGAGTTCGACTTGCTGGCGGCGCTGGCGCGACAGGCTGGCAAAGTGGTCAGCCGGGAATACTTGTTTACCACCGTGTACAACCGCCCTTACGACGGTCTAGATCGAACTATCGATGTGCGGATTTCCCACCTTCGGCGCAAACTCCGGGACGATTCCCATCATCCCGATGTGATCAAGACGGTATGGGGAAAAGGGTATATGCTGGTGCCCACCGCCTGGGACTGACACTAGCCTGACCTATGCGCCGCGCGTTTATTTCTCTTTACATTATTATCGTCGCCGCCATTGTGATTATCGGTTGGGGGCTGGACCGCATCTGGGCCACCTATCAGCCCGAACCCAGCATCAATGCCTACCAGCAGAGCGTGCTATCAATGCTGGAGCAACAATTACTCCCACTTGAACCCGACCAGCGGGATGCAGAGCTGCAACGCTTGAATCGCGAGCTGGCACTGGAAATCTCCAGCTATCGACTCAAGGATCTGTCCAGCTCGACCCTGGCCAGTGATATCGAGGCTGGCCACCCGGTGTTGATTAACGACGCCCGCCACCATCAACGACTCTATCAGCGAGTTGGCGAGACCGACACCGTACTGGGTATTGCATACAATACGCCGCCTGCTCAGCGCCACGGTGCTTACACGGCTTTGATTGTGTTGTTCTATTTAAGCCTGGCTGTGGTGGTATTTGTCTGGGTTTGGCCACTGTCCCGGGACCTCTATGCCTTACAGAGACAAACCACTCAGGTGGGCAAGGACGGCGCCACCGCCACGGTCAGCTTGCGGCGCAATTCCCATGTCCAGCCCTTGGCCGATGCCTTCAATGCCATGGCCAATCGAGTGCGGGAGCTACTGGCCGCCCGCAAGGAGATGACCTACGCCGTCTCCCACGAAATTCGTACGCCGCTGGCAAGAATGAAATTTGCCCTGGAGATGGCCGAGAACAGCGGCGACGACACCCTGGTCCGCCGTCAATTGGCCGGCGTCAAAGACGACGTCGCCGCCCTTGAGCGTTTTGTGAATGAACTACTCAGCTACGCCTCTTTCGACGCCAGCGAGCAGTCTCTGGACTGGGAAGACGGCGACTTTGGCGAGTTCGCCCAAGCGCTATTGGAAGAAATCAAACCAGAGCGGCCGGAAATCAACTTTTCTGTGCAGTGCCTGCGCAGTCATGGCCGTGTTCGCTGCGATTGGCCGCTGATGGAGAGAGTCATCAGCAACCTGCTAAACAACGCCAGTCGCTACGCCCGTCAGCAAGTCACGCTTACTCTGGCCGGTGACGATACGCAGTATCAAGTAACGGTGGAAGACGACGGACCGGGTATTGCTGAAAGCGACGCTGACAAAGTGTTCGCCTCCTTTGTGCGTATCGACACTGAGGGCAACAACGCCCGGGGTTACGGCCTGGGCCTGGCGATTGTGCGGCGGATCATGAGCTGGCACGGCGGCAGTGTCAGTGTAACGAGAGGAGAAGCGTTGGGCGGCGCCAGGTTTGAGTTGCGCTGGCCGCGCTGATCGCCCGCTTATTTGTGCAGCTTGTTCAGCAGCACCGTCATTTGTTTTTCACTCTGTTTATCGCCATTGTCGACAGCGGCATCAATGCCAGATTGCCAGGCCAGCTCCGCACCGCTGCGATATCCTCGCGCCAATAGCGCTTTACCCAGTAAGGCCCAGGCGGCCGAGTAACTGGGGTCCTGTTCTACACAGCGCTGTAGGTGCTCGGCCGCATCATCGTTGCGGCCGTCATCGAGATAGGCTTTGCCCAGACCAAAGCGCAGCATGGCGCTGTCCTGCCCTCGGGCCAGCATTTTTTCCAGCGCATCGGCCTTCACGGAGTTTTGCCCTCCCGTCCCGCAGTTCTGCTGGGCTGGGGAAGTGCCGGCAGAGCCGTGGACTGTTTTTCCAGCGCCTCCACCACAAAACGGCGGGCGGCGGCTTCATCGCCCATGTTCTCTGCCAGTCTGGCCAATTCAAAACAGACTTCCGCCGACGACTCAATCTGACGAGCGGCATCAAAATAATCCCGGGCCTTACCCCACAGCTCATTGCGCAGGCTAATCCGCCCCAGAGCGACGAGCAGCGTCGCATCCCGGCCCCGCTCCCGATGCCAGTTCTCGGCGCGGGCCAGTTGCTTGCGCACATCGGCACCGGCCACCCGCCCATAGAGCGCCACCCACTCGGCATGCCAGTGCTTATCTAGACCCTGTGCGAGGATCTTTTCCGCCGCCGGCTGATCCTGCAACTCAACATAGGCCTGGGCGGTAAATAGCAGCAGTTGCCGATCAACCTGCCAAGGTGAAGCCAACCGCTTCCACCAGTGCGCCACCCCCGCCGGGTCGCGCTGTTGCACAAGGCGCCGCAGCTCACCCCCCAGGGCCTCCCGTTCCAATTCCTCAAGACGGGTATCATCCAGCAATGCGTGCTTGCGCAGTTCCGGCAGTATGCCCCGCAGAGCCGTCCAGTCCTGCAGCCCCAAATACACTTTTTGCAGCAACACCAATACCGCCGGATAACGGTCGGCGCGGCTTCGCACCCGGTTTAACGTGGCCAATGCCGACTCCAGCTGACCGGATTCCAGTTGCAAGTCCGCTTGGTTGAGTGCCACGGCGACATCGGCTCGCTGGGCGGCACCTTCGGCCTTGCCCAGATAACGCCGTACGCCCTCCTCGTCACCCAGCGCATGGCTGGCTCGGGCCGCCAGAAGGTAATTGATCAGCGGCTGGTCACTGTCTCGGGCGGCATCCACCAGTAGCTTTCGCGCATCGGCCCACTTGCCCTCGATAAAGGCAATCAATCCGCGATTGGTTTTATTTCGATCCCGCTGGGCGCGACGAGTAGAACGCAAAGTCATCAAGCGATTGGAAAACTTTGAGCCCCGGCGCAGAGCCAAAAACAGCGCCAGCACCAACAGCACAAATAGGGCCTGCACCGCCACCGCCACCCACACGGTCATTTCCACCGTGGTCTGGCCAAAGGCGATCAGCACATAGCCCGAATCGTATTGAATGGCCGCGGCCAGCACCGCCGCCACAGCCAGGGCGAGGAGAACGGCAACAAAAACTCTCATTGGCTAACCTCGCGCTGCCAATTCCGCCCCTGGCTGTACTCCTTGAGTCCTTGCAGTGAAGCTGACAAATCGGGCATCGCCGCCGATACCGGGGCATCGATCAATACAGTGATTTCCTTCACTACCCCCGCCGCCGAGTCGTCCAGGCGATAAAAATCCTCTATCCAGCTCTGGGCTTTTTCCAGGGAGCGGCGGTAAAGGGCAGGCTGCTCTGCCAGCAGCGCCAGTTGCGCCTGCTCAAACAGCATTCTCAGGCTGGCCCGCAGCACGGCTTCCTGCTCGGGGGCCAGCGCAACGTTAAATTTCTGGTCGTGACGGCGAATACGGATATAGCTGCGCAGTTTCTCCCAGGCCCGGACAAAGCCGTTTTTCAGACGGTCCTGCCAACCGGAGTCCGTCGCCGCTACCGGCTCCGGCTGGTAGCTGGGCGGTTGATACAGCGTCAGGCCCTCAGCCTGTTTAGCCAGCCCCGCCAGTGCCAGATAGCGCCCTTCGATATCAAAATCGGCGGTGGTCTGCAGGACGGCGATATCCTCGGCAATCTGCTGGCGTACACCGTGCAGCGCCGGATCGTCCAGATCCCGCAGTATGGCATCGGCGCTGGCCAGCAGTTTCGCCGCAGAGGATGCATCGCCGCTGAGTTGGGCGCGCTGAATGGCCAGCCGCAGCAGGTACTCGGCCTCGGCCAACAGCCAATCGTCGCGATTCACCGTGCGCAGCTCCTCCAGCTCCGCCGCCATGCGCTGGCTGCGCTGGGCCAGATCGCTAAGGCCTTGGCTGGTATCGCTGCGCAACTGCGCCAGAGCCTCCCGCTGACTGGCCACTGCCGTTTGCACGTCCAAAAGCGCGCGGTGACTGTCGGTAATCTGCTGATGCAGCGGTGCCAACTGGCTTTGCAGATCGTCATCCTCGGCGATCAGGTATTGCTCCCGGTACATCCAGCCCGCCAGAGCCAGTGCCGCAAGGGCAATCAGCAGGCTCAATAACAGCAGCAATCGCCCGACTAGCGACATGCCCTTTGTGGTGTTGTCTTTTTTGTTGTCATCTTTTTTAGCACCGCTCTTGGTATCGCCCTTAGACTTTTCAGAGCCGGCGGGCGCTGCAGTCTCCGTCGCGGTTTTTTTATCGGCCTTCTCCGCCTTTTTGCTCGCGGTAGTGGCGGGAACGTTGGTCGCCGCAGAATCGCTGTGCTGGGAGTGCGTACTTCCCTGGTTGTCGTCGCTCATGCTCGTCGCTCGTTGTTATTTCAATGACACTCGGGCCTGTTCACACTAGGGCCAACGCTGGGCCAGGCCCTCCAGCGCCGCCATGGTCGCGGACTGTCCCGCGTTAGCCGACTGCTCGATGTCACCAAAACTGGCGTCGGCCGCCAGCTCGGCCACCCGGGCGCTGGGCACAATGGCTGCGCAGCGCTGCCGCTGCTCTGCTGTAGTCAGGGCTACAAAACGGGCCAGCGTTTCACCGCTGTTCAGCACCACGGTATTTATCTGGTGTTGTATCAACAACGCCGCCAGTTCGCCACTGCTAATCGCCGTCGCCTCCCGCCCGTAACACTCGGCGTAGTCCACTCGGGCACAGCGCTGGCGCAAGGTCTGGGCCAGGGTTTCGCGGCCACCGACTCCTCTGACAATCAGAATTCGCCGTTGATCAATGTCTTGCAGGGCCGCCGATGCCAGCAGCGCCTCGCTGTTCATAGCGCCGGCGCCGGTTGCGGATACCGACAGCCCGCGATCCTGCAATGCCCGGGCCGTGGCCTCGCCGATAGCAAAGAGCTCAAGGCCCAAGGGCCACTGCGGCCAGTAGCTGTCGATCAGTTCACAGCCCTGCTCAACCGCGTTGACGCTGATAAAAATCAATGCGTGATAGTAATCGAGATCGAGAATGCGCTGACGGCTGGCCTGTTGCACCGCCTTATCCAGGGATTCCAGTGGCACAATGGCCAGCAGCGGCTCGACCGCTACCGCAACGCCGGCCGACTGCAATGACAAGCGCAACGCGTCGTTGCGACCCGCTGGGCGGGTCAACAGTACCCGCAGGTTGCTGTAATCAGGCGCGGCCATAAACCGTATCGAGTATTTGTCCGGCGCCCTGCTTGAGAAGTTGTTCGGCGACGCTCACACCCAGGGCCTCGGCATCTTCAGGTGCGCCACTGGCCTCGGCTCGCAGGACCGTTTTACCGTCCGGGCTGCCCACGATCCCCCGCAGCCAAAGCTGACCAGGCTGCTCGGGGTCGTCGATGGCGTAGCCGGCGATGGGGACCTGGCAGCCCCCCTCCAGGCGGCGATTCATCGCCCGTTCGGCCATAACTTTGGCGGCGCTATCGCGGTGATGAAGGGGCGCTAACAAGTCGACAATGTCGCGATCGGCCAGTCGGGTTTCGATCCCCACCGCACCTTGACCGCAGGCGGGCAGGCTGCCCTCCACCGTCATAAACTCGGCGACGCGGTCTTGCAGCTCCAGCCGCAACAAACCGGCGGCGGCCAACACAATAGCGTCAAACTCACCCTCATCCAGTTTGCGCAGGCGGGTCTGCACATTGCCCCGCAGGCTGGAGACTTTCAGATCCGGCCGGCGATGCCTAAGTAAGCACTCCCGGCGCAAACTGGAGGTGCCGACATGGGCGCCCTGGGGTAAATCATCGACACTGCGGTAGTGATTGCTGACAAAGGCGTCCCGGGGGTCTTCCCGCTCGCAGATCACCGCCAGCCCGAGACCCTCGGGAAACTCCATGGGCACATCTTTCATCGAGTGCACAGCAATATCGGCGCGACCGTCCAGCATGGCCTGCTCGAGCTCTTTAACAAACAGCGCTTTGCCGCCGATTTTAGATAAGGGGGAGTCCAGCAACTGATCGCCCCGGGTGGTCATGCCCACCAGCTCGACCTGCAGACCGGGGTGGGCCTGTTCCAGGGCGTGTTTGACATATTCCGCCTGCCACAACGCCAACAGACTTTCCCGGGTGGCGATGCGAAGGAGGCTGCGGGATGGGCTTGAAGGCATAGACGGTTCCACCGGTTGTTGGCAAAACCGCTATGATACGCGAGTCAGGGAGCTGGTGTCCTGTCCCTGAACACCCGATTCCAGCGACCCCACTCATCGGCGCCGCTGGCAAAACGTAAGCGACTTTTAGTGTTCCGGAAAGGCCGTCCAACCTTCCATCCAGGTGCGATTGGCGCCGGGGCGTACTGCGCCGATATAGTCGGCACTTTCATCCCAAAACTCATCTTCTGGCACCGCTGCCGCACCCTCACGGGCCGGGGAGTCGGCCTGGAGCCGAAATTCAGGTTGAGCGAGTTCAGTGACGCTGGACCTAAACTGGGCAGCAACACCCAGTCGCGCCACATTTTCGAAGTAGCGGGCCTCGTCGAAGCCGCCATCGTCATCCTGATCGACGCCTTTCTCAGCGGCGAAAAAGCCACTGCCATCCCGGCCTATATTGCTGATCAGCAAACCGGCAAAGGACAGCTGCCGCTTGTCCAGACGAGCAACTGTCTCCACATCCTTGATGTCGATGGTCTCGCCGGAGAACCCGTCGATAATCATATTGTTAAAATGGCCACCTGTACCCCGGCGCAGGGTCATGCCCCGCTGCACTGCATTGGGACTGCTCATGCTCTGCAGAGTGACATTGTAGAAGGTCGGTTCGGACACTGGCTGAGCCTCGTGGTCGCCGTTGTTGTTGTCCGCCTCAAAGCCATTATCGCCGACCCCGGCATACTGCAATACTTGCAGAAATTGCACCCGACCGGTCCAGCCCATATCCCAGTCCAGAGAATCATCCGCTGCCCCGGTGATCACAATATGACGCAGGTCTACAGTGCCACCAAACACCTCGATGCCATCATCCAGAGAGCGGTGCACCTGCACGTGACGAACAATGGAGCTGGCGCCACACCCCCCCAGGGTCAGGCCATTGAGTTCGTTGTTGGCGTAAACTTCGTAGCCGGCAAACTCGATCCGGGCATACTCCAGCACGCCACAGTTGCTGAAGGCATCACTGCCGCCAAACATGCCGCGACTATCGCCACTGGGTAAACCCTCGATCTGGGCACCCCGGGCATTGACCGGGGCATTACCCAGCAGTACTACCCCGCCCCAGTCGCCGGCGCGACGCTGTCCCGCAGCCTTGGCACTGGTAAAGACAATGGGAGCCTCACGGGTGCCCCGGGCCATAATGGTGGCGTCCCGGGTAACCACCAGGGCACTGCCTGCCTCGCCCTGAATGATGGTCCCGGGCTCGATAATCAATTGACTACCGGACTCCAGATAGACAATGTCTTCCAAAACCCAAGTGGTATCGGCTGTCCAGCGCTGCTCGCCATAGAGAGAGCCCCGAACAGTTTGCACCGACGGCCCCAAGGCGCTGGCGGCAATGACCACAAGGACAATGAGTACAACCAGGCCGCCGCCAACATACAACCATATATTGCTTGCCGACTTGGACGGTGAGGCGGGCGAACTGTGGCGTTGCCCCACCGTCTCGGCAATATCGGGATTCACCGGCACCCCCGCCGCATCGGAGCCCGAAGCTCCCGGGCGTTGATTCCAGGTCAGTTCGCCATCGGTATTGAGCACTCGCAAGCTCAACCCCAAGTCTCTGATTTCGCGAACCGGGCTCACAGCCGCGTCGTCGATCAGCTCTCGTCGGTAGGCGGAATCCCGCAGCAGCGTGTTGAAGTGGATATCCCGGCCGCTGTCGTGGCGGTCGCTGGCTTGTTTGAGTTGCCATAACAATTCCACGAGCTTGGCCCGAGGGCTGCTGACTTCACTCATCACAATTCCTCTAAGGTGCGGGTCTGGAGTTTTAGGCTTAGCGAAATGCAGTGTGCCCAGCCACTGTGACAACTCTGTGAAGAGGGGGTAGGTGCTGTACAATAGCGCCTTTACAACGCCGTGCCGGCTCTGCCACTGGCGCAGCACAACGATATTTTGCCGCGAGCGAATCACCACCATGACCGACAACAACCCGATCAAACCCTGGGGCGGCCGCTTTTCCGAGGCCACTGACCAATTTGTGGAGCGCTTCACCGCCTCGGTGAGCTTTGATCAACGCCTTTACCACCACGACATCAATGGCTCCCTTGCCCATGCGGCGATGTTGGCCAAGGTGGGTGTACTGAGCCCGGGAGAACTCCAGCAAATTAAAGACGGCCTGGAAGAGATACGGAGCGAGATCGAAGCCGGAGAATTCAATTGGTCGGTGTCACTAGAAGATGTTCACATGAACATCGAAGCGCGACTCACCGAAAAAATTGGCATCACCGGCAAAAAGCTGCATACCGGCCGCTCCCGCAACGACCAGGTCGCCACTGATATTCGCCTGTACCTGCGCGACGAGATCGCGGTAATCTGCGGCGAGCTGCAACGCCTGCAAGAAGGTTTGATCGACCTGGCCCGGCGGGAAGCCAACACCATTATGCCCGGCTTCACCCACCTGCAAACCGCCCAACCGGTGACCTTTGGCCACCATATGCTGGCCTGGAACGAGATGCTGGAGCGGGACTTTGGCCGCCTCCGGGACTGCCGCGAGCGCCTCAATGTGTCGCCCCTGGGCGCCGCCGCCTTGGCCGGCACCACCTATCCCATCGACCGCCACTACAGTGCCGATTTGCTGGGCTTTAGTGGCCCCACCGAGAACTCCCTGGACTCAGTCAGCGACCGGGACTTTGCCATTGAATTTAGCGCCGCTGCCAGTTTGGCAATGACGCACCTGTCGCGCTTTAGCGAGGAGCTGGTGCTGTGGACCTCGGCCCAGTTCAACTTTATCGACCTGCCCGACCGCTTCTGCACCGGCTCCAGCATCATGCCGCAAAAGAAAAATCCCGATGTCCCGGAGTTGATCCGCGGCAAAGTGGGCCGGGTCAACGGTCACCTGATTAGTTTGCTGACCTTGATGAAATCCCAGCCGCTGGCTTACAACAAGGACAACCAGGAAGACAAAGAACCGCTTTTTGACGTGGTGGATACCCTCCGAGACAGCCTCAAGGCCTACGCCGACATGATGCCGGCCATCACCGTCAACGAGGCCGTCACCCGGGAAGCTGCGCTGCGGGGCTTCTCTACCGCCACCGACCTGGCCGACTATCTGGTGGGCAAGGGGCTGCCCTTCCGGGATGCCCACGAGGTGGTGGGCAAGTCTGTGGCCTACGGCATAGAACAGAGCAAGGACCTATCCCAGATGAGCCTTGAAGAGCTGCGTCAGTTCAGCGACACCATCGAGGAAGACGTGTTCGATGTGCTGACCCTGGAGGGCTCAGTTGCCGCTCGGGATCACTACGGCGGCACCGCACCCAGCCAGGTATTGGCCGCCGCCGATCGTGCCGAGGCCAGACTGGCGGCGCGGGGTTAAGGCGACGCTCTAAATCCGTTCGGCATCAGCCGGTAGGTCACTGAGGGTGGCCTCTTCACTGCCCAGGGGCTCGGGTCTGGGAATGGCCTTGGGCAAGGACGCCATCACCGCGTCAAACATGGTGTAGGCGCGCTTCAGCCACACCCGGGTGCGCTGGCGTTCCATCAAGGTCAACTTTGGGCTGCCGTCGCGCAGGGCCGTGGCGGCCCAGAAGCTAAAGTCCAGCTTGTCGATGCGGTGCAAAGTCGCGCTGTGCAGGGCTGGCAATTCCACTTGCTGGGGCGCGTCTTCAGCCAGGAGTGCGGGCAAGCTCTCCAATTCGCTAAAGTCACTGCCCCGCCCCCGATTTTTGACCACCACGCAGCGCAGCCTGTGCTGATACCTGCTGAGGAAATCATTGAGCAGTTGCACCGAATCACGACCGTCATCCACCACATACCAAAACACCACCGGCAGCTCCATCTCCGCGCAGAGTGTCAGCACATCGTTGTCGTCCACCCAGTGGTCCAAAAAGCGCTGGCTCTGGGCCGGCAGATCTACCAGTACTTGCCGGTCTGCCTCCAGCGCCAGCTCGATAATCTGATCACTGCTTTCGAAGCGATCCACCTTTAAAGGCCGACTAAACTGAGGATAGTAGCGGGTCAGGCTCGCGTGGGACTGATCGGCATCCAGGCCCTGATAGGGCATGTGGCGGTCGATAAAATACTGTGACAGCAAGCGGGCCAACACCGATTTGCCCACACCGCCCTTCTCACCACCGATAAAATGAATGCAGCTCATTGTTGTGCCTCGTCAGCTGATTAAAAGGCCATAATAAAAAGCCATCGGTGATAGTTTTGTGACGCCTCACGGCCCTGAGCAAAGCTAGCCATAGACCTTTGTATAAGCCCCTAGCGAGGGTTTTATTGACGGACGGTGTTAAAGTAACTGTTTAATGCGGTTTTTCTCGTCAGCTTGCCTGCCGCTGTTGCTCAAATTCATTTTGCCTGGAGCCCATTTATGTCCGGACTCGCGAGATCGCTGGTGTTCGCCGTTGCTGTGCTGTCACTGGTCAGTGCCTGCGAAAAGCCATCACCCGGTGGACCGGGCAGAGCGTCCCAGCCTACGCCGGTGGCCACTGTGGTGGTTAAGAGTCAGCAAATTCAGGAAACCCTGCCGGCGCTGGGAACGCTGCTGGCCCGAGAGTCTGTGGCGATAACCAGTAGCGTGGCGGAAAAAGTCTCGCAATTGCACTTTGACGACGGCCAAACCGTCGAAGCCGGCGATTTGCTGGCCACGTTGGAACAAGCCGAGGAGCGCGCCCTACTGGCCTCCGCCCAGGCCGACCTGGCCGAGCAAAAGAGGGAACTGCGCCGACTCAAGGGCTTGCTGGCCACCCAGTCGGCGGCACAAACCGAATACGACCAACGACTCAGCAACCAACAACGGGCCGAGGCGCGGATCCGCGAAGTCGAGGCCATGATTGCCGAACGCACTCTCCGAGCTCCCTTTGACGGTGTGGTCGGCCTGCGTCAGGTCAGCCCCGGCGCCCTGCTTTCCCCCGGCACAGTAATTACCACCCTGGACGACCTGGATACCATGCGCCTGGATTTCCAAATGCCCAGCCTGCTGCTGGGCAAATTGCAGGTGGGGCAGAGCATCACCGCCCGCAGTGAAGCTCTGGGCCAGGAGTTTGAAGGACGCATCAGCGCCATCGATCAGCGCATCGACAGCCAGTCCCGCAGCGTGACCGCTCGCGCCAGCTTGGCCAACCCCGACCACCTGCTAAAGCCCGGTATGCTGATGCACGTCGAGTTAAAAGCTGAGCCCCGCAGCGGCATGATGATTCCCGAACAGGCGCTAGAGAGCGTCGACCAGGAACACTTTCTTTGGGTAATAGACAGCGACGGCAAGGCACAGCGACGTCAGGTCACCCTGGGCATACGCCGGGCCGGTAAGGTGGAAGTTCACCAGGGCCTCAGTGAGGGTGAACAGGTTATCACTCAGGGCTATATGAACCTGCGGCCGGGGTCGCCGGTGGCAGCACCGACCTCACCCTCCAGTGATCCGACGCCGGCGGAGGGCTAATCATGTGGTTGTCCGATACCGCCGTGCGGCGACCCGTATTCGCCACGGTTATCAGCCTGTTGCTGGTCGCTTTCGGCCTGCTGTCCTTTGAGCGCTTATCACTGCGGGAGTACCCCGATATTGACCCGCCGGTGGTGTCGATCAGCACCAACTACATCGGTGCTGCCGCCGAGGTCGTGGAGTCCCGCATCACCCAGGTCATCGAGGAGCGCATCGCCGGGGTGGCAGGGATTAAGACCATTTCCTCCTCCAGCATGGACGGCAACTCTTCCATCAACGTCGAGTTCGAACTGTCCCGCGACATTGACGACGCCACCAACGACATTCGCGACCGGGTATCCAGGGTGCTTAACAATCTGCCGGAGGAAGCCGATCCACCAGAGGTGCGCAAAGCGGATTCCGATGACCGGCCCATCATGTGGCTCAACCTCACCTCGCAAAATCTCAACCGCCTGGAGTTGGCCGACTTTGCCCAGCGCCAGTTGGTGGATCGCTTCTCTTCCATCAATGGGGTTGGCCGTATTCTGGTCAGCGGTGCCTCGGACTACGCCATGCGTATCTGGCTGGACCGGGAGGCCATGGCGGCCCGACAGGTTACCGTTAGCGATGTGGAGCAGGCGCTGCGGCAGGAAAACGTCGAACTCCCCGCCGGCACATTAAAATCCTTGTACCGGGACTTTGCCATCAAAGTAGATCGCCAGTACCGGGCCAGTGAGGACTTTGAAAAACTGGTGCTGCGCCGGGAGGCCAGCGGCTATCAGCTAACCCTGGGCGACATTGCGCGGATTGAACTGGGCGCCGAAGAACCCCGCAACCTGTTTCGCGGCAACGGCATTCCCCAGGTGGGCATCGGTATTGTCAAACAAAGCACCGCCAATACCCTGGAGGTCGCCCACGCCGTCAAGGAAGAGGCCGAGCGGGTAAGACCCGGTCTGCCCCAGGGCACCACCCTGCACGACAGTTACGACAGCTCGGTGTTTATCGACTCGGCCATCAGCGAGGTTTACAAGACGCTGTTTATTGCCGCCGGTTTGGTGGTGCTGGTGATCTTCCTGTTCCTGGGTGATTTTCGCGCCATGATAGTGCCGGCCGTTACCGTGCCAGTATCTTTGATTGCCACCTTTACCGTTCTCTATTTCTTGGGTTACACCATCAATCTACTCACCCTGCTAGCCCTGGTGCTGGCCATCGGTCTGGTGGTGGACGACAGCATCGTCGTGCTGGAGAACATTCACCGCCGCTTGCTGGCTGGGGAACCGCCGTTAGTGGCGGCGTTTCGCGGTGCTCGCCAGGTCGGTTTTGCGGTGGTGGCCACCACCGCAGTCTTGGTGGCGGTGTTTGTTCCCATCACCTTCTTGCAGGGCGACATCGGTCGCCTGTTTGGCGAGTTTGCCGTGGCCATGGCGGTGGCGGTGGTGTTTTCCAGCCTGGTGGCGCTGACCCTGTCGCCGGTGATCTGCGCCAAGCTGCTCAATCGCGACGCCATGCACGGTAAGCTGGCAGAGTTTGTTGAGTCATTGCTGCACCGCATGGAGAGCGGCTACCGCCGTATACTTTACTCCAGCTTGCACCGACCGGCGCTGTCGGCCAGCGTGTTGGCCGCCACTATTGCCGCCTGCATCTATTTTATCCAGGCCGTACCCAGCGAGTTCGCGCCAAAAGAGGATCGCGGCGTCGTGTTCCTGTCCATCCGCGGCCCGGAGGGAGCCTCCTTTAACTATGTCAGTGAGCACCTCGATGAGCTGGAGCAGCGGCTGATGCCGCTGGTGGAACAGGGCGAAATCAAGCGCTTTCTGCTGCGCGCCCCCGGCGGCTTCGGCGGTGCTGACAGCTACAACGGCGCCTTTTCCATCATGGTGCTGGAACCCTGGTCCCAGCGCCGCTCCAGCACCGAGATCATTGCCGATATACGCCGCCGCCTGGCCGACTACACCCCGATGACCACCTTCCCGATCCAACCTCAGGCACTGGGGGGCGGCTTTAGCAAACCGGTACAGTTTGTGATTGGCGGCGGTAACTATGATCAGCTGGCGCAGTGGCGGGATGCCATCCTGGCCGAGGCCCGCAACAACCCCAAACTGCTGGGCCTGGACAGTGACTACCGGGAGACCAAACCCCAGCTGGTGGTCAACATCAATCGCGCCCGGGCCGCCGACCTGGGCGTGGACACCCAGCAGATCAACCGCAGCCTGGAAACCCTGCTGGGCTCGCGCCGCGTTACCACCTTTATGCTCAATGGCGAGGAATACAACGTGGTGCTGGAGGGCGAACCCAGCCAGCAGCGCAGCCCCAACGATCTTAGCAACATCTATGTGCGCTCCAATACCAGCGGCGCCCTGATCCCCCTGGGCAACCTGGTTACCCTGGAAGAACGCGGCGCCGCCGCCACCCTCAACCGCTTTAATCGGGTGCGGGCCATTACGCTGGATGCCAGCCTGGCGGACGGCTACTCCCTGGGCGAGGCGCTGGCCTACCTAGAAGGGATTACCCGCGACGTCGCGCCCGAGGCGGTGATCGATTATAAAGGCGAATCTCTGGACTATATCGATGCCGGCAACGAGGTTTACCTGACCTTTGCACTGGCCTTGTTAGTGGTATTTCTCGTGTTGGCGGCTCAGTTTGAGAGCTTTGTTCACCCCCTGGTGATTCTACTGACGGTGCCACTGGCTGCCGCCGGAGCGTTGGTGGGGCTGTATTTCAGCGACCAAAGCCTGAATATTTACAGCCAAATCGCCTTGGTAATGCTGGTGGGCCTGGCCGCCAAAAACGGCATCTTGCTGGTGGAGTTTGCCAATCAGCTGCGGGATCAAGGTATCGAGTTTGAGACCGCTATCCTGCAGGCTGCGGAGCAGCGCCTGCGGCCTATCATTATGACGGCAATTACCACAGTAATGGGCTCTGTGCCGCTATTGTTGGGCAGCGGTGCGGGCAGCGAGTCGCGCTTTGTCATTGGCATTGTGGTGGCCTGTGGTGTGACCGCCGCCACCCTGTTCACGCTGTTTGTGGTGCCCATGGCCTACCGGGCAATGGCGGGCAAGACCTCGTCGCCACAGGCAGTGAGCCAATGCCTGCATAAGCAATTAAATGACAATCCGGACCGCGAGAGCGGTCACGGATAAACTGAGTGATCGCCTTTACAGGCCAGGCAGAGGCGCCGAGATCAGCGGAATCTCTGGCAGCAGCACGATGGTGGAGGTAAGCAACGAACCGCCATCGGTGAGGAACGTGGCCAACTCGGCCGGATTAGTGGTCAGTACCTGCACTGGCGGCAATAAGTTCTGCACTAGAGGCAAGCCTATACCGGAGCCAAGCTCGAACAGCGTCTGAGGGTTTAGCAGCGCACCGGTCAGCTCAAAGGCCGATTGCGCGCCAGCGGCATCCAGCGGCAATAGGGCCAGGGTATTGGACAAGCCCTGAATGCCCAACAAATCGGTCAATAAAGCATCTACACCCGCCAGCGGTCCATCAGCTGCAGACGCCGAAACAGAAAAGGCCATCATGGCTGAAAACGCCAGATACTTCGCAGGCTTACTCAATGCTTTCATCACACACTCCGCTTTATTTATTGGGTACTTGCTTATTGGGTACTTGTTTTTAAGTACCCGGGCCAGTACTTCGACTCCTTTGACGTTAGGGTACAAGAGGGACTTTGGCAATGTGCTTGGGCGCCATTTAGGGTAGTCGGGCACACAATTTATCGCCGAATTGCGACCCGCTTCTCAGTTTTTGTGCCCTTCGTGGCATCCTGACTTAGGGCCTGGCTCAGTGGCCTGCCTTCTTCAGCCCGGCACCCTGCCGGAGATCGACTCGCTGCTTTCGTTGGGTGCTTCCAGTAGACGCACCTGGGTAAACAGGTGGTGGGCGGCGGTGTGCTCGGTGAGCGCGTCGGCAGCCAGCAAAATCGCCGCCGCCGTCCAGGTGGGTCGCTCCTCTGGCCACAGCAGGTCTTCGTCAAACTGATAGCCTGTCCAGTATTCTCCATCCCGGTGCCGCCATTGGTGCAGCCAGCTGTACAGCTGCACTGCCCGGGCGTGATCGCCGGCAGCTAGCAGCGCCAGGGTGAGCTCACAGGATTCTGCGACGGTGACCCAGGGTTCGTCGGCAACGCAACGACAGCCCATATCGGTTTCGACAAATTCGTGCCAGCGCTGCTGCAAATGCGCACTGGCCTTGGCTTTGGGAATGACCCCGGTGAGTACCGGATAAAACCAATCCATGGAGTAGCGCGCCTTGCTCTCCCAGGTGCGATCAAAGCGCTCGGGCTTATTGCGCAGTGCCTCGCCCAGACTCTGCCGGGCCCGATACCAGTCCCGGCGCGGCTGACCCAGCACTACGGAGATATTGAACGCACACTCCAGGCTCTTGTAGATGGAGGCGTTGCCGGTGCGAAGTGCATCGGCCATGGGCTTGCCCTCGCCGCACACCGCCCAGTTGATATCGCCGTGGTCACTCTGCTGGGCCACAACAAAGTCGATGGCCGCCTCCACACAGGGCCACATACCCCGCAGAAATGCCCGGTTTTCACTAATCAGGTAATGGTGCCAGACACCGGTGGCCACATAGGCGACAAAGTTGGTTTCCCGTCGCTCGCGGTTGTCGACCTCGCCGTCCCGGTATGCCGCCCACCAGCTGCCGTCGTCAAGCTGATTGTCCCGCAGCCAGTGATAAGCCCGCTCGGCGGCGTCAAATTCGCCACCGATACTCAAGCCCATCGCCGACTCTACGTGATCCCAGGGGTCGGCGTGACCACCTTCGAACCAGGGAATGCTGCCATCCGCCTGCTGGGCGCGCAGCAAAAATGCTACCGTCGGTCGCAAAAATTCGTGGGGGAACAACCCCTTACTGAGAAACAGCCCACTCATGCCGCCGGCCCTTTTTGAAAGTACATCACTACCGATTTGCCCATCACTGGGTTTAAACCCCGCTCTAAGGCCCGGGTAAACAGCGGCCGGTCGAGCAGGTCCCACACCAAAAAGCGGTGGTAGCCTTTAATAAGGGGATGATCGTCCTGGCGCTCCCAGAACAGACACTTTAGCCACCAATAGGGAGCATGCAAGGCGTGGGCCCAGTGGCGCTGGTAAAAGCGAAAACCCAGCCCCTGGATCTGCTTGCGCAGGGCAGAGGCCTTGAATATCCGCAAATGACCACCCTCTACCTGATGGTAGGCATCACTGAGTGACCAGCAGATTCGCTCCGGCCAGGCCCGGGGCACACTGGCGCAGAACAGGCCGCCTGGCTTCAACACCCGCTGGATTTCTTTCAGAGCTCCAGCGTAGTCGGGAATGTGCTCCAGCACTTCGGAACAAATCACCTTATCAAAACTGTTGTCGGCAAAGGGCAGATTCAATGCATCGGCATTGGCCAGACCAAAGGCCTTTTGCTGCTGGCCGCTCTCCAGGTAGTCCTGGGCTTTTTGCTGGGCGGTTTTGAGATCATCGAGACAGAGATCGACGCCGATGGCGGTTATCTCCCCCTCCACATAAGCGGAGATAACGTGGCGACCTTCACCGCAGCCCAGGTCCAGCAAGCGGTCACCCGGCTGCAATTGAAAATGTCGAAAATCAACCGTTTTCACGTTCCATCACCTGCCAGTAGTAATCGGTCATTTGCTCCGCGGCCCGGTGCCAGCAAAACAGCTCTTCAATGCGACGGCGTCCGGCGCGGCCCAGCTCTTGCCGCCGTTGTGGGTCGTCCAGCAATTGGGCAATCGCTTCCGCCAGGGCAGTGCTGTCTTTCACTGGTACCTGGATCGCGGCATCGCCCACCACTTCTGGCAGCGCACCGCCATCGGTAGACACCACCGCCGCGCCGCAGGACATCGCTTCCCCCGCCGGCAGACCAAAGCCTTCGTACACCGAGGGCACCACCACCACTTCCGCCTCGTTGTAATGGCGAATCAGCTGCTCGGTAGAAATCCCCGATACACAGCGAATGTGATCACCTACCCCAAGGCGGGCAATCAACTGCTCGGTGTCGCCACCGGGTTTGGGTTTGCCCACCATCAGCAACTCCAGATCCGGGTAGCGCGGCAACAGCGACGCCAGGGCCTCCAAAAGGAAGCTGACACCCTTCAAGGGCTGATCGGCGGATACCGTGGCCATCAGGCGGCGGGGGACTTTGTCCACCTCGGGCATCGGCCTGAATTCTTCGGTATCGATACCGCAGTGCACCAGTTGGATGGCCGCCGGCTGGATAGCAAAGGCGGCGGCGATATCCTGCCGGGAGCGTTGGGAGACCGTGACCACGTTGTGGAGCTGCCGGGCCACCTCACGCTGCATAAACAAAAAACTGTGCCACCGCCGGATCAGAATACGATCGACAAAGGAATTGGCGGCTTTAAGGGCAATTTTCAGATCACTGGTGATGGGATGGTGAATGGTAGTCACCAGCGGAAAGCCCAGCTTTTGCAGCTTCAGCATGCCGTAGCTGAGGCTCTGGTTGTCGTGGATAATATCGTAGTGACGGCCGTGCTGCTTGAGATACTTCACCACCCGGCGACCAAAACAGTAGGGCTCGGAAAACGCGCCGGTCAGCTTACCTGTCCACTCTATGACATTGGTCCAGGACCTTAAGTGGTGAGGCCGCAGTGAAGCCAAGCCGGTTTCAAACAGGTTCATGCCCGGCATCTTGATCAACCTGACCCTGGGATCCAGATGGGGATAGGGCTGGCCAGAGATCACATCGACTTGATGGCCGGCATCCACCAGCGCCTTACTGAGGTATTTCAGGTAGATGCCCTGTCCGCCACCATAGGGCGCACTGCGGTAGCCCAACAGGCAGATGCTCAGTGGGCGCCGGGCGCGTTTGTCGGTCAGGTCGATAACGTCGGCAGGTGCAGGCACCGCCGGCGGCGCTACCGGGAGCGTTGAAGAATCCGTAGACATGGCGGGTCGGCCGTTGTAATGATGTTGTAGTTTTACCGCCGGCACACCCGTCCCGGCCATTTTTGGTAACAGCATTGTAACCACGGCCTGTGGATAAATCCACTGACCGGCCTCCGCCATCCGGGGGACCCTGGGGCGGGCATTAGCTTGGTCTCCAGAGGCGTTCCGAGGCAAGTTGCAGGGCATAGCCCAGAAGCATGCCCGGGAACATGCCCAGGAACATGATAGTATCGCCGCGTCAGCTGGGATACCACGGCCGGACTCAGCCACATAAAAACCACTGCATTCAGAGTAAAGAGATTGCCTCCTGTGACACCCTTCCGCCTCCGCCAGCTTGCCCCGATTGCGGTCTTGTTATCGCTGTTATCGGCCTGCAACAGTCCCGAGCCCCAGCAGATTATTGGCGAGTTCTCTACCCAACAGCGGCCCGGCGGCATTCGTCTGTTTGAGTTTCGTGTGCCTCTGGCGCGCCCCAAACTGCGTCCCATCACCTCGATCAACACTGCCCAGCAACAAGCCGCTGTGATGGAGCAGTTCGACCCCGATCGCCAGCTGGCGTTGACCCAGCGCTACTTGAAGCGCGATCCAAGGTTGATGGAATACTGCCCGCACGGCTACGTCACACTGGAGCAGTATGCGGTGCTGGAACGGATCGTGATTCGCGGCGAGTGCCGCTACAAAAGCCGGGAAGGCGAGGAGGCACCGCCCCAGAATTGAGGCGGTGGGATCAGGCAGAATTTAGCGGACCGGTGTCAGCCACTCCGGGTACTGCTCTCGGCGCCCTTTAACCTGGTCGAAATAGCGGGTTTGCAGCTCGGTGGTGATTGGCCCACGCTCGCCGGCGCCGATAGTGCGGCCGTCCAGTTCACGGATGGGCAGAACCTCGGCTGCCGTACCGGTGAAGAACGCCTCATCCGCAACGTAAACTTCATCCCGGGTAATGCGCTTTTCGTGCAGCTCCAAGCCCATTTCCTGGCAGAAGGCAAAGATGGTGCCGCGAGTGATGCCATCCAGGCAGCTGGTCAGCTCGGGGGTAAACAGTTTGCCGTCCCGAACGATGAAGATATTTTCACCACTGCCCTCGGCAACGTAGCCTTCGTTGTCCAGCAGCAGGGCCTCTTCACAACCGCTGTCCAGTGCCTCCCGCAGCGCCAGCATCGAGTTGATGTAGTGGCCATTGGCCTTGGCCTTACACATAGAGATATTGACGTGGTGGCGGGTGTAAGAGCTGCAGCGAACTTTGATACCCAGGTCCCGAGCCTCGGGGCTCATGTAACTGGGCCAGTCCCAGGCGGCGACTATCACGTGGGTACGCAGGTTGTCGGCCCGCAGGCCCATGCCTTCGCTGCCGTAAAACACCATCGGGCGCAGGTAGGCTTCCTCAAGATCGTTGTCCTTGACGACCTGTTTTTGCGCCTCATTGATTGCCGCCTTGTCGAAGGGCATCGGCATATTCATGATGTGGGCACTGCGGAACAAGCGGTCGGTGTGCTCCTGCAAGCGAAAAATACAGGTTCCCCGGCTCTCGGTGTTATAGGCGCGCACACCCTCGAATACGCCCATGCCGTAGTGGAGGGTATGGGTCAACACGTGTACTTTGGCATCCCGCCAGGGGATCATTTCGCCATCGAACCAGATCAGACCATCGCGATCAGCCATGGACATTGTTTTCTCTCTCCTCAATCAGGGCAGCTACACAGTCACGGGCTTGGTGTGGTCGCGGTGCCAGTCCGGCGGTTAAGCCATCAGTCGCTCCCACAGGGAGGCGACGGTGTCGCGTTCGTCGCGCAATTCAGAATCGGCAACACGCCCCTTCTGTTCCTGCAAACTGAGTCGGTGCGACTGACTGCGGAAGGCCTTGTAGGCATCAATCAGTGCTAGAGCATCCGCCTCGGGTAAGAGGTCCTGCTGCTGCAGGGTTTCGAGGATGCGAATATTATCAGTGTAGTGGGCCAGCGGTGGGTGCTGATTCGACCAAGCCAAAACGGCATATTGGACCATAAATTCAATATCGACGATACCTCCCAGGCCCTGCTTGAGGTCAAATTGCGCGACTTTTTCACCCCCCGACCCTTTGGGCAGCAGGTGGTCGCGCATTTTATTGCGCATTGCCACGACTTCCTCTTTCAGTGTCGCGGCATCCCGGGGCTGCTCGCAGATCAACTCCCGACGCAAATGGGTAAATTTTTCCGCCAGCAACTCGTCGCCGGCCACCACCCGGGCACGCACCAGGGCCTGGTGCTCCCAGGTCCAGGCCTGACCGCGCTGGTAGTCGCGATAGGCATTGAAGGAGGACACCAACAAACCCGCATTGCCGGAGGGCCGCAGGCGCATGTCCACTTCATAAAGCGCCCCTAAACGGGTCTGGGTAGTGAGGATATGGATGATGCGCTGGCCAAGGCGGGTGAAAAACACCGTGCCATCCACCGGCCTGTCACCATCGGTGGCCAGCCCGGCCGGTAAATCGTGGATGAATACCAAATCCAGGTCCGAACCATAGCCCAGTTCCAGCCCGCCGAGCTTGCCGTAGCCAACAATAACAAAGTGTTTACGGGCCTCATCGATGCCGGCAAAGTGGCCATGCTTGTCGGTGAGGTTGTGCCAGGCAATGTCCAATACCGACTCCAGTACCACCTCGGCAATGTAAGTCAGGTAGTCACTGACCTTCATCAGCGGCAGAGTGCCGGAAACCTCGGACGCCGCCACCCGCAACACGTGGGCAAGGCGGAAGTAGCGCAGCGCTTCCATCTGCGCCTCCAGGTCGTCTTCGGCAATGCGCAGCAAGCGTTGGCGCAGCTCGCTGCGCAGACCGTCTTTGTCCGGTACCGAGTACAAACTGCTGGCATCCAGTAACTCGTCCAACAGCACCGGTTGCGCGGCGAGCTGGCGGGCAATCCAGGGGCTGGCATCGCACAGGCGCACCAGGTGCCCCAGCGCCTGACGGTTTTCCATCAGCAGCACCAGGTAGGCGGTGCGGCGCAGCACCGACTCGATCAGCGGGATGATGCGCAACAAGGTTTGGGTGGGGTGCTCTGCCTCGCTGGCAGCTTCCAGCAACAGGGGCATAAAGTCGTAAAGGCGCTCGCGACCAGAGCTCTGCATTCTTTGCACAGCCGCGCTACTCAGCAGCGCCACCAGCATCCGCGCGGCCTCGTCGCCGTCGTCAAAACCCGCCTCCTCAAGCTGCTGGCGCACATGATCGTGATCCAACTCGTCCAGCAGTGTGTGCCAGTGGGCCAGGGTGTTCGGCTCCACATCACTGCCTTCATCCGGGTCGGCGACAATATTGGCAAAGTGCTTCGCCACCTTGTCGCGATGCCTGGCTAGCTCAACACTAAAGGCCTGCCAGTCTGGGCAACCCATCGCCCAGGCCAAGGCGTCCCGGGCGGCTTGGTCGGTGGGGAGTTGCTGGGTTTGCTGATCCCGCCAGGCCTGGATAGCGTGCTCGACGTCCCGCAAAAAGCCGTTGGCCTGTTCCAGCTCCTTTACTGCATTGGTGGGCAGATACTCCAACTCCCGCAGCTCATTGAGCACGGTCACCAGGCTTCGGGCCTGCAGCGACGCTTCCTGACCGCCGCGGATCAGCTGAAAACACTGGGCGATAAACTCGATCTCGCGAATCCCACCAGGCCCCAGTTTGATGTTGTCCTCCAGGTTGCGGCGCTGCACTTCCCGCTGAATCATGCCCTTCATATCCCGCAGCGCTTCCACCGCCGAAAAATCCAGGTAGCGGCGGAACACAAAGGGCTGCAGCACCGCCATCAACTGCTCACCGGAGGCCACATCACCGGCAATGCAGCGGGCCTTGATCATCGCGTAGCGCTCCCAGTCCCGGCCCTGATCCTGGTAGTACTCTTCCAGGGCGTCAAAATTGACCACCAAGGGTCCGCTCTGGCCGTAGGGACGCAGGCGCATGTCTACTCGGAATACAAAACCGTCCGGAGTGAGGGCATCCAGGGCTTTAATCACGCGCTGACCAAGGCGTATAAAAAACTCCTGGTTGTCCACTGAGCGCCGGCCACCCTCGGTACTGCCGGCCTCGGGATAGGCAAAAATAAGATCGATGTCGGAAGACAGGTTAAGCTCGTTGGCGCCCAGCTTGCCCATGGCGATCACCACCATCCGCTGGGGTTCACCGTCTTTGCTGCGGGGCTCTCCCCACTCCTCCGTCATGGCCTGGTAGTGAAAATCCAGGGCGACCTCAATGCAGGCGACCGCCAAATCGGACAACTCGGCAACCGTCTGCGCCGTGGTCGCCAGGCGATTCAGGTCCCGCCACACAATGCGCAACCAGTGGCGGTTGCGGAAGCGGCGCAAACAGGCAGCCAGGGCATCGGCGTCGGCCACGGCTGACGCCTCACCCTGCAATTCGTCCAATAAGGCGGGATAGTCCAGGGGTGCCGACAGCAGGCCTGCTTCGTGGAGCTGCTTGAGGGCATCCGGTATACGGCAGCAGTAGTCGGTAAAAGCCTGGCTACAGCCCAATGCTTTCAACAGCTGGGGGCGCTGATCTGACTGGGAAAGCTCGCGATACCAGTGCCGTTGATTATCGTCGCAGCGCTCCATCAAGCTCTGCCAACGCTGCTCGACCTCGGCGCGACAAGCCTCCGGGATCTCGTTGTTCTGAATCTGTAGTGAAGAGTCCGACACGTTAACGCTTTACCAACCTCATTAATTTTGTGAATGCAGAGACGGCGCCACCCGCAGCACCTCGGCGACCGTGGTTTCACCCACCGCCACTTTCCGGGCGCCGCTCAAGCGCAGGGTATGCATCCCTTTTTTCATCGCCGTAAGACGCAGCTCATCCAAGGCCACATCGTCTTTAACCGCCGCCTGGATTTCACCCTCTACCGGCAGGATTTCATAGATCCCCTGCCGGCCGTAGAAGCCAGTGTTCCGACATTCCAGACAGCCCGGGGCATGGTAGTACTGCTTGGGGGGGCTGACCTTCAAGGGCGCGGTCAGCGCGTTCCAGGCAGCGGGGTCCACCTGCTCCGGCGGCATTGGCGCTTTGCAATAGGGGCACAGTGTTCTCACCAGCCGCTGAGCCATCACCCCCAGCACAGTGGCGCGGATCAGATATGCCGGCACACCCAGCTCCAGCAGGCGGGTGACCGCGGAGGGGGCGTCATTAGTGTGTAGCGTAGACAGCACCAAGTGCCCGGTCAGTGCCGCCTGAATGGCCATCTCCGCGGTTTCCAGATCGCGAATCTCGCCGATCATGATGATGTCGGGATCTTGTCGCAGCAGTGCACGCACACCGCTGGCAAAATCGAGATTTATATTGTGCTGCACCTGCATTTGGTTGAAGGCGTCCTCCACCATCTCGATGGGATCTTCAATGGTGCAGACATTCACTTCGCTGGTGGCAATTTGCTTAAGGCTGGAATACAGGGTGGTGGTCTTACCGGACCCGGTGGGCCCGGTGACCAGCACAATGCCATGGGGGGCGCGAATCATCCGTTGCCAGCGTTTTAGATCCTCGCCCCGCAAACCCAGCTCATCAAAATTTCGCAGTAGTACTTCAGGGTCGAAAATCCGCATCACCAGCTTTTCGCCAAAGGCGGTGGGCAGGGTGGAGAGCCGCAGTTCGATTTCCTCGCCGCCGGGGTTCTTGGTCTTCAGGCGGCCATCCTGAGGACGGCGCTTTTCCGCGACATCCATACGCCCCAGGATTTTCAAACGACTCACTACCGCTGTTAGTACCGCCGCCGGCAATTCGTAAACGTCGTAGAGCACGCCGTCGATACGGAAACGGACATTGCCTTTGTCCCGCCGCGGCTCGATATGAATATCGCTGGCGCGCTGGTCGTAGGCGTACTGCAGCAGCCAATCGACAATATTGACGACGTGGCTGTCGTTGGCATCCAGATCCTTGAGTTGGCTGATTTCCAGCAACTGCTCAAAGTTACTGCCACCGCGCCGCTGCTCCCCCGACGCCCCCCGTACCGAGCGAGCCAGACTGTAAAACTCCACCGTGTAGCGGTCGATGGCCTCGGGGTCGGCCAGCACCCGGCGAATCGGCTTCTTCACCACCTGTTCCAGGGTCGCCTGCCAACTGCGATCCCCCGGCTCGGCGCAGGCCACCACCAGCTCGTCGCGGCTGTTGGCCACGGCGAGAATGCGATGACGCTGTGCAAAGGCGAAGGACATCACCTCCGTGACGGCGGTCACATCTATTTTCAATGGGTCGATGTGGTAAGTACTCAAACCCGCCCGCCCGGCGAGCCAGGTCAGCAGGCGCTCCAAGGTCAGGGGCCGACCACTGCTAGCATCGGGCAGCTGCTGCGCGGCCAGGTAGTTCAAGGGGTGCTGAACACGGTCTCCCACCATAGGCGGCCGCACCCCCACTCGCTTGGCGACTGATTCGGCGAGAACACCATCCTCCACCAACAGCCGGGCAATGTGCCCGGTATCCAAGGGGCCGTTGATCTGTGATCCACCGCTCATCTGTACATACCTGTCATAAACTCCTGTTAGGCTTGCCGCCTATTGCTTGGCACTCGCAACGCTGACACGCTATAGCCCCTACACATACTTTATTACAATAGTATGACAAACACTTAGAAAAAGCCTTGATTTCACTAGGTTTTTGTGTAGTTAAAGTCGTCGCTGACTCCTATAATGGCAGCGGCTAACTATTGGCGACAACAGGAAGCACACTGTGACTATGAATCCACTTAGCAATCTGTTCGGCAAGTCCCCTTTCGTTCCTTTGCAGGAACATATGGAAGTGGTGCAAGACTGTGCCAGCCACCTGGTACCGTTTTTTGACGCGGTGCTGGAAGGCAATTGGGAAAAAGCGAAACAAGAACAAGCCGAGATCGTCGCACTGGAAAACAAAGCTGACGACATCAAAAAGAAACTCCGCCTTCACCTACCCAAAAACCTGTTTATGCCGGTGCCTCGCAACGATGTGCTGGAGTTGCTGCGCAGCCAGGACCAAATCGCCAACCTCTCAAGAGACATTGTCGGCATTATGGTAGGCCGGGAAATGGCAATCCCTGAACCGCTTGAAGAAATGATGCGCACCAGCGTCGCCCTGGCCGTGGCCGCCACACTGCAAGCGCTGAAAGGCATCGAAGAACTTGACGAGCTGCTGGAAAGCGGCTTCCGGGGCCCGGAAGTGGACTTCGTCGAGCGCCTGATCGAACAGCTGGATACCTTGGAGCACGACACCGACGATCACAAAATCAAGGTTCGCACCACGTTGTTCAAAATAGAAAAAGACTACAACCCGGTAGACGTGATGTTCCTGTACCAGATCATCGATTGGGTCAGCGATATCGCCGATAAGGCTCAGCGCGTCGGCTCACGGCTGCAAATCCTGATCGCCCGCTGACGGCTCGGGTGACACAGACAATCAACAAACTCAAAAATATTTAGGGTAGAGATATGTCCATCATTGCTGAACACGGCCAGCTATTGCTGATACTGGCCTGTTTATTCGGCTTCTTTATGGCCTGGGGGGTAGGTGCCAACGACGTCGCCAACGCCATGGGCACCTCGGTCGGCTCTAAAGCCCTGACCATCAAACAGGCCATTTTGGTGGCCATGATCTTCGAATTTTGCGGCGCCTACCTGGCAGGTGGCGAGGTCACCGATACCATCCGCAAAGGAATTATCGACCCCAGCTACCTCGCCGATACTCCCGAACTGCTGGTCTACGGCATGCTCTCGGCACTGCTGGCCGCCGGTATCTGGCTGTTTATCGCCAGCCTGATGGGCTGGCCGGTCTCCACCACCCACTCCATCGTCGGCGCCCTGGTGGGCTTTACCGCCGCCGGCATCAGTGTTGATGCGGTAGCCTGGGGCAAGGTGGGCCAGATCGTTGCCAGTTGGGTGGTGTCGCCGGTACTGGCTGGCACCATGTCGGCACTGCTGTTTATCAGCGCCCAGCGCTTAATCCTGGAAAAAGACGACCCCTTCGCCGCGGCCAAACGTTACATTCCCGGCTACCTGTTCTTGGTCGGTTTCATGATTTCCATGGTCACTATGACCAAGGGCCTGAAACACGTCGGGCTGGGCTTCACTTTTGGCCAGAGCCTGCTGATATCGGCGGTGGTTGCCGCCATTATCATGGCTATTGGTATCGGCTTTCTGCGCCGCATTAAACCTCGCGCGCAACCTGAAGGCACACTTCACATCGACAAGTATCGCGACGTGGAGCGCGTCTTTGCGGTACTGATGGTCTTTACCGCCTGCGCCATGGCCTTCGCCCACGGCTCCAACGACGTGGCCAACGCCATTGGTCCGGTAGCCGCCGTGGTTAGCGTGGTGGGCTCTGGTGGTGAGATCGCCGCCAAAGCCGGCCTGCCCTGGTGGGTGCTGCTACTGGGTGCCGGCGGTATTGTGTTTGGCCTGGCGACTTACGGCTTCAAGGTTATCGCCACCATCGGCACCAAAATCACCGAACTGACCCCCAGCCGGGGCTTTGCCGCCGAGATGGGTGCTGCCAGCACCGTGGTACTTGCCTCCGCTACCGGTCTGCCCATCTCCACCACCCACACGCTGGTGGGTGCGGTATTGGGCGTGGGCCTGGCCCGGGGTATTGCCGCTCTCAATTTGCGGGTCATTGGCAACATATTCCTGTCCTGGGTAGTTACCCTTCCCGCCGGGGCCATTCTGTCCATCATCTTCTTCTTTATTTTCAAATCTGCATTCGGCTAGACCGCCCTCACTGCACCCCGCTTGTTTAAACGGGGTGCAGTTGCCTCTATCTGAAGCTGTGGCAAAGGCCTACAATAACGGCTTTTCCCGGTAGCAGCCCCATGACTCTCCCACCCCCTCTGCAGATGATCAGCCAATTGGTGGCGATCCCCTCTATCAGCGCCACTAGTCCGCGCTGGGATATGGGTAACCGCAAGGTTGTGGAGCTACTGGCACAGTGGCTGGAGGAGATCGGCTTTCAAGCCCGCGTCATGCCGCTGGCAAACCCCGATAAGGCCAATCTGGTGGCCACCTACGGCCACGGCGAAGGCGGCTTGGTGTTGGCCGGGCACACCGACACCGTACCCTACGACGACAGCCGCTGGCACAGTGACCCTTTTACCCTGGATGAGCGTGACCAACGTCTTTATGGATTGGGCACTGCAGATATGAAAGGCTTCTTCGCCCTGGCTATTGAGGCCATCAAACCCTTAATGGAAGAGTCCTTCAAGGCACCGCTAATTATCTTGGCCACCGCCGACGAAGAAAGCAGCATGGACGGCGCCCGCGCCCTGGTGGAGAACGACGTCAAAGGCGCCCGCTATGCGGTAATCGGCGAACCGACAGGGCTGACCCCCATCCGCGCCCACAAGGGCATCATGATGGAGAACATCAGCATTACCGGTCGCTCGGGCCACTCTTCAAACCCGGCGCTGGGCAACAATGCCCTGGAAGCGATGCACGAGGTACTGAGCGAACTCCTCAAACTGAGGGCAGAGTACCAAGCCCGCTACCACCACCCCGGCTTTGATGTACCTGCACCCACTCTCAACCTGGGCTGTCTGCACGGCGGCGACAACCCCAATCGCATTTGCGGCCAGGCCGACCTGCACTTTGATATTCGCCCCATTCCAGGCATGGAATTGGACGCGATTCGCGCTGAGCTAAAGCGGCGCTTACAGCCGATAGCGGAGCAGCGCGGTGTCGATATTGCCCTGCACCCGCTGATGCCCGGCATCGCTCCCTTCGAGGAAGGCGCCCAATCGGAATTGGTACAGACCGTCGAGGCACTGACAGGCAGAATCTCAGAGACGGTAGGCTTCGCCACCGAAGCCTCGTTTCTTCAGAAGCTGGGCCTACAGACCTTGGTGATGGGCCCCGGTTCGATTGACCAGGCCCACCAGCCGGACGAGTTCATTGCACTGGATCAGCTTACGCCCAGCATCGAGCTGCTGCGCAGGCTGGTGGCCAAATTCTGCCTGGACAGCTAGTCGGCAATGCTGCGGTGAAACTCACCAAGCAGGGCGTTGCAGACTGACTGGCTACCACTGCACTGAGCGCTGGTTTCGGCAAACTCACTGCCGTTTTCAACCACCACCGTTTGTTTCACCATCGCCGGATAGGCTTCGTGTTCTTCGGGAGGGAAGGACCACACCGTTCTGCCCGCTTCATTGGGCAGCACCGCCACCGTCCAACCTTCTTTTTCGCTCAGTTCAGCCTCGGGGTTATCCCGCAGGGAGGCGAGAACCTCCCCAGGCGTTGTCGCCACCGCCGCCGACTTTGTCTGATTCATCTGACAGGCAGCCAGCAAAATCGCCAGCGCCAAAATCGCACCCACTCTCATCACTTAAATCCTCAATACTCCATTTGACACGTCCCGGCTCTTCGGCCTTTGGACTCTCCTCCCCCCGCCACCTTAAAAATCACCCAAACTGGGCAGCATGCGCGGACAGCGATTGGAAGTTAACCACAATTTCGGGGGACAGGCGATGCGCCAGTTAGCAAATTTCAGGCAAAAAAAAGCCGCGACTAGCGCGGCGTAATACTCGTACCATGCAAGTAAATCTTACTTGATCTTGGCTTCCTTGTAGATCACATGCTTGCGAACCACCGGATCGTATTTTTTAAACTCAAACTTGTCCGGAGTGTTGCGCTTGTTCTTTTGAGTCGTGTAGAAATGACCGGTACCAGCACTGGATACCAGGCGAATCTTGTCGGTTGCACCTTTCTTAGCCATGACGATACTCCTTAGTATTTCTCGCCGCGGGCACGCAGATCCGCCAATACGGCGTCAATGCCCTTCTTGTCGATGATACGCATACCTTTACTGGACACGCGCAGGCTCACAAAGCGCTTTTCCGATTCCACCCAGAAGCGGTGGCTGTGAAGGTTCGGCAAAAACCGGCGACGGGTGCGGTTTTTCGCGTGGGAGACGTTGTTTCCCGTTACCGGGCGCTTACCGGTAACCTGACATACTCTGGACATGGTTCTTGGCCTCTTAAACCTCTATTGCCCCTCTACACTCACCGAGCCGGGCGACAGGTTCTGAAAATTCTGCTCAATCGTCGATTTCAATACGGACCGCTGCCATGGCGCATCGGCATACGTCGTGACCCAATCGTGGCACAGACGCCTCCAGATACAGCCCAATCGGGGTGCGACCCAAATAGAGCGCGACTTTATACCAGATGGGTCATCGCGAATCAACGAAAACCGGACAATTTCCAACAATTCTCCCTAGAGCTGGCCCCTCTCCGCCAGCGACACCACCTCAGCTCCCGCCACCACGCAGTGGTCCAGCAAGCGGATATCCAACAGCGCCAGGGCATCGCTGATCCGCCGGGTGATGCGGACATCGGCATCACTGGGCTCAGCGACACCGGAGGGATGATTGTGGGCCACTATCAATGCCGCGCTGTTGAGCTCCAGGGCCCGCCGGGCAATTTCTCGAGGATACACCGCCGCGCTGTCGATAGTGCCGAAAAACATCGGCTCGTAGCGAATCAGCCGATGGCGGTTATCCAGATAGAGCGCAGCGAACACCTCCCGGGGTTCACCCCGCAGCTGGGCCTGCAAATAACGCCGAGTAGAGGCAGCACTGCTGAACACCTGGTCTCGCTGCAATACATCACCCAAATAGCGCCGGGACATTTCCATGACCGCCTGTAATTGGGCGTATTTGGCATCGCCCAGGCCCTTGGACTGGCAAAAACGGCTGAGGCTGGCTCCCATCAGTGCCGCCAAGCCCCCGTGATCGGCCAACAGCTCCCGGGACAAATCCACGGCGGACTTACCCTGCACGCCGGTTCGCAAAAATATCGCCAGCAACTCGGCATCACTCAGCGCCTGGGCGCCCCGCTGTAACAACTTTTCTCTGGGCCGCTCGTCGGTCGGCCAATCCCGTATTGCCATATCACCCTCCGTGGTGACGTTCTTTGAACACCGATGTTTAGCCCGCGTACAGAAGGCCGGTAGTCCCCACCGGCTTTTGTCTTCATAATAAGCCCCTAAACCCTGCTGCGACAGCGATTTATGAAACAGCTCAGCAATCGACACATCCTGCTCGGTATCACTGGCGGCATCGCCGCCTATAAGAGCGCCGAGCTGGTGCGGCGCCTACAGGACCGCGGCGCCGAAGTAAAAGTGGTGATGACCGCCGCGGCGATGGAATTTATCACGCCACTGACCTTACAGGCACTTTCGGGCAACCCGGTGCACACGACCCTCCTGGATCCCGAGGCCGAAGCCGGCATGGGACATATCGAGCTGGCGCGCTGGGCAGACGTGATCTTGGTGGCGCCTGCCAGCGCCGATTTTATTGCCCGACTGGCCTCCGGTCGGGGCGACGACCTACTCACCACCCTGTGCCTGGCCACGCCTGCCCCTATCGCTCTGGCACCGGCGATGAACCAAGGTATGTGGCGGGACCCGGCAACCCAGGCCAATCTCGACACCCTGCGCCAGCGGGGCATCGCCCTGTTCGGGCCGGCTGCGGGCGAGCAGGCCTGTGGCGATATCGGCCCCGGTCGCATGCTGGAAGTGGATGAGATCGCCGAGCTGACTGCCGACCTGTTCCCTAACCGGGCTCTGGACGGTATCAAGCTGCGCATTACGGCCGGGCCCACCCGGGAGGCGATCGACCCGGTCCGCTATATCAGCAACCACAGCTCCGGCAAGATGGGGTTCGCGCTAGCCGCCGCCGCTGCCGATGCCGGCGCCCAAGTGACACTGATCAGCGGCCCGGTCAATCTCGCCACCCCCGAGCGGGTTAGCCGCATCGACGTCAGCAGTGCCCAGGATATGTACGATGCCAGCCTGGCGGACCTGCAAGACTGCGATATTTTTATCGCCTGCGCGGCGGTGGCGGACTACCGCCCCAGCGAAGCCGTTACCCAAAAAATCAAAAAAAGTGCCGACACCCTGACACTCACCCTGGTCCGCAACCCCGACATCGTCTCAAGCGTCGCCAACAGCCCACAGCGCCCCTTTACCGTTGGCTTTGCGGCGGAGACACAAGACGTCCTTCACTACGCTCGGGATAAGCTGCAGCGCAAAAAGCTCGATATGATTATCGCCAACGACGTCGCCAACACCGACATTGGCTTTAATAGTGATGACAACCGCGTAGTGGCGCTGTGGAATGGCGGAGAACACGCTTTTGACACCATGAGCAAGGCCCAGTTGTCGCGGCGCTTGATCGCACTGATCGCCGAACACTTCCGGACCGAACGAGATTAGGGCCTTGGCGGCACAGACGACACAATGAAATTGTTGAAATCCAATAACAGCACGGCACAAACGACCCCGCCCCGTCGCGGGAAATTAGCCTTTGGCTCGGAGCAACGAGACATTGTGATCTCGGCGCTGTTTTGCCTGGCTCTTATCGTGGCCGGATTTTATTGGGTGCAAAACATCGAGCGGCCCAGGGCCCTGGAACAACGCATTGCCAGCGTCACCAGTACCGTCGCCGATCACCAGCGCGTGCTGACCCAGGACATTCTCACCCAGCTGCGCAGCCGGGTCTCCCGGCAGGCACAGAGCCCGACATTGCAGAAGGCACTGGCCGAGCAAGACACAGCCACCATCGCCAGTATTGAGCAGGGCCTGCAACGGGCCTTTCCCGAGGCGGTTAGCAGTCAAATCCTGTTAGTGGGCCCCCAGGGTATTGCCGACGAACGCAGCCAAACCGAGCGGCTGCGCAACAATATCGAAATCGACATGATGGCCAAAACTCTGGCCAGCAAGTCACTGATTATTGAAGCCTATCGCTATGAGGAGCAGTGGCTGGTCTCGATGACCGAAGCAGCCTCCGCTCAGGGTGTGGTTTTTGTCACCCTGCCGGCCAGTTACTTTGCCAAAATGCTGCGCAATATAGCCGGCTCATCGGTACAAAATGCGCTGATTCAAACCTACAAATCCCGCAAAGATATGGTGGTCGATGCCGGCAGGCAGGCCTATACCCGCTACGCACAAAGCCGATCCCTGTCAGTCCCCGGCTGGACGTTAAAGGTTTACCCGCAAACGCCGCTGGTACAGAGCCTGCAAGTTGACGGTACGCTACTGTGGCTGGTCTGCGCACTGTGCCTGGCGCTGGTGAGCGCCAGCCACGCCATCTTTTTCCTGCGCAGTTACCGCCGGCCGTCTGAGGTCCCCGCCAGCAACAATGCCAATGAACAAAAACATGACCAGCCGCTGTCACTGGCGGAATCCCTGGAGAGCAAGTTGGCGGCGCAACGGCGGCGAGCACAGGAAAGCGACGATTCACCCAACCCCTTTGTCGTCAACCCCAGCCCCCCTCTGCCAGAAGTGGGGGACCCCGCAGCGAAAACACCAACAGCGACCGAAGACGATGCCGCCGCGCCTGCTGAATTGGCAGTGTCGGCCTTTCGGGCCTATGACATACGGGGCCTTGCCGACCGCGACCTGAGTGACGCCACCTGCCTGGCCATTGGCAAGGCGATTGGCAGCGAGCTGTTAGAGCGGGGTCAAAGCAAAGTACTGCTGGGTCGCGACGGCCGCCTCAGCAGCCCCAGAATCCGCGAGCAGCTGGTTGGCGGCCTGCTGTCTACCGGCATAGATATCGTCGACCTGGGTCTGGTCGCCACCCCCATGCTGAACTTCGCCTGCAGGGATCTCAATATCGGCAATGCGGTCATGATCACTGGCAGCCACAGCGCTCCTGACTACAACGGCATCAAAATTGTCATGGACTTCAGCGCCCTCAGTGCCGACGACATTCAGGCACTGCGCCAGCGTATTCAGCGCGAGGATTTTGCCGAAGGCGAGGGCCGGCTGGAAAATGACAGCATCGAGCAGCGCTATATTGATCGCATCATTGGCGACGTGGTGGTCGCCGAGACCCTCAAAGTGGTCGTCGATGCGGGCAACGGCGCCACCGCCAATGTCGCACCGCCGCTGTTTGACGAACTGGGTTGCCAGGTTATCCCGCTGTTTTGCGAGGTGGATGGGCGTTTTCCCAACCGCCCACCCGACCCGACAGTGAGCGACAACCTGTCGGCACTGCGCGCTGCGGTCGCCGAGCACGAAGCCGACATCGGTCTGGCCTTTGACGGTGACGGAGATCGCTTGGCCGTGGTGAGCGGCAGCGGCCTCTGCCCCGGCGCCGACGAATTGCTGCTGGTGCTGGCCGAGGATATGATCAGCCGCAACCCGGGCTGCGAAATTCTATTTGACGTAAAGTGCTCTCGGGTACTGCCCCAGCAAATCCTCGAGTTGGGCGGCCGGCCGTTGATGTGGAAATGCGGGCACTCTTACATGCGTCGCAAAATGGCCGAAACTGGGGCACTGTTAGGCGGCGAGTATTCCGGCCACATCTATTTTAACGAGCGCTGGCATGGCTTCGACGACGGCCTTTACAGCGCCGCACGCCTGCTGGAGTGCCTGAGCCTGAAGGGGCTATCTTTGGATGACGCCCTGGCCCAGCATCCGCAGCTACCCCACACCCCTGAGTTAATCGTGGCGGTAGAAGACGACCGCAAATTTGCGATCGTTGACGAATTTGCTAAGCGCCACCATTTTCAAGATGCCAAGATCGACACCACCGACGGCGTCCGAGCCGAATTCCGCCACGGCTGGGGCCTGATTCGCGCCTCTAACACCGGCCCGGCCATTACCCTGCGCTTTGAGGCCGACAGTGAAACGGCACTGGAAAGCATGCGCCAGCGCTTCCGGGAAGTGCTGGGCGAGATTGATCCGGACTTGGCAAATAGTCTTTAATAGGCGTCTTTTTCTACCCGCCAACCATTAGCCATTTGCAAGGGGTAAAACCATGTCACTGAGCCGCGATGCGGCGGGCAATGTCGCCCGCGTTCTCACCGAGGCCCTGCCCTATATCCAACGCTTCACAGGCAAGACCATCGTCGTCAAATTTGGCGGCAACGCCATGGTGGACGATGAACTGAAAGCCCACTTTGCCAGGGATATAGTGTTGATGAAGCTGGTGGGCATGAACCCCATCGTGGTCCACGGTGGCGGCCCACAAATTGGCGAGCTACTTAAGCGGCTGCAGATTGAGTCCCGCTTTGTCGACGGCATGCGGGTCACCGACAGCGCCACCATGGACGTGGTAGAAATGGTACTGGGCGGCACCGTCAACAAGGAAATTGTGTCGCTGCTCAATGCCAACGGCGGCAAAGCCATTGGCCTTACCGGCAAAGACGGCCAGCTGATTCGCGCCAAAAAACTCAAGGTGACCCAGAAAACCCCGGAGATGGCATCGCCGGAAATTATCGATATTGGCCACGTGGGCGAAGTGGAAAGCATTAGCACTGACGTACTCAACATGTTGGTCAACAGCGATTTCATCCCCATCATCGCACCGATCGGTGTCGGCCCCGACGGCGCCTCCTACAATATCAATGCCGACTTGGTAGCGGGCAAAGTGGCCGAAGTACTGCAAGCAGAGAAGCTCATGCTGCTCACCAATATCGAAGGCCTGATGGACAAGAACGGCAAAGTGCTTACCGGCTTGAGCACCCAACAGGTAGATAATCTGATTGCCGACGGCACCATCTACGGCGGTATGCTGCCCAAAATCGGCTGTGCACTGGACGCTGTAAAAAGTGGCGTCACCAGCGCTCATATTATCGACGGTCGAGTCCCCCACGCGGTACTGTTGGAGATCTTTACCGATACCGGGGTGGGCACACTGATCACCAATCACAGCCTCACCGCCGCTGGCGCCTGAGGTGCTCAGCGGCCACGCCAAGAGCAAAGTCACCTGGCAGCGCAGCCCAACACTCTAACCTAACAACAGCAAGGCCCCAGGCAGTATGAACAACCGCCCCTCACGACGCGACGATATCCTCCAGGCCCTGGCCACTATGCTGGAGCAAGATCCGGCCACCCCCATTACCACCGCCCGCTTGGCTGCGGCGGTAGGCGTCTCCGAGGCAGCGCTGTACCGGCACTTTCCCAGCAAGGCCAAGATGTTCGAGGGCTTGATCGAATTTGTTGAGGACGCCGTGTTCAGTCGCGTCGCCGTTATTACCGGCGAAGAACGGGGAGCATTGGAGCAGGTGGGGATGATTTTACAGCTGCTGCTAACCTTTATGGAGCGCAACCCCGGCATCAGCCGTATTTTTAACGGTGACGCCCTTGCCGGCGAGCACCAGCGACTTCGGGACCGGGTCACTCAGTTTTACGACCGCCTGGAAACCCAGGTAAAGCAGATACTTCGAGAAGCCGAGCTACGGGAAGGGCTGCGCACCCAGCTTATCGTGTCCAGCTGCGCCAATCTGTTGATGGCCTGTGCCGAGGGCCGCATCGGTCAGTTTGTGCGCAGTGACTTTCAACGCCGCCCCACCGAGCATTGGGACGATCAGTGGCAATGGTTGGCGGGGCAGTTATTTCGGCCGCAGTAAACGCTTGGACGACTATTGCGAAGAATATTGACGCCGCTTCTCCACTCGCGCCTTTAGCTTGGAGAAACGCTCTTTGTCTCGCTCGTAGTCGTCAGCCACAGTATCCAACTCCTCAATGCGGGACTGAATCTGCACTTCGGTGGCCGCCAGCTCCCGGCGCAGCGCGCTGAGATTTTCGGTTAAGGCCTCTGGCACCTCCTGCCCCCGGCGCTCCAGCTCCGCCGCCTCTGCCTGATCCTTAAGCACCTGCTGTTTTATGGCGGTCAGGTTGCTTTTGAGAATGGAAATTCTCACCCGGATATCGTTCAAAGCCCGCTCCTTGGCCCGGTCGATATCCTCCACATCGCTATAGCGCAATAGCAGTGACTCATCCCATTGACGCAGCTTTTCCGCCGCAGCCTTGCGGGCTTCAGTGATCGCCTGCTCCTGCTCCCAAGCCCGACGCTGCTCGTCGGTCAGCTGGGGCGGCACCGTTTTAACCACAGAGCCATCTTTGCGAATAACGTCGTAACCCCGGGGCACAGCCTCTGGGGGAAGACGGTCGTCGATCACCACCGTACCGCCCTCGCCGGGATAACGGTAGTACAGGTTATCCGCCAGCACCGTCGTAGCCGACAGAGCCGCAACAAGGATCAGGATCACTACCGGCACGTTCGCCCCTCTTTTTACCGTCATTACCGTGTTATTGCTCTCAGTTGCACCGCGGCACCATAGATTGGACTACCTTATTGCCTACTACACTACGCCGTACTGCTGTCGGTAGGCAGCAATTTTGCTCACCAGTTCCCCATCGGATCGCTCTTCATTGAGATAGGACAAAATATCACCCAGCGTCACAATGCTGGTTACCGACAAACCTTGCTCCCGCTCCAGCTCCTGTATAGCAGAATGCTGGCCCTGGCCGCGCTCCTGTCGATCCAGGCCGATGGCAACACCGGCCACGTCAGCCCCCTCTCGACGAATTATCCCGATGGCCTCCCGAATCGCGGTTCCCGCCGTAATCACATCGTCGATAATCAGCGCCCGTCCCACAAGGGGGCCACCTACCAACACCCCGCCTTCGCCGTGGTCTTTGGCCTCTTTGCGATTATAGACAAAGGGCACATCCCGGTCGTGGTGCTCGGCCAGGGCGCAGGCTACCGCCGCTGCCAGGGGGATGCCTTTATAGGCCGGGCCGAACAGCACATCGAAGTCTACCCCGGCATCGACAATAGCATCGGCGTAGCAGCGCGCCAGCACCGCCAGCGAGCGCCCGCGACTAAAGCGACCCGCATTAAAGAAATAGGGACTGACCCGGCCCGATTTAAGGGTAAATTCCCCAAAGCTAAGGGCTTCACTGGCTATAGCTTGGTCGATAAACTGACGCTGATAACTCTTAATAGACATGCATACTTCTCATTGGTCTGGAATATTCCCATTGTACCTGCGCCGACCCGAAGGCTCATAGCCGTCGGCAAATACCACCGAATGTCGCCAAACGTGATGTTTTTAACGCTATCACGTGCTCTCAAGATTGTTGTCAAATCGGAATCATTGTAGTCTAACGCTTTGCATATAGCCGAATGGCATATTGCTGCTGCCCGCCGTAGTCTCGGTGTCAAAATTCTTGGCAATTTGCACTGAATCCGCCACTGAACTGCCACTAGCTGGTACGTACAGTGCATACTCAAACGAGCAGCGACAAAAACGTACAAAGGTATGTATTAAAGCACGCCGCGTCGTCAGGCCCGGCCTGCCGACCTGGCTCGACGGAATAGAGACTCCATGAGAATTATCAGCTATTGCGCTGACAGCATCGTAGAAGCCGCCCAAAACGGGTTTTTTGACTGGGTTCTGCAGCAGGACGCCGACATTTTCTGCATTCAGAACCTGGCTATCGCCGAATACAAGCTTCGCGACGATGTCTACTTTCCTCGAGACTATAACCCTTACTTCTTTGACGCCGCCGACGGTAAAAGCAACGGCGTGGCCATTTACACCCGCCAGCTCCCCAAAGCCATCATGACCGGCCTGGGCTTTCTCGACTTCGATATGGAAGGCCGCTACATCCAGGCCGACTTCGACAACATCAGTATCGGCAGCCTGCTGGCACCGTCAGCCTACGATGGCAACGATAACGAGCAGATTCGCAAGAATCAGTTTTTTGAGCAGTATCTGGCCCACTTGCACAAAGTGCGCAATAAGCGCCGGGACTTTGTGATCTGCGGCAACTGGAATATCGCCCACAAAAGCATCGACATCCAGGACGTTAAAGGCAATCACGGCGTCTCCGGCAGCCTCACCGACGAACAGCAGTGGATGGAGCGGCTGTTTCACGAAGAACACTACGCCGACGCCTTTCGCCTGGTGAATACCGACGCCGACGAGTTTAGCTGGTGGCCTGGCGGTGAACCCGGCAAAGACGGCTGGCGGGTCGACTACCAGATCGTCTCCGAGCGCATGATCCCCAAAGTCGAGCATGGCGCCATCTACAAAGTGCAGCAGTTCGGCAAGCACGCGCCAATCATCATGGATTACGACTACGAACTGCCGGAAAGCGCCTTTTAAGCATTTCAAATAGCAACGGCCCTATTATAGGGCCGCTCGACCAAAGCACAGTATCTTAGTCGCCGCTCAGCGCCTCTCGCTGGGCATCGATCAACTCCAGAATGCCTTTTTCCGCCAGCGCCATCATGCTGTCCATTTCGCTGCGGCTAAATGTGGCGCCTTCGGCCGTGCCCTGCACTTCGATGATGCCGCCGTTTTCGTCCATGACCACATTCATATCGGTCTCGGCCGTGGAGTCCTCCGCATAATCCAGATCCAGCACCGGCTGGCCCTGGTAAATCCCCACCGATACCGCCGCCACTAAATGCTGGAGCGGCTCAGAGGCAATATCGCCGACACGCTGCATATGCCGAATCGCATCCACCATTGCCACGCAGGCGCCGGTGATAGACGCAGTGCGGGTACCGCCGTCGGCTTGGATTACATCGCAGTCCACGACAATGGTGTTTTCCCCCAGCGCAGTGAGATCCACCGCCGCCCGCAGCGAGCGGCCAATCAGCCGCTGGATTTCCTGGGTGCGCCCAGACTGCTTGCCCCGGGCCGCTTCCCGCGCCATGCGGCTACCGGTAGAGCGCGGCAGCATACCGTACTCGGCGGTCACCCAGCCCTGGCCCTTGCCCCGCAGAAATGGCGGCACAGTGTTGTCTACCGACGCCGTGCAGATGACCTGGGTATCGCCAGTTTCCACCAACACCGAACCCTCGGCGTGGCAAGTAAAGTGGCGGGTAATTTTAAGTGGGCGTTTTTCGTCTAAAGCGCGATGGCTGGGGCGGGTCATACTACCTCTCCTCTGATCCGGGCCCGCAGTATACCTGCTGAGCCACCTCCAACGCGAAGCCCGCAAGGAAGTCCGACGGCATCGGGGCGTATTTGTGCTGGTGCAATTGCCGCCGACAGAGCCTAGAATGGCTTTTCTAAATTTCTGGCCATCACCATCCGGGAGCCAACCTTGTCTATTAGCAGTATGACCGCCTTCGCACAGCGGCACGTGGACACCAGTTGGGGGAGCGCCAGCTGGGAGCTTCGCTCAGTCAATCATCGCTATCTCGAGCCCAGCTTTAAATTGCCGGAGAGCTGGCGGGCGCTGGAGCCGGCACTGCGGGAGCGGATTCGTCAGCACCTGAAGCGCGGCAAGCTGGAATGCACCCTCAAGCTGCAACTCAACAGCCAGCAGGCACTGCAGCTCAATCGCGAGTTGGCCCAGCAAGTACTGGACAGCGCCCACGCATTGCGTGCCGATATCGCCCACGCCGCCCCGATTAACGTGCTGGAAGTGCTGCGCTGGCCCGGAGTGATGGAAAGCGGGCAAGTGGACGGCGACACCGTTGGCAAAGACCTACTTGCAGCCTTCGACAACGCACTTCAGGACCATATTGCCAATCGCCAGCGGGAGGGCGCCGCACTGGCGACCCTGATTGAGCAGCGCCTGGATAATATTGCCGACATCGTCGCGGAAGTACGGCGGTTTATGCCGGACGTGATCGGCCAACAGCGCGACAAACTGCAGCAGCGCATTGCCGAAATGAGCGTCGAGCTCGACCCCCAGCGCCTGGAGCAGGAAGTGGCACTGATCGCCCAAAAAGCCGATGTCGACGAAGAACTCGATCGCCTCGACACCCATGTCACCGAAGTTCGCCGGGTACTGCAAAGCGGCGGCCCGGTGGGACGGCGCCTGGACTTTCTGATGCAGGAGCTCAATCGCGAGGCCAACACCCTCAGCTCTAAAGCCGTGGTGGCCGACAGCACCCAGGCCGCGGTGGAGCTCAAGGTGTTAATCGAGCAGATGCGGGAGCAGATCCAGAATATCGAGTAAACTGTGGCTTGCTTGTATTTCACAAACCCCGACTCTCACAGTAAGTTTGGCTGACGATAGACCACCACAAGACCCTGACCATGCAAACACCCCGCGGCACGCTTTACACTATCTCGGCCCCCTCCGGCGCCGGCAAAACCAGCCTGGTGGCCACGCTCCTCAAGGAGGTGAATCACCTCTGCGTGTCGGTATCACACACTACCCGCCCCATGCGCCCCGGCGAAGAAGACGGCGTGAACTATCACTTTGTCAGTAAAGAACAGTTCTCCGCCATGTTGAGTAAAGCGGATTTCCTGGAACATGCCGAGGTGTTTGGCAACTACTACGGCACCTCTCAAGCCTGGGTAGAAGCCCAGCTTGACGACGGACAGGATGTGATTCTGGAAATCGATTGGCAGGGCGCCGAGCAGGTGCGCAAGCTTATGCCCGACACCGTCGCCATCTTTATTCTCCCCCCCAGCCAGCAGGCCTTGCGGGAGCGGCTGATACAGCGCGGCCAGGATGACCACAGCGTCATTGAGAAACGTATGGCCGCCGCCGTTGAGGAGATGTCCCACTGCGTGGAGGGCGACTATCTGGTGATAAACGACCACTTCCAGCAGGCGCTCAATGACTTAAAGGCCATCGTCCATACCCACCGTTTGAGGTTGGCACGCCAGCAGACACACCACGCCGAGCTGCTTCGCGACCTACTGGCGTGAAGGATTCACCTATTACAGTGCTTTTTGTCTGCTGCTGCCTTTGATAAACTAAAGGGTACCGCCGCAGATAATGTGGCTCGATCCGAACATCTGAGACGAATTCATGGCACGTATTACCGTTGAAGACTGCCTGTCGGCAGTAGATAACCGTTTTGAACTAGTGATGGTAGCAAGCAAGCGCGCCCGCGCCATCGCCACTGGCGGCAAAGATCCGCTGGTACAGGAAGACAGCGACAAGCCCACCGTGCTGGCACTGCGGGAAATCGCTGACGGCCTGATCACCCGGGAAGAAATCATGGCGGCGGATGCCCGCAATGAAGAACCGGAACTGGATCTTAGTGCTGAAGAGATGACGAGCCCGGCACTGTAGCACTTGGGCCTGCTCACACTAGTTGAATTGTGCCTGTTGTGACTAAAAATCTACCAATCGAGGCGTAAGGAGAGAGGTTTGGTTATTCCAAATGAACGACGAACAACGAAGAGTGGTGGGTTTTTAGCCACAACCCGAAGGGCTGGGGCCATTTTTGCCCCCAGCGTTGTTGTCGGTCGCTTATTTGGAATGACCAAACTGCGCTTCCTCCGCCTAGCTGGAAGCAAAAATGACCGCCAGCAGGCGCAATTCAATTAGTGAGAGCAGGCCCTAAGTAAGGGGCGTCGATGCATCAGTACAGCTTTTTCACCTTTGACTACAGCAAACCCGAGCCAGCGCAATCCATCGACGCCCTGACGCGCTCGCTCGCCGATTACCTCCCACCGCTGCAAGTCAATCAGATCAAGCGCGCTTACTACTACGCCGAGCAGGCCCACGAAGGTCAGAACCGTCGCAGTGGCGAGCCCTATGTGACTCACCCCTTGGCGGTAGCCGGCATTCTCTCCAATATGCGTATGGACGCCCAAAGTCTGATGGCGGCCATGCTCCACGACGTCATTGAAGACACCGCCATCAACAAACCCGACCTCAGCGATCAATTCGGCGAGGTGGTGGCGGAGCTGGTGGACGGGGTCTCCAAGCTAACCCGGATCGAGTTCCAGTCCAAAGCAGAGCAGCAAGCGGAAAACTTCCAGAAAATGGCCCTGGCCATGGCCAAGGATATCCGCGTGATCCTGGTCAAGCTGGCGGACCGACTCCACAACATGCGCACATTGGGTGTACTGCCACCGCCGAAACGCCGCCGCATTGCCCGGGAAACCCTGGAAATCTACGCCCCCATCGCCCAGCGTCTGGGCATGCATACCCTGCGGGTGGAGTTTGAGGACCTGGGCTTTCAGGCCATGCACCCGATGCGGGCCGCCCGTATCCGCAAAGCCATAAAGAATCGCTTTGGCGATCGCAAGAAAACCATTGAGGCGATCCGCCAGAATATCGAAAACTGCCTGGACGAAGAGGGTCACACCGCCCAGGTGGTGGGCCGGGAAAAACACCTCTACAGCATCTACAACAAGATGCGCAACAAGCGGAAATCGCTGCGGGAGATTCTCGATCTCTACGCCTTCCGTATTGTGGTGGACTCCGTTGACACCTGCTATCGCGTACTGGGCTGTGTCCACAGCCTGTACAAACCGGTACCCGGCCAGTTCAAAGATTACATCGCCATCCCCAAGGCCAATGGCTACCAATCCCTGCACACCGTGTTGTTCGGCATGGAAGGGGTGCCCATCGAGATCCAGATTCGCACCCACGAAATGGAGGAGATGGCCAATAACGGTATCGCCGCTCACTGGCTGTACAAGTCCAGTGAGCAAGAGCCCCGGGGCAACTCCAGCCACGCCCGGGCCCGGCAGTGGGTACAGGGCCTGCTGGAAATGCAGCAGCGCGCCGGCGACTCGCTGGAGTTTATCGAGAACGTCAAAATCGACCTGTTCCCCGACGAGGTTTACGTCTTCACTCCCCGGGGCGACATTATGGAACTGCCCGCCGGCGCCACCGCAGTGGACTTTGCCTACGCCGTGCATAGCGACATCGGCAACAGCTGCGTTGCCTGCCGCATTAACCGTCGTCTGGCGCCACTGTCCGAACCACTACAAAGCGGCCAGACGGTGGAAGTCATCACCACCCCCGGCGCTCAGCCCAACCCGGCCTGGTTAAACTTTGTGGTTACCGCCAAGGCTCGCAGTGGCATCCGTCACTTTCTCAAGCACCAGCGCAAAACCGAAGCGGTGGAGCTGGGCAAACGCATGCTGGAACGGGCACTGGCCAGTATGGAAACCAGCCTGGACGAGTTCGAGCCCCACCACCTGGATCAATTGGTGGAGGTGCTGCACACCAAATCCATCGAGAGCCTGCTGGAGCAGATCGGCATGGGCAACCGGGTGGCTTACCTCACCGCCCGGCAATTGCTCAACTTGCGGGACGAGCGCCACCAGGACGACGAAAACGCCCTGCCCGCCGCCCAGTCACGGCAGGCTATGGTGATTCACGGCACCGAGGGTTTTCTGGTCAATTTTGCCCGCTGCTGCTATCCCATCCCCGGCGACCATATCGTCGGTATCGTCAGCTCGGAAAAGGGCGTGGTGGTTCACTGCGAGAGCTGCCACAACAGCATCGAGCTGCGCAATGAGCCGGAGCGGGTGGTGCCACTGACCTGGGCCGACGATATCGATCGGGATTTTTCCGTGGAGCTCAAGGTCGAACTCAGCAAGCAGCGCGGCATTATCGCCGTGTTAGCGACCCGGGTTAATGGCGCCGACGCCAGTATCGAAAAGATCAGCGTCGAGGACGAGAATCCCAAAATCAGCACCATTCATCTGGTGATCGGGGTGCGCTCCCGGGTTCACTTGGCCAGTATTATGCGGCGCATCCGCAATATTCCCGCCGTGATCAAGGTAGAAAGGGAAAAACACTAAGCCCCGCATCCCCCAATTCACTGTTATCGATAAGGACTTTTCCGTGAGCAAGAAGGAAATTATCAGCACCGATAAAGCCCCTGCCGCCATTGGCCCCTACTCCCAGGCGGTAAAAGTGGGTGACACCGTTTATCTGTCCGGCCAGATTCCACTGGCGCCCGACACCATGGAAATGGTGGCCGGCGGCATTGGCGAGCAGGCCACTCAGGTATTCAACAACCTGTCCGCGGTGGCCGCCGCTGCCGGTGGCAGCCTCGACGACGCGGTTAAGGTCAATATCTCCCTTACCGATCTGGGCGACTTCAACGCCGTCAACGAGGTGATGAAAACCTTCCTCAAGGAGCCCTACCCGGCCCGGGCCTGTGTGCAGGTCGCCGCCCTGCCCCGTGGCGCTATGGTGGAAATCGAGGTGATTCTGAGCCTTTAGTCTGCCTCCAGGCTTGGCAGGATCGCACTGAAACCCTGTTTAAAATCTGGGTAGCGCAGGGTATAGCCACTTTCTCGCAGTCGGCGGTTGTCGCAGCGCTTGCTGCCGGTGCGGGCCACCGGCTGACCCTCCTGCCGATAGGGCACACCCAGCTCCGCCGCCAACCAGGCCTGAACGTCCTGGATCGGCGTGGGGGCGCTATCGCTGCCCAGATAGCACTGGCCGACCTCTTCCCCAGCTTCGGCTCGATCCAATAAGTGCAGCAAAAATCCCACACAGTCGTCCCGATGAATGCGATTGCTGTAGTGCAATGGCGTCGCCGGTGTGCACTCGCCCTGTCGCACTTTGTTGATCATCTGGTTACGACCGGGACCGTAAATGCCGGAGAAACGCACGATACTGTGGGGCCAGCCAGTGGCGGCAATATGTTGCTCTGCGGTTAACAGCGCCTGGCCGGAGAAGCGCGACGGTGCCGTTTCACTGGTTTCATCTACCCACTGGTGATCGGCCTGATCGTAGACGCCGGTACTGGAGACAAACAGCGTCAACTTGGGCGGGCGCTTAAAGCGGGCCAGCAGTGCCAGTAAACCCTCATCAAAAATCGCGTTGTAGCCCTCTCGTTTGTAGGCCGCCGGGGTCAAGGTCAGCAATAGATAGTCCGCCGACAGCTCGCCCAACTTGGCAATGCTCTGCGGATCAGCGAAATCCACTGCGCGCCCCTCCACCCCCTCGGGCAGCTTTGCAGGGTTGCGCCTTAGCCCAACCACTTGCCAGCCTTTGCCGAGGCGATCCCGGGCCACGCCGCTGCCAATGTCACCGCAGCCTGCAATCAGCAATGAGGGTTGAGCCATAAAGTCCGTCCTGTTTTGAATCCAATGTTCATGGGGCATACTCTACCCCAGCCAAGGCGCCTGAACGATACTCCCGACCGCTACTATAAAGGAGAAGGTTTAATGTCCACGGTTCCCGACACCCGCCGCATTGTGGTGGTGGGCGACGACCACGCCCTCTCTCTGGGTGAAGAGAGCACACCGCAACCCGCCGCGGGGGAATTGCTGATCCGTGTCCACGCCGCCGGCATCAACCGCCCCGACCTGATGCAGCGCTACGGGCTCTATCCTCCACCGGCGGATGCCAGCCCGGTACTGGGCCTGGAAGTGGCCGGCGATGTGGTCGCAGTTGGCGACGGTGTCAGCGAATTTAAGGTGGGCGACGCGGTCATGGCACTGTGCAATGGCGGCGGCTATGCCGACTACACCGTGGCCCCGGCAAGCCAGTGCCTGGCCAAGCCCGACAATCTCAGTTGGGCGCAGGCCGCCGCCCTGCCAGAAGTGCTGTTTACCGTATGGCACAACGTCTTCCAGCGGGGCGGACTCAAGGCCGGGGAATACTTCCTGGTTCACGGCGGCAGCTCGGGGATCGGCACCACTGCGATCGCCCTGGCGGCAGCAAAAGGCGCCCAGGTTTACACCACAGCCGGCAGCGCCGAAAAATGCGCCGCCTGTGAGACGCTGGGTGCCAAGCGGGCGGTCAATTACAAACACGAGGACTATGTCGAGGTGCTAAAAACCGCCAGCGACGGCCACGGCATGGACGTGATTCTCGATATGGTGGGCGGCGACTACGTGCAGCGGGATATTAAACTGGCCGCCGCCGATGGCCGCATTGTCTTTATCGCCTTCCAGGGTGGCTTTAAGACCGAGGTCAATTTCACGCCAGTTTTGATGAAACGCCTAGTGTTAACCGCCTCCACCCTGCGGGCACAGAGCGCCCAGCAAAAGGCCTCGATAGCGGCCGATCTCAAGCGAGAGGTCTTGCCACTGCTTGCCGATAACTCCCTGTTGCCCGTCATAGATAGCACCTTTGACTTCAGCGACGTGGCGGCTGCCCACGCTCGCATGGAGAGCGGCGAGCATATTGGCAAAATCGTCCTTAGCCTTCCCCAGTGAGCCCAACGGACAAGCATCTAACGTTATGACCGACACCCTGGACAGCATCGCTGTCACCCAGCTTAAGGGCGTCGGCCCCAGCATGGCCGCCAAGCTTGCACAGCTGGGCATTCGCAGCGTGCAGGACTTGCTGGTTCATCTGCCGCTGCGCTATCAGGACCGCACCCGCATTACCCCCATCGGCGCCGTGCAGTTAGGCAGCGATGTGGTGATCGAGGGCAGCGTAGCCGCCGCCGACGTGGTATTCGGTCGGCGCCGCAGTCTGGTATGCCGGCTGCAGGATAACAGTGGCACGGTGACCTTGCGGTTTTTCCATTTCAACGCGGCGCAAAAACAACAGCTGACACGAGGCGTTAGACTGCGCTGCTTTGGCGAGGCCCGGCGCGGCAGCAGCGGTCTTGAGTTCTACCACCCCGAGTACCGAGTAGTCAGTGCCGACCAGGCTGTTCCGGTGGAAGAGGCGCTGACACCGATCTACCCCAGTACCGAGGGCTTCTCCCAGGCCAGCTGGCGCAAGCTGTGTGGGCAGGCCCTGGACCTGCTCAGCAAGCATCCGGTGCGGGAGTGGCTGCCGGAATCAGTGCGTCGGGGCGCCGATATCGGCCACTGGACCCTTGCCGAGTCTTTGCAGTTTCTGCACCGACCACCGCCAGATGCGGCCCTCAGTCAGATTCAAGCTGGGCAACACCCCAGCCAACGGCGTCTGGCATTTGAAGAGCTGCTGTCACACAACCTGGCGCTGCAGCAACTGCGCCATCAGACCCGGCGTTTGGGGGCACCCGCCATGACCGGACCGGTGGGCCTGCAAGAGCAGTTCTTAGCACAGCTGGGCTTCACGCTAACCGCCGCCCAGCAGCGGGTCAGTGATGAAATCGCCGCTGACCTCAGCCAGCACAGCCCCATGCTACGCCTCGTACAGGGTGATGTGGGCAGCGGTAAAACCGTAGTCGCAGCACTGGCAGCGCTGCGAGCGATTAGCAGCGGCTATCAAGTTGCCATTATGGCGCCCACCGAGATTCTCGCCGAGCAGCACTACCAATCTTTCAGCCAATGGCTGGCACCGCTGGACTTAGAGGTGGCCTGGCTGAGCGGCAAGCAAAAAGGCAAGGCCCGTCAGGCCCAGCAGCAGGCGGTCGCCGAGCATCGCGCCCATATTGCGGTAGGCACCCACGCGCTGTTTCAGGACGAGGTAGAGTTTGCCCGACTGGGCCTGGTCATCGTCGACGAACAGCATCGCTTTGGCGTACACCAGCGCTTGGCACTCAAGCAAAAAGCTGCGGACACCGTCGGCCAGGCCCACCAGTTGATCATGACCGCCACGCCCATCCCCCGCACCCTGGCAATGACCGCCTATGCCGACCTGGATACCTCGGTCATCGATGAGCTGCCACCGGGGCGCTCACCGGTCACCACCGTGGTGCTGGACAACAGCCGCCGGGACGCCGTCACCGAGCGGCTGCGGGCAGTGTGCAGTCAGGGTCAGCAGGCCTACTGGGTGTGCACCTTGATTGAGGAATCCGACAAGCTCCAGGCCCAGGCGGCCGAGGCCAGCTGGGAGCAGCTCAAAGAGGCCTTACCGGATTTATCCATCGGGCTGGTTCACGGCCGTATGAAGGCGCCGGAAAAAGCCGCCGTGATGGCCGCCTTCAAAAGCGCTGAACTGGACATTCTGGTGGCCACCACAGTCATCGAGGTGGGGGTCGATGTTCCCAATGCCAGCCTGATGATCATCGATAATGCCGAGCGCCTGGGACTGGCCCAGCTTCATCAATTGCGCGGGCGGGTGGGCCGTGGGGCCATTCAGAGTTACTGCGTACTGCTCTATCAGGCGCCATTGTCCCGGGCGGGTCGTCAGCGACTGTCCACCCTGCGCCAGAGCAACGATGGCTTTGTCATCGCCGAGGAAGATTTGAAACTACGCGGCCCCGGCGAGGTATTGGGCACCCGCCAGACCGGCCTGATGAGCTTTCGCATTGCCGATCTGGAGCGGGACGACGATATGTTAGAGACCGTCAAAGACGCCGCTCGGGTGATGGTGAAGCAATATCCGGAGGCGGTAACACCGCTGATTGATCGCTGGCTGGCAGACAAAACCCTTTACGCCTCGGTGTAAGTCGATAAGGATTAACCACCCCAGAGGCTGACAACAGAGGTAGCAGCAGTGTCTCGGATCGTGATTTTTGGCAATTCTGGCTCGGGCAAATCCACCCTGGCCCACACCCTCTGCGAGCGCCACGGCCTGGCCCACCTGGACCTGGACACCATCGCCTGGCTGCCGACAACCCCTCCCCAACGACGCCCGGTGGCAGAGTCTCAGCAGGACATCGACGCCTTTATCAATGCGCACACGTCTACCCAAGGGGGTTGGGTCATCGAAGGCTGCTACAGCGACCTATTGGAGCTGGCCGCCCCAAGCGCTACCGATTTGGTTTTTCTCGACCTACCCATTGAAGACTGTATCGCCAATGCCCGGGCCCGGCCCTGGGAGCCCCACAAATACGCCAGCAAGGCGGATCAGGACGCCAATCTCGCCATGTTAATCGACTGGATTGGGCAATACCAAAGCCGGCAGGACGGCTTTTCCCGGACGGCCCACCAGCAGCTGTTCGAATCCTTCACCGGCAACAAAGTACGCTACACCAGCAATCGCCCCTAAAGCCCTTGCTGTCGATAAAATATCGAACAGGCGTGATAGTCTGTGCCGACTATAAAAGGACCCGCAAATGAACAACTGGATTTATCTGGCGGCGGCGATTGCCATCGGCGCCGGCATTTCGTTTCAACCCCCCATCAACGGCACCATGGCGCGAACCCTGGGCAGCCCGCTGCTGGCGGCAACACTGTCGATGACTATCAGCCTGATCGTAGTAATACCGCTGTGGTTGCTGATTGGCAAAGGCGGTGGCGACTTCAGCCAGATCAAAGCCCTGCCCTGGTGGGTGTTAATCGGCGGCGTGCTGGGGGTGATGTTTGTAGCCGGCAGTATTGTGGTGGCACCGGTAACCGGTGTGGCGCTGTTTTTTGTCTGTGTCGTCGCCGGGCAACTTATAGGGTCGACGTTTATCGACCAGATCGGCGCCTTCGGCCTGGAGACCAAACCCGTCAACCCCATGAAAATTATCGGCTTGGTGCTGGTACTGGCCGGCGCCGCGCTGGTGCAACTCAGCAACAATTAAGGGCTATTTGCATTCTGAGGTTGGAAATGACCTTGGATACATCATCTGATCGTCATCTCTTTTGTGCAAAAGGTGGTTGATATGATCGGAGTAACTGTCTCGAAAAGTCACAAAGCGGACAGTCACAGAGGAGAAATTCTGCAGCTTCAACGCCGCAAGCAGACGTGCCGCTTTTCGGCATCGGCCTGCCTTGCCTTGTTATGGGCATTTTGGCAGAATGTACCAATATATGGTACAGGAGGCTCCCCATGGCTAGAAATACCAGCATTACCCTTGGTCCCCACTTTGATGAGTTTATAGCCGCACAGGTTAAAAATGGCCGCTATGGTTCCGTTAGCGAAGTGGTTCGTGCCGGGCTGCGTCTGCTTGAAGAAACTGAGAGTAAGCTTGACCGGCTCCGACGCCTTCTGGATGAAGGCGAGCAAAGCGGAATAGCGGACTACTCTCTCGAAAGTGTTATTGCAGAACTGGATAATGAAGCTCACTAATGCGCCCATTTCTGCTCACCGCCGTTGCCCGAAAAGACATTATTGATATTGGCCGTTATACCACTGAGAAGTGGGGAAAGCGGCAACGCGATAAATACCTCAAGCAGCTTGATGATGCCTTCAAGATGCTTGCTCGCCAACCTGAAATAGGCCGCGATGCGGATGACGTAAAGCCTGGATACAAAAAGTTCAGTCAAAAGCCGCAACGAAAAAGCCGTCGCTGTGCCTGCGATTGTTATGCTGGACCAAGATCACATTAAGTTCGCTTTTTAAGTGACGAATAAATTTTACCTTTCTCTCGTTTACCAATAGCGAGAACGTAAACAAGCAGCTCGTCGTCTACAACCTCGTATGCCAACCTGTAACCAGCCGACCTAAGTTTGATTTTATATACCGATTCATAGCCGCTCAATTTATCTGCCTGCACTCTCGGCTCATTCAATCTTTCTGCGAGTTTCTTTTTAAACTGGCTACGTATCGGAGCTCCAAGCTTGTTCCATTCCTTCAGTGCAGCGGGGAGAAAACGGAGCTTATAGGTCATCCAAGGACACCGCTATAGCCTGCTCCTTGTCACCACGACGCTCCTCCACCAACTTTGAGAGTTCATAATCCTCAATCATGTCCATCAGAGCTTCGTAGGTTTCTGCCGGAATCAAATACGCAGCGGGCTTGTTGTGGTTCAGAACAGCAATAGGAGAACCACTTGCCTGAGAGAGCAAAGAAGAAGGATTTTTCTTTAGTTCTGAGATACTTACAGAGAAGTCGGCTAAAACCTGTCGCATGGAAAGCTCCAATATAGTCCAATATTTAGAGCTTATTTTAGGTCATTATTTATAGCTTGGCCAGCAGAGAATTAAAGCATAACGCCGTGCTCACCGGAAATTTAGGAGCCCAGCGGAAAACCAGTCCGACAACATGCGCTTGTTATGTGCATTTTTACCATAGCCCAGGATCATTTAATGCCTCAACGCATTGAGTAGAACCGACCATAGGCTGGATTACTTGCCCATCAAGCGATTGCGCGAGCCAGCCAATTGGCTGACTTAAATGACAAGGCGCTTTTACGATACTTTCATTGATTTGCTCGAAGCCAGTTTTAGAATAATAACTTGGGTCGCCATAAGTGAAGGCCAAATTGATATCTAAAGACTTAAGATGATCTAGGCCATATTTAATTAGTTTTTGACCAATGCCTGTACTTTGAACATCTGTTAAAACGGCAACCGGCGATAAAATGAAAGCAACCTGCCCACTAGGCACTGTAAGGCGACTGAAAAATATGCACCCAACAACAATCTCGTTTTCTTCTGCAATGCACCCAATTAGATCTTGTGGCGCAGTAGTAGCAATTAGATTTGATACAAAATCTGCAACTACTTGCCCTTCTTCTTCGCCCTCGGATGCAGAGAACACTATCTTGAAAAGATCGATCACCTCTCGAGATTTTGATTCATTAAATAGTGAAAACTTCATATTTTTTCATCCTTCGGCACGATCGCCAAGATGCACATAACGCCCGCAACAGCGGAATATTTGGAGTGGACTTTTTTGCGCTAGCGTAGCGTAAATCGTAAAACAAGGAACGGAAAACATTTCCGACTGCTTGCGCTTGTTAAGTATTGAAAATTTCGAAAACCACATAAATTAAAACCAGCAAAGCAAACACTCCCACACCAAATGGAAAGCTGCGAATCACACCCATACTTATAAAATCAGTAGTGTCCAATACCCTACCTACAATACGAATTCCAACACTCTCCGATGTACGATACTTTTTGTAAAGCATGTACTCCTCCCACTCGCTTTCACTCATGTCGTCATGAACCGACAGTGAAATTATAAGTGACGCAAAGCGCTGAACAAGCACAACGACTCCTAGCGCCGTTAGCAAATAAAATCCAATTTCCTTTAATGCTTCTTCCATATCAGGACACTTAACGCCTTAAGAAGCGGCGCAATTTATTGCGCCCCGCTTGCTTAACTTGTTAGAGCTTTTTGGGTTGAGCTTACGAATATACTCTATGCCAAGATACCTAGGCTGTACGGTAGAAGAACAAACCCCTATATGCGCATACCCGTTTGTCCCAACAAATACTACATAAGTTTTACCAACCTCAATTGGCACATGACACGATGAACTTGGATTTTCGCCTCTAATTTTAATAGATTTAACTGGGCTGCCCTTAAATTGCTCTTCAACTAGCCCAGTTGCTGCCAGAACCACTTCGGTTTCTACTACATTGCTCCACTCGCCGGTTTTGTTGTTGAGTCTAGATGCCTTGTAGCTTCTCTCCTCAAGGTGTGCTTCGCAGACCTTAACAAATGCAACAACCTCTGATTCCTTGAAGTCTTTATCGAAATCTGGAGGTCCATCACACGAACATGCCAGAGAGTGGATTGAAAAAAGCATGGCTATGAGTGTGAGTATGATCTTCATTTGTTGTAGCTCTAACGCCTGAGTTCAGCGGCGTTTGAGGCGTCAAACGTCCGCTGCAACGATTTGTTAGGCGGCAATGGCATCCGATAGCTCGCTGAGGTTCGAAATGCCCACCACCATACCCACTGCCTTGGATTGTCTGCCAGATCTGTCGATGTGTACGGCCTGGCCGAAACCGGCGTCAAGTGCGGCTAGTGCATCTTGCTCTAAACGGTCTCCGACATAACATGCGTGAGATGCATCAACCCCGGCGACCTCGCACGCGTAATGAAAGATGGCCGCCTCGGGCTTTGCCACGCTAGCGTCCTCGGACGTGATGATGTGGGCAAAATACGCCCGAAGCCCTAGCGCTTCAATCTTCTGGTTCTGCTGAGTAATTGATCCGTTAGTGATGACCCCCAAACCCTTCGATTGAAGCCGCTCAAGGGTCGGAAGAACCTCCGGGAACAGGGCCCAGTTTTGTTCGTAGGCTTTCAGGTAAGTCGAAAATATCTTATCCGCTTCAGCCTCAGCCAAGTCCGCCTTGAGGGTATCGGAAATGCGGCGGCGGCGTTGCTCTTGAAAAGAAATCTTGCCAGCCAGGTAATCCAACATGTGTCTGTGACTAGCTTCTTTCCACCTTCCGAAAAATTGATTGTCTGATGCCGGGGCGAACTGCTTAGCGAACTCTTGTAATGCCGCATCTTCAGCACCGGAGTGGTCCATCAGAGTGTCATCTAGGTCGAAGAAAATCACTGGGCTCGCTTTTGCCGCCTAACGCCCTACGCCAGGGGCAGGCAAAATGGAGCGCATTTTTGTGCGAAACTGAGCAGAGCGAATGCACAAAAAGGCGCGGAGTTTTGGCTGTCCCGCCGCGCCTTTCAGCGGCGACTGCGCGTACTTGTTATAAGGTTTACTCAAACACATGTGAATGAGAAAGTTAAGCGGCAGTTTACGGATCGAAGGATTTCATTCACCAATTCGGGAGCCTCCCAGATTTCTGAATCGTTTTCCGTGGTTAAGGACAAAAAAATATCGCAGTCCTTTAGGGCCACGTTGTGAAGCCGATGAAAATCTACAATTGGCCCTATCACTTCCTCTCGCAGCTCAACCACACCAACATTAAACGAGTTATCTTTCCTTTTTCGGCATTCTGCACCAGAAACCCCATTCGACAACTCTGCTGCTTGCGCATCCGTCAGACTTAGGAATCTGAAGGATATAGATTCCGAAAATTCGTAGTCCCGGTACTCGCTCATTACGCAACCTTATAACGCCGCGGTTTGGGGCGCCGGAGCGCCAGCGAAGGCGTCCCTGCAGCGCGCTTTTTACGCTGCGACAACACCGCCTTGTTAACTTTTTGCCTGAACATGGCTGCCTGACTGATTTTTATACACCTTTTCACTAATGGAAAGGTACAAATCTGTGCCTTTGATCCGAATAGCCCTGCGCTGTGCAAGCCATGCCCTGAATTGCTCACCAACTTCAATTTTTGACCAAGGCAAAAATACAGACCTGCGACCAAAAAGAAATAGCGGACGCGTGATAAGCACACCATCTGTAAGACAGGACACATCCATAGAATTCCAATAATCTCCTCCTTGCGCCTGCTTGAACGTTGGTGCAGACCGCCAAAAGAACACCATTTGAATAGAGCTTTTCTCACCCGAATTATCTGGTATTGGATCTCCGTACGATACGATCTGAGACCATAAATGATTACGGTACTCCACAATCATTGCGCCCACCCAAAGAAGCGCTACTCCCAAAAATATTAGAATCTCATTCATACGCAAAGTTAACATTTTAATACCGAGTCAGCTCGGTTTCCCATTTCAGAGGACATCTCTCATCCTCTAACTTATTGATTTTAAAATATACTCTCAAAGCGCTCCTAGAAAAAGCGAGACGGCTCGGTTTCCAGTACATCGAGTCCCCCTATCTAAGCGCCATATCTCTCTAACCTATTGATATTCTTTTGGTTCGTTGAGCTTTGTACCTGCAATCCGTGTCATCTTTACCGACAAACCGAGCCACATTTGCATTTAGCACCCAAAATACTGTATAAATAACCAGCATTCTGTGGCAAGGAGCGCCCAATGTCTGACAGTCCATTTCTAAGAAAAATCAGTAGCGAAATGCGCCTCCGGGGCTATAGCCTAAAAACGGAAAAGACCTATTTGTTGTGGATTCGTCGCTTTATTAATTTCAATCATAAGCGTCACCCAGAGCAATGTGGCGCGCAAGAAGTTAAAGCGTTTCTAACCTGGCTGGCAACAGAACGCCATGTGTCGGCGAATACCCAAAAAACGGCTCTGAATGCTTTGGCCTTCCTGTATCACAAGGTACTTGATCAGGAGCTCGGGCCTCTGGGGTTTTCCTTGGCAACGAAGCAACGCACTCTTCCAACGGTACTATCGGTGTCAGAGGTAGCTCAAATTCTCAGTGCAATGAGTGGTAGCAAGAAGATGATTGTGCAGCTTATGTATGGAAGTGGGTTGCGGGTTTCTGAAGCATTGAGGCTGCGTGTTCAAGATGTTGATTTGGATCGCCTATCCCTTTCAATCAGAGATAGCAAGGGGAACAAGGATCGCGTAACTCTCCTAGGCGCATCTTTACGTGCCGAGCTGGAACTATCTATAGCAAACGCGATAAGGCAACAGCAAGAAGACAATGAAAGCGGTGTAGGCTGCTCGATGCCCGTAAGCTTAGGCAGGAAATACCCGAATGCATTTCGTTCTCCCAGTTGGGCTTTTATCTTCCCTTCAACGACACTATGTCATCATCCGGTTACTGGCGAGCTCTGCCGCCACCATTTACATGAGACAGTCGTACGGAAAGCACTACGTCGCGCCTGTAAAGAAGCGGGCGTAGTAACCAAACGCGTAAATTGCCACACTTTTAGGCACTCGTTTGCAACACATATGCTGGCTTCAGGAACCGATATTAGAACTGTGCAGGAGCTACTTGGGCACAACGATATTTCAACGACACAGATCTATACCCACGTTATCGGCCAGCATTACGCGGGAACAGTTAGCCCTTTGGATCGTTTACAGTGTTAAAAATAACGCTTGATTGGCCGGTAAATTAGAAGCTACCTCGGTTAATTCGTAATTGGGAGGGGCTGAGCGCCTGCATTGCCTAACGAATTACGGTCAAACACCCAAACCAGTATGACCGTCCGCTAATGACCAACAGCCGCCGCCAAAACCGACCAAGCCTCAGTCTGCTCTTGTCGCAAAGCGGGCATTGACAGTAATCCAGACACCTTCTGATTTCACTCGCTATTGGGTTTAGAGTGAATTCCAACCCTATTTTGCAAATAGCCCAATTAAGTGGCGACTGACAGACAGACAGACAGACAGACAGACAACCAAAAGGATAACAACAATGAACAAACTGGGCTTCAGCAGCCATGTCATGGTAGTGGTGCTGGTCAGTGTCTGGGTGAATGCCTCGGAAGTATTTCGCTATTTTGCGATTGTGATGCCGGAGACCCGAGAATTTCTGCACATGGTGCCCGATATCGCGCCCATGGATCTCACGGTATTTTTGATCTGGGGGCTATGGGATACCCTGCTGACCACCATGATCGTGGTGATGTACTGGCTGGTGGCCCAACATCGCGGCCACTCATTTAGCAGTGCCAGTATCGCCGGGCTGGCGTCCTGGGCCTTTTTCTTTGTGCTGTTCTGGGTCGGTATGATCAATATGTCGCTGACATCGGTGCAGCTAGCGCTCATCGCCTTGCCACTGGCACTGCTGGAAACCGTGGTGGCTTCGGGTATAGCCTGCCTGCTTTACCGCGCTATCGACAGGCACCGGCAGGCAAACTAAGCAAGCAGCAGCGTTAATTGTGGACTATAGTGATAGGCTCACAATAACAACGGAGTACACCCGCCATGACCCTCAGCCAACAGGTTCTGGACGAAATCCGCTTGCTTGCCCTGTTTAATCCCGGCAGCGCCCGTGAGGGCATCAAAGTTCATCACGACGCCGACCCCGATATGATCGCCGCCTGCCAGCGCTTGTTCGACAAAGGCCTGATTACACAGCGCGACGGTGGCTATCTCACTGACGCCGGCCTGGAGCTGGAGCGCCATATCGACGCGGTAACCACCGTGCTTAATAGTGATATCCGCAGCACCCAGACTGCCTAGCGAAGCTCTGCATACGTATTCTCCCCTATATCGACTGCGGCTTTACGCAGTCGATACCAAAATGGCTAAAGCTCAAGCCTGCGACTGCCGATAGCCACATACCATAACCAGCACTCCGTTTTTGGTATGAGCCTGAGTATCAATACCAATGTGTCGGCGCTATTTAGCGCTCGCACTCTCGCGTCCAGTTCTTCAAGCCTGGCCCAGGCCCAGCAACGCCTGTCCACTGGCCTGAGGATAAACAGCGCCAAGGATGATGCGGCCGGCCTGGCCATTAGCGAGCGCTTTACGACCCAGATTCGCGGCCTCAACCAGGCGGTGCGCAACGCCAACGATGGCGTCTCTATGCTGCAGGTCGCCGATGGTGCACTGTCGTCGATGGAAGAATCCCTGCAGCGTATTCGCAGTCTGGCGGTACAGGCCGCCAACTCCTCCATGAGCCAGAGCGACCGGGAGGCACTGCAAAGTGAGGTCGATCAGCTCCGAGACGAGCTGGACCGGGTGGGCAGCCAAACCCGCTTCAACGGTGAGCGGCTGTTTGCCAACAACAGTGAGTCGGTGTTGGGGGACAGCGAGCAACTGGCGGTGGTAGACGGGTTGCGCAGTGGTTGGTTGTCGCAGTCGGAGGCGATGATCCGCAATTATTTCGGTCTGGAGGCCGACGGCGCCGATATTGATATTGAGTTTACGACCTTTACCGATGGTGCCGGCGGTATCGCCGCCCAGGTGGTCGGCGCCATTCCCGGCAGCTATTCGGGCAAGGCCACCAATGTCACCCTACAAATCGATATGGCGGATTTCACTCCGCCCAATCTCCCCGACGGCGGCAGCGCGCCGTTTTATAACGACCGAATCATTGCCCACGAAATGGTTCACGCAGTGATGTACCGCAGTATGAATATCGCCTCCATGTTTGATCCCGCCGCAGACCAAACCTGGTTTATGGAGGGCGCCGCCGAGTTTATACACGGTGCCGACGAGCGACTGGCCAGCTCGGTCAGTGGCACCGGCGCTGCCGGCCTGGCCACCCTCGCCGGCAACTTTGGCAGCGGCGGCAGTAGCTGGGGCGGCACCACCGATGAATACGCCACCGCCTACGCCGCGGTGCGCTTTCTCCACGATGAAATCAAAAGCCTGGGCGGTAGCGGCATTAAAGACGTGATGACCTATCTGGCCGCCAACCAGGACGAAGGCTTAGATGAGGCGATCGCCGCTGCCACCCAGAATACCTATGCCTCGGCGGATGCCTTTACCACCGCCTTTGCAGGCAGTGCTCAAGCCTATATTCAAAGCATGGCTGACGACGGTCTGCTGAGTGACGCCGACACCGGCGCCATAGGCGGGTTTAATGCCGATGGGGGCAGCGTGCGCACAGCGGAGACGGTGGTGGCCAATTACGCCGACCGCAGTGGCGAGGACCAGCTGGCCGGCTTTAGAGAAAATTGGGAAACGGTCGACACCGTCGCGGGCAACACCAACGACGCCACCTTCCAGGTCGGCGCCAACGTTGGCGAGACTGTCATGCTGAGCTTGGGGTCGATGAATGCCGAGGCGCTGGATATGGCCTCACTGGACTTGGTGAACAACTACAACCAGACCATTTTCAAGGTCGATCGGGCACTGGAGTATGTCTCCCAGCAGCGCGGCAACGTGGGCGCCCAGTTAAACCGCTTTAACTCCACCATTACCAATCTGCAGACCAATGCCGAGTCACTCACCGCCAGTCGCGGGCGCATCGTGGATGCCGACTACGCCGCAGAGTCCGCCAAGCTGGTGCGCTCACAAATTATGCAGCAAGCCGCCACCGCGATGACCGCCCAGGCCAACAGCCAGCCATCGCTGGTATTGGCCCTGCTGCAGTAACGCCGCAGTGGCAACGCAGTTAGGACATCGGGCCCACTAGACCACCACCCCAAACAAGCGACCCACCACAGCGGACAAACCCATTGCCAAAGCCCCCCAAACCAAGACCCGCAAGCCACCGCGCCAGGGCGAAGCGCCGCCGGCAATGGCAGCGGCCACACCCAGCATCACCAACAGCAACAGGCACACTGCCGACACCGCCACAATGATTTGAGAAAGGGGCACTAGGGCAGTCACGAGTAAAGGCACACCGGCACCGATGGTAAACATCGCCGCCGATGACAGGGCCGCCACCAAGGGTTGGGCCCGGGATACATCAGTAATGCCAATTTCATCCCGGGCGTGGGCTTCCAGGGCGTCATGGTCCATAAGCTGGCGGGCCACCTCGTCAGCCAGCTTGGGCTCGAGCCCCCGCTGCCGATAGATAGACGCCAGCTCCTGGGTCTCCCACTCGCGATTGTGTTTCAGCGAGCGCCGCTCCAACGCCAGGTCAGCCTGCTCCACGTCCGCTTGCGAACTGACCGAGACATATTCCCCCGCCGCCATCGACAGGGCACCCGCCACCAGGCCGGCAACGCCGGCCAACAAAATCGCCTCCCGGGAGCTGTCCGCCGCCGACACCCCGATAATCAAACTGGCGGTAGAGACAATGCCGTCGTTAGCGCCCAGTACCGCCGCCCGCAGCCAACCACTGCGTTGGGATTTGTGGCTGTGGTGTTCGCTCATGGCTGCTCCACATTGAGGCGCAGGGCCTGCAAGCCCTGCTCGATGTCAGAGAGGTGCTCCCGCAGGCCCACTTTGGTGGCAGAGATACCCACCGCAAGAATATCCAACACCGTCATATGCACCAGCCGGGAGGGCAGCGGTGTATAACCATCGTCGTCGGCTTCCAGATCGATATAGATCGCCAGATCGCTCTCCCGGGCAATGGGCGACTGGCTGGGGGCCAGGGCAATTACCGGCGCGCCGTTCTGTCTGGCCAGCTTGATAGCATCCAGCAGCGCCCGGGTGCGACCGGATTGGGAAATGGCCACCACCACGTCATCGGCCCCCAGCGACATGGCCGACATCGCCTGCATATGGGGGTCGGCGTAGACACTGGCGGAAATCTGCAAACGAAAGAAATTGTGCTGGGCGTCGGTGGCCACCGCCGCCGAGGCACCAAAGCCATAAAATTCCAGCCGCCGGGCGTTGGCAATCAACTCTACTGCCCGCTCAACCGTGGGCACATCGATACTGTCGCGAACCTTTTTCAGCGCCTCCATGGTGGCATCGAATACCTTGAAGGTGTATTGCTGAGCGCTGTCGTCATCGGAAAAGGAAAAGGCCTGATACTGAGGGCTGTGAGCCAAGTGCTGGGCCAGCGCCATCTTAAAGCTCTGAAACCCGTCGCAGCCCACGGCGCGGCAAAAGCGCACCACCGTCGGCTCGCTGACATGGGCCTCCTGGGCCAGGTCGACGATGCGCATATGGATCACCTCCTGGCGGTTAGCCAGGATGTAATCCGCCACCAAGCGCTCACTGCGGCGCAGTGACGGCCGGGCCGTCTCCATGGCGCGGATGATGTTTCTGGGTTTCACTCAGCGCTCCGCTGTTGGGGTGTTCAAGGGGATTGTACCCCAGCAACCAGGATAGCGGCGGGTTTGCGCTATCTCGATCAAGCGACGTCAGCCGACCAGGGCCTGCCATCGCCCTGGTCGGAGACAGGCTGGCCTCTATCCAAAGTGGTCCAAATGGAAACTATTTCTTGTTGACATCATTATTGGATGCACTAGCATGAACAGCCAGCTGTAAATCTATAAAAAATCCCACAATAAGAACCTCCAGCGGAGTCAGCGATGAGTACCAGCTATACGGTGTGCGGTATCTGCGAGCAAGGGTGCGGCCTCAAGGTCACCACCGAAAACCGGCGTGTAATCAAGGTAGAGCCCGATAAAGACAACCCCTACAGCTGGCAGGACTTTTGTATCAAGGCGGGCAAATCCCATCTCGCCTTAAACCACCCCAAGCGCATTACCCAGCCTATGAAACGGGTCGGCGACCGCTATGTGGCCACCAGCTATGACGAGGCCGTTGCCGCTATCGCCGAGGGCTTCAATCGGATTATCGATCAGCACGGTGCCAACGCCGTGGCCAGCTATGTGGGCAACCCCAATGGCTTTAACTTTGGCAGCGCGCTGTTCCACACCATGTTGCTGGACGCCATCGGTACCGAAAGCCGCTATTGGGTGGGCTCCATCGACCAGAACGCCCTGCATGTGGTTTCCGACGAGCTCTACGGCAACCCCTGGGTAAGCCTGCAAGCCGACATCGATCACTGCGACCACTTTCTGCTAATAGGCACTAACCCGCAGATCAGCACCATGTGCTGGATTGGCTACTCCCCCAATGGCTGGAAGCGGGTATTGGCCCGCAAGGCCGAGGGCGCCGAAGTGGTGGTGGTCGACCCCCGTCGCACCGAGAGCGCCGCCAAAGCCAGTCAGCATATCCAGCCACTGCCCGAGAGCGACTGGGCGCTGCTGCTGGCAATCATCAAGGTGATTGTCGACAAAGATCTGGGGAGGCCTCGGGACCAGCACCTTCAGGGACTGGAACGTGTTCTGGCCATTGCCGCCAGTGCCGATCTGGACGACCTCGCCAAGCGCTGCGATATCCCCGTCGAGGTCATCATCCAGCTGGCAGAGAATTTTGCCCGGGCACCCCGGGCCATGGCCGTCGCCCGCACCGGCGTTAGTGTGGGCCGCCACGGAGTGCTGGCGCTGTGGTTGACCCAGGTACTCAACTACCTGACCGACCGAGTCGAGTCTGAGGGTGGCCTGTACTATGTCAGCGGTGTTCTCGATCTGCTCGCCGCTGGCGATACCCTTTTCCCCCACTCCGAGGCCAAAAGCCGACTGCGGGGCAATAAAAATGTCGCCGGTGCCCACAGTCTGGCAGAGCTGGCCGACGAGATTACCACCCCCGGCGAGGGGCAAATTCGCGGCCTGATTATTAACAGCGGTAACCCGGTGGTGTCGGGCCCGGAGGGCCACAAACTGGATGCAGCCCTAGCCGACCTGGATATGCTGGTGGTGATCGATCAGTTCCAGCGGGAAAGTCATCGCCATGCCGACTGGCTGATCCCCGGCGACCACTTTCTTGAGCGCGACGACATCAACCCACTGATCCAGTCTCTGAGCCCAACACCCCGAGCACAACAGGCCCGTGCCGCCGTCCCTCTACCTGAGACGATGCGCTACGAATGGGAGTTTTTGCGGGATCTCACCCTGGCCATGGACAAGCCCCTGCTGGATGGCAAGAAGTGGCTGAACCCACTGGTCAAGGCCAGCATTTGGCTGGCCAGGGTCACCGGCAAAAAGCAGCTGGCGCTGTCTCCCAACTTACTATCCCGCCTGTTGATCCGCAGCGGCGGTCGCTTCTCCTGGTCTGAGATCAGCCGCGCCACCCACGGCCTGGGCAAGGTCGATGACCGCCCCCAATTCGGCACGCTGTTTGAAAAACTGTCACAGCAGGGCCGCAAAGTGGCCCTGGCACCGGACAGTTTTGTCCGCCACTTACAGCAGACCCTCGACACGCCGTTGGCGAAAAACCCCGAGTTTCCGCTGCAATTGATCAGCCGCCGGCGCTTAAAGATGATGAACTCCTGGTCGGTAGAAACCAGCATGACGGCAATGAGCGAACGGGAGAAAACCGGCGACCGCATCGAGATCAATACCGAGGACGGCCAGCGCTTTGGCCTGCAAGAGGGTCAGACCGTCACCGTCAGCTCGGCAGTGGCGGAGCTGCGGGCGGTGGTCCACCTCAGCGATGATATCCGCCCGGGCGTTGCCGTCATGGAGCATGGCTGGGGCCACCGCACCTTCGACCCCAAAACCGGCCAGGGCAGCTACAACGGTGGCGTTAATCGCAATCAACTGGTATCCAATCGCGATCTCGACCCTCTGTCCCGGGTGCCCCGGCTCAACGGTACCGACATTAGAGTGACGCCGGTGACTGCCGCAAGCCCCTCCAATCCAGCGGAGTTGGCCGCAAGGTAATTTAGCCGCACGTCAGTCGGGCTATCCACGGCGGGGTTCTGCTAGAATCCCACGCCATGGACGTATCCTATATTCTCGACGATCTTAACGACGCCCAGCGCGACGCAGTCACCGCCGACAGCCCCGGCACCCTGGTGCTGGCCGGTGCCGGCAGCGGTAAAACCCGGGTGCTGGTGCACCGCATTGCCTGGAAAATCAAGGTGGAGGGCCTGTCGCCCTACGCCATCATGGCGGTGACCTTCACCAACAAGGCCGCCCGGGAAATGCGCGGCCGTATCGAAGAGCTGCTGGGTGGCCAACTCCACGGTGGTATGTGGGTGGGCACCTTCCACGGCCTCGCTCACCGCCTCCTGAAGGCCCATGCCGCCGATGCCAAGCTGCCGGATAACTTTCAGATTCTCGACGCCGACGATCAGCAGCGCCTGCTCAAGCGCATTCACCGGGAGCTGAATCTCGACGACTCCCGCTGGCCACCCCGGCAGTCCCAGTACTTTATCAATGGCCACAAGGACGAGGGCCGACGCAGCGCCCATATCGACAACCCCGGTGGTGACCTCTACCTGACCACCATGTTGCAGGTCTACCAGCGCTACGAGCAGATCTGCCAACAGCAGGGGGTTATCGATTTTGCCGAGCTGTTGCTGCGGGCGCTGGAGCTGTGGCGGGATAACCCTGCGATACTGGAGCACTATCAGCAGCGCTTTAAGCATGTGTTGGTGGACGAGTTCCAGGACACCAACGCAGTACAGTACGCCTGGCTGCAAATTCTGGCCGGCAAGGGTATGCCCATCACCGCGGTGGGGGACGACGATCAGTCTATCTACGGCTGGCGGGGTGCCCGCATCGAGAATATCCAGCAGTTTTCAAAGGATTTTGCCGATACCCGCATTATCCGCCTGGAGCAGAACTACCGCTCCACCGCCACTATTCTTAAAGCCGCCAACGCGGTAATCAAACACAACAGCCAGCGCCTGGGTAAAGAGCTGTGGACCAGTGGTGAAGAGGGCGAGCCCATCACGCTGTTTGCGGCCTTTAACGAGCAGGACGAAGCTCGCTTCATCAGCGACCGCATCGAAGACCTACTTAAAGAGGACTATCGCCGCGCCGATATCGGCGTGCTCTATCGCAGCAACGCCCAGTCCCGCACCCTGGAAGAGGCCCTCATCCGCGCCGGACTGCCCTACCGCATTTACGGCGGCCAGCGCTTTTACGACCGCCTGGAAATCAAGAATGCCCTGGCCTACCTGCGCCTGATCGCGCTTCGGGATGACGACACCGCCGTGGAACGGGTCATCAACACCCCCACCCGGGGCATTGGTAATCGCACGGTGGAAACCATCCGCGAATACGCCCGGGACCACCAGCTGTCGCTGTGGCGCGCCCTACTGGCCATTATTGAAGGCGGTGGCCTGGCGGCCCGGGCCAACAATGCCCTGCGCGGCTTTGTCTCACTGATCGAGGACCTGGCCCAGCAAACCGCCGACATGTCCTTGGATGCCCGGGTGGATTATGTCATCCAGCACTCCGGCCTTATCGCCTTTCACGAAAAAGAGAAAGGTGAGAAGGCTCAGGCCCGGGTGGAAAACCTGCAAGAACTGATCACCGCCGCCAAGAGCTTTGAGCCGGAAGACGAAGACGGCGACGAACTGCGTCAGTTTCTCGATCAGGCGGCGCTGGACGCCGGCGACCAGCAGGCCGCTGAGCACGAGGACAGCGTGCAACTGATGACCCTGCACTCGGCCAAAGGTTTGGAGTTCCCCGCAGTGTTTATCGCCGGTGTGGAGGAAAACCTCTTCCCCCATAAGATGTCTATTGAAGACCCCAGCCGTCTGGAAGAAGAGCGCCGCCTGGCCTATGTGGGCATCACCCGGGCCGAGCGCAAGCTGTTTTTAAGCTACGCCGAGTCCCGGCGCCTGTATGGGCAGGAAAACTTCAACAGCCTGTCTCGCTTTGTCCGCGAAATCCCCAGCGAGTGCATCGATGAGGTGCGTATCAATAATACGGTCAGTCGCCCCACCAGCTTTGCCAGTCACAGCGCCAGCCAACAGCGCGCGGCAGAGTCGGGCATTGTGCTGGGCCAACGAGTGCTACACAGTATTTTTGGCGCCGGGGTAGTACTGAGCTTTGAGGGCCAGGGCGCCAGCGCCCGGGTACAGGTCAATTTTGAAGATGAAGGCAGTAAATGGCTGGTGCTGCAGTACGCCAATCTGGAGCTGCTGCAATAACAACGCTCGAGGCAGTCACCTTAACTGTAAATACACTGGCAATTGACAGGGAACAACAATAACTCATGACATCGACATCGTCCCGCTACACGCCCCTGATTATCCTGGCCTTGATCGCCGCGCTAGTGGCCATGATCTGGCTCTACGTTGGCGAGCGCAGCCGCAAGTACGTTGCCGACGAGGGCAGCCACAGCGCCGCGGGTGAGCAACAGGTTTTTCGCTGGAAGCTGGTTACCACCTGGCCGAAAAACTTTCCCGGCCTGGGCACCGCGCCGGAAAAATTCGCCAAGGTGGTCAACACCATGAGCAAGGGGCGCCTACAAATTAAGGTGTTTGGCGCCGGCGAGCTGGTACCCGCCATGGGCGTGTTTGATGCGGTCTCCACCGGTAGCGTTCAGGCTGGCCACGGCGCCGCCTATTACTGGAAGGGCAAATTGCCCGCCGCGGCCTTTTTTACCGCCGTGCCCTTTGGCATGAATGCCCAAGAGATGAATGGCTGGCTCTACCACGGCGGTGGCATGGAGCTGTGGCGGGAAGCCTATGCGCCCTTCAACCTTATCCCCTTTGCCGGCGGCAACACCGGGGTACAGATGGCGGGCTGGTTCAATAAAGAAATTAGCGAACTGGATGATATCCGCGGCCTGAAAATGCGTATCCCCGGCTCCGCCGGTGAGGTGTGGTCCCGACTGGGGGGCGCGGCTGTCACCCTGCCCGGCGGCGAACTCTATACCTCGCTGCAAACTGGGGTTATCGATGCCACGGAGTGGGTAGCGCCCTATAACGATATGTCCTTCGGCTTTCACGAAGTGGCCAAATACTATTACTACCCTGGCTGGCACGAGCCGGGCTCGACACTGGAGTTAATCGTCAACAAGCAGGCCTATGAGGCCCTCCCCGACGATCTGCAGATGATTGTTACTGTAGCGGCCCGCTATGCCAATGCCGATATGCTGGACGAGTACACGGCTCGCAACAATACCGCCTTAAAAGAACTGGTAGACCATCACGGCGTGGAGCTGCGCCGCTTTCCCGACGATGTTATTCGCGGTCTGCACAAAGCGTCGGATGCGTATTTGAAAGAACTGGCTGCCAGCGACGAGATGGCGGGTAAGGTCTATGAAAGCTGGCAGGCCTTCAAAGAGGATGCCAAGGAATATCACCGCATATCCGAGAAAGCCTATATCAACGCCCGGGATATCGACCATCAAAGCGAGTAGTACCTTGTAGCGGGTCAGTCGGCTGTCAGAAAATCTCGCAAGTAGTCATTGCTGGCATCCCACAAACGGCTAGCGGCAACAAGATCGGTGGCATAGGGCTTGAGCTTGGCGGGTTTACAGTCGATAAAATACTCCCCGGTGATGCCCTCCACCTCGGGACTGGTGGCCAGATAGATGCTGGTGGCCGCGCCCTGCTCCGGCGTACGAAAGAATGGCTTCATCAAAACTGACATGATCTTCCCCAGCACCCGGCTATTCTGATGCCCCAGACCGGTTCGGACCGCGCCGGGGTGCAAGCAATTTGCCGTTACACCACTGCCTTCCAAGCGCCGGGCCAGCTCCTTGGTCCAAAGGATATTGCAGAGTTTGGCGTGGCCGTAAACCTTGAAGGTTTTATAGCGGCTATGGGTAAATTCCAGGTCATCCAACTGCAGTCCCGACACAAATTTGTGGGCCTCAGACGAGACGCTGACAATCCGTGCCGGCGCCGAGGATTTTAGTCTGGGCAGCAACAACTCCGTCAGTAACATGTAGGCGAGGTGATTGACGGCAAAGTTTTCCTCAATGCCATCGCGGCTTTCCTTGCGGCGAGTGTTCACCACCCCGGCGTTGTTAACCAATAGATGCAGGGGCTTGCCACTGTCGAGAAAGGTTTGTGCCGCCTGGCGTATATCGCTGAGGCTGGCCAAATCCGCGAGCAATACCGTTACGCTTGCACCGGCATGGGTAGTTTCAATCTCGTCTTTGAGTTGCTGTCCTTTATCGGGATTGCGACACAGCACAAAGAGTTCGTAACCTTGCCCGGCCAGGGCCAAGGCTGTGGCGCGACCAATACCGTTGGTTGCGCCGGTAACCATTGCTGTTTTTGCCATTGTTATAGTCGTCCGCAGCGGCGTGATTTTTTGGCTTTTTACGCACGGCCTTTCAATAAAGGCAGTGTGGAGGTACAGCTATCAGTCTACGGCGCGGGTGCGGCCATTGTCATCGATGGCGACAAAGACAAACTCGCCTTCAGTCACTTTGACGGGGTCTTCTTCATCGTAGCCGGTTACCCACACTTCTACATTAACCCGGATTGAGCTGCGCCCCACTTCGATGATATCAGTGTAGCAGCTCACCACGGCGCCAACCGCGACCGGTGTCAGGAAGGCCATGCCGGTGACGGCAACCGTCGCCACTCGACCCCCTGCGCGCCGACCAGCCGTGATTCCCCCCGCCAAGTCCATTTGCGACATCAACCAACCACCAAAAATATCACCATCGGCATTGGTGTCGGCGGGCATGGCAATGGTCTGTAGAGCCAGGTCACCGGTGGGCATCGGTGTGTCGTCTATATCGCGCATATCATCTTGTCCTTTCCAACAGGTTGGTTGGCGTTGTTATTGTTTACTTGTTCAGGGCACCTAGAGCGCTCAGTTACGCAGAGGTTCTCTAGAACTGTCAATCTAATTTCTAACCAAACCGGGCAGCCAGGTCGCCAGCTCCGGCCACAGCGATAACAAAATCAACATCAGCACTTGTAGTGCAATGTAGGGCACCACGCCACGGTAAATTTGAGAGGTGGGCACCGATGCCGGCGCAACTCCCCGCAAATAAAACAACGCAAACCCGAATGGTGGGGTCAAAAACGAGGTTTGCAAGTTCAGCGCGATCATTATTCCCAACCAAATAGGGTCGACACCCATGGCTAACAGTATCGGGCCAACGATGGGCACCACCACAAAGGTGATTTCAATAAAGTCGAGGATAAAGCCCAGCAGAAAAATAACGATCATCACCAACAGCGTCGCGGTGAATACCCCACCCGGCATGCCGTGGAAAAAGTCCTGAATCAGCTCGTCACCGCCCAAACCGCGAAATACCAGCGAGAAAACCGCCGCGCCGATCAGAATCATAAATACCATACAGGTGACTTTGAGGGTCTCTCGGGACACTTCCGCCAACAGCGACACGCTTAATTTGCCCCGCAGCCCGGCCAACAGCGCCGCCCCCAGCGCGCCCACTCCCGCCGCTTCGGTAGGGGTAGCCGCGCCGATCAGGATAGAGCCCAACACCGCAAAGATCAGCAAAACCGGTGGCAAAAGGCCTTTCAGCAACACCAGGGTAGATGGCGGTTCCAAGTCGGTGGCCGGCGGCACCCGGCTCGGCCGCAGTGCCGCGTTCCCCACCATATACGCCAGATACAGCAGCACCAACAGCAGACCGGGAATCATCGCGCCGATAAAGAGATCCCCCACCGACAGGGTTTTGGGGGTAAAGATACCCATATCCAGCTGTGCCTGCTGGTAAGCGCTGGACAAGGTATCCCCCAGCAGCACCAGGGCGATGGAAGGGGGAATAATTTGGCCGAGAGTGCCAGTGGCGCAAATGGTGCCGGTGGCAATGCGAGGGTCGTAGCCGCGCCCCAACATACTGGGCAACGACAACAAACCCATCGTCACCACCGTGGCGCCGACGATGCCGGTACTGGCCGCCAGCAGCATACCCACCACAATCACCGAAATACCCAGACCACCGGGACGGCGGCCAAACAGCGCCGCCATATTGCCCAGCAACTCCTCCGCCAACCGGCTTTTCTCTAACAGCACCCCCATCAACACGAACAGGGGCACCGCAATTAGAGTGGTATTACTGATGGTGCCAAACAGCCGGGATGGCAGCGCCGACAAAAACGAGGGGTCAAAATGCCCGAGACTGATAGCGGCACCGGCAAACAACATCGCCACCCCGGCCAGGCTAAACGCCACCGGGTAGCCCAGCATCAACACCAGGCAAATCACCACAAACATCAGCAGCGGCAAAAACTCAATCATAGCTGGCCCCGCTCGGGCAGCTCGGCGGCCTCATCGCCCATCAGTACCAGTGCATTGCGCAACAGTTCTGCAATACCCTGCAAGGCCAGGTTAATCGCCATGGCCGGTATCAGCGTTTTCAATAAAAACACCGCGGGGATCCCGCCCGGTTCAACCGACGCCTCGCGTATCGCCCAGGCATTGGCGGTAAAACTCCAACTGGTGATGACAATCAAGCCACACAACGGCAGCAAAAAGACCAGGGTACCGATGCTGTCCACCCAGGCACGGGTTCGGGGGCTGAAGCGTTGATAGAAGATGTCCACCCGCACGTGGGCGCCTTTTTGCAAGGCGTAAGCGGCGCCCAGCATAAACACCGTGCCGTGCAGATAGGTGATCGCTTCCTGAAAGGCGGTCAAGCCCACCCCAAAGCCGTAGCGGCTGACCACCACCACCGCAGTGATGGCCATCATCAGCGGCACACACCACGCCAGGGCGCGCCCGACGGTATCGGTAAACAGATCAATGTAGCGTAGACAGCTTTTCATTATGGTTTCGACGCTAAAAATTGTCGGCCATTATAGCCACTTAGGGCCCGGGAACACTAACCGAGCCCGCGACCCACAGCGCCGCGGCGGGTGCGCGATCGACAGCGAATCGGTATCATGCCGTTTTTGCCCGTCGCCATAGATTTCCTTTGCCAATGTCCGATACACCACCCCAAGATCCCGCCGCCAATCCGAGCCACGCTCAACAAGAAGCTTCGCTGGGAGAAAAAGAAGTCCGGCTCGAGCTCTTTGCCGGTATTCACCCCCAAAACAACCAGCCCATATTTGAGCAAGTACTGGCCTGTCCAGCGGAAGCAGCAGGACACTACCGGCTGCTGAAGTCGCCGGTGTTTGTCCGCAATGTGGCAGCCGGGGACGAAATCAAAATCAGCGACGAAGCCCGAGGGCGGTTTTCGGTGATCACCCGCAGCGGCAATCTCTGTATCCGGGTGTTTTTACGGGAGCCCAATGAAGCCTTGGAGCAGGGACTCACTGGCGATATCGAAAAGCTCGGCGGCGATCTGGATGTGCGCAGTGAACGGGCTTTGGTCTACAGCCTGCATTTTGGCGTAGGTTTTCAGAGCATTGAAAAGCTGTTGGAAAAACACGTAAAGACCGGCGAGGCGCGCTGGCTTTACGGTAACGTTTACGACGATCAGGGCGAGCCGCTGAACTGGTGGCAAGCACTGCTTCAGCCCTGATGGTGAAGAGGAAGACATAGCAATGTTGATGGTGATCTCCCCCGCCAAAACCCTGGATTTTGACACTCCGCCCCAAACCGAACAGCACAGTCAGTGCGAATTCCTGAGCCAATCCCGCAAGTTAATGAAAGACCTGCGGGAGCTGGCCCCACAGGATTTGTCGGCAATGATGAAAATCAGCGACAAGTTGGGGGCGCTCAACTACGAGCGCAACAATCAGTGGAAAACCCCCTTTAAGCTGGACAACGCCAAGCAGGCGGCACTGGCTTTTAAAGGCGATGTCTACACCGGCCTGCAGGCCGATCAGATGAGCGATGACGACCTGGCTTTTGCCCAGCAGCATCTGCGTATTTTATCGGGCCTTTACGGCCTGCTGCGCCCCTTGGACCTGATTCAGCCCTACCGGCTGGAAATGGGCACCCCCTTTGCCAACGAGCGGGGCAAAAACCTCTACGAGTTCTGGGGAGCACGCCTGACCAAGGCCCTGAATACCCAGCTTGCGGAAGCCGGCCCCACCCTGCTGAATCTCGCTTCTCAGGAATACTTTGGCGCGGTACAAAGCGACCAGCTTCAGGGCGAAGTGATCACCCCGGTGTTCAAGGACTGGAAAAACGGCAAATATAAAATCATCAGTTTTTACGCCAAAAAGGCCCGGGGGCTGATGGCCGCCTATGTTATCAAGCACCGCATTCGCGATGCCGAGCAGATCAAACAGTTCGACAGCGAGGGTTACTACTACAGCCCCGCGGATTCCACTGAAAGGGAGTGGGTCTTTTTGCGGGATGAAGTGGCCTAGTTTTATTCCATTGCCAATATGGCCTGCCAGTGGGCGTCGTCCACTGGCATGATCGACAGCCGATTGCCCTTTTTGAGCAGTTGCATGCCCTCCAGGGCCGGGTTGCTCTTGAGCTCACTGAGCGGGATCAGCCGCTTGAGTTTGCGCTCATATTTAACATCCACCATAAACCAACGCGGATTGTCCTGAGTCGCTTTGGGGTCATAATACTTGGAGTCCGGGTTCTGGGCGGTGTGATCCGGGTAGGCTTCCTTAACGACCTTGGCGATGCCAGCCACCCCCGGCACCTTGCAGGCGGAGTGATAGAACAACACCCGGTCGCCTTTTTTCATCTGATCCCGCATCATGTTGCGAGCCTGGTAATTACGCACCCCGTCCCAGTGTTCAGTGCCATCTGGGCAGGCCTTCAGGTCGTCGATACCAAAGGTATCGGGTTCGGATTTCATTAACCAGTATTGCATTGCCCGCGCTCCAATGGTGACGTGTGGCCCTTTTTTATAGCAAAGGGAATACTATGACAGACAAGCCCTACTCCCAAGCCTGCGAAAATAACAAGCAACCCATTCTGGATAAAATTCAGCCCCTGTTGAAAAGCTGTACTTCTGTACTGGAAATCGGCAGCGGTACAGGCCAACACGCGGTGTTTTTTGCCGGGCAAATGCCCCACTTGCGCTGGCAGTGCTGCGATCAGCGGCCCTACTTAGATGGCATTGAGGCCTGGCGACAAGACAGCGGGCTGAACAATCTGCCGCCAGCGGTGGAGTTTGAAGTGATGTCCTCACCCTGGCCGGCGGGCCACTTCGATGCAGTATATTCTGCCAATACCCTGCACATCATGGGCTGGCCCCAGGTAGAGACGCTGTTCCGCCGCCTGGGGGAATCCACCTCGCCGGGCACTTTGCTGATGGTCTACGGCCCCTTCAATATCGGCGGCCAGTTCACCTCCCCCAGCAATGCCGAGTTTGACCAGATGTTGAGACAGCGAGACCCCGCCAGTGGCATCCGCGATCTGGAGGCGGTTAACGCCGAGGCGGCAGCCGCTGGCTTTGTCCACCAACACGATTATGCCCTCCCCGCCAACAACCGCCTGCAGGTATGGCGTAAGCAGTAGCCATTACGCGGTCTATTGATTTCGAAGCGCCAATTAATCGGCCTTCAACGATCTCTGCTTGCCGTCCGGTGTAAATCCCGGGCAAAAAAAAGCCCGGCAAAAGCCGGGCTCCTTCATCATATCGCGACCTTCGCTTAGAAGTCGTAGTCGATATCGTAGTCAGAGTCGTCTGCTTCTTCTTCAGCGGACTCTTCCATCGCATCGGCTTCGTCGCTCATGTCATCTTCCATGGACTCGTCGTCCATAGAATCATCAGACAGCGGCTCGTAGAAGTACTCGTACTCTTCCTCAGACGCGCTGTCGTCAGACATATCGTCCATCGCCGGCTCACCCATGACGTCGTCGTCCATCATCGGCTCGTCATCCATCATCGGCTCTTCTTCAACCATGACATCAGACTCGCCAACAACCTTCAGCTCGACGCGGCGGTTTTCAGCACGACCCTCACGGGTATCGTTGCTGGCTACCGGCATATCTTCACCGTAGCCGCGTGCTGTCAGACGAGAGCTATCCACACCGCCCTGCACCAGGTAGTTTTTCACTGACTGGGCACGGTTTTGCGACAGGTTCATGTTGTAGCTGTCGCTGCCAGTGGAGTCGGTGTGACCCTGGATTTCCACATCAAAGCCAGGCGAGGTGTTCAAGGTTTCAGTCACATCGTCAAGAATGGTCTCGGCATTGGCGGTCAGTTGCGCGCTGTCCAGCTCAAAGTTCACACCGCGCAGCACAACAGACTGCTGTTCGCCACAACCGTTGGACATAACCGGAGTACCGGCAGGTGTATCCGGGCACACATCGTTGACGTCGATCACGCCGTCACCGTCAGTGTCCAGTGCACAGCCTTCAGCATTCACTTCAACGCCAGCCGGTGTGTTGGGGCACTGATCCAGGTAGTCGGCAACGCCGTCGTTGTCACCGTCCAGCGGGCAACCGGTGCTGTCCACCTGAACACCAGCTGGGGTGCCGGGGCACTGATCGTTCTCGTCGATCACGCCGTCGCCGTCTTCATCCTGCACGCCGTACTGAGCGTCAAAGAAGTTATAGCGCAGACCAACCAGCAGGCTTTGTGCTTCGTACTCAGTTTCCAGTTTGGCGTTGTCGTACTTCAGCTCGGGGTCATCCGCCATCGCGTAGCGATAACCGGCATCCAATACCAAGCGAGGGGTCAGGTGAAAGTTAAGACCAGCACCCAATTGGCCGATGACCACATCGTCATCTGCACCACCCAGGTCGTAGTTGGCCATACCGACACCAAAACCCAGGTAGGGGCGCAGGCGCTCACCCTGGTTGAAGTCGTACCAGAAGTTGGCCATCAGGCTCTCAGTTTCCAGGGTACTGTTACCCTCGAAAGTCAGGCCGCCGCCAGAAACGCTGTCGACGTCATTTTCGCCGATGCGGTATTCCAGTTCGCCGCGCCAGGGGCTGGCGTACTTGTAACCGAACACCACGCCGTAGCCAAAATCTTCGTCGAAGGTGGTCTCAACGTTGGCTGAAGCAGCCGCGCTGCCACCACCGAGCAAGCCGCCAAGGATGGGGCCCAAAACTGGAATGGCATCCAGCGGGCTGCCCGCACCCGGGGTAGATACTTTACCGTCGGCGTCGAATACATCGGTGTAGAAGGCGTTACCGCCGATATAGAATCCCTTTTCTTCTTCAGCAGCAGTCGCCGCACCAGCTGCAGTCGCCAACATGACGCCTGCCGCCACGGCGGACTTAAAATGGTTGCTCATAGCAATCCCCCAGATTTAAATATAGTTAGGTTCCCGAAAAATATAATTTTGCTTTAACTTCGCGATTTTGGACCGTAAGCAGATCACAAAATGCGATCTTACAGCAAGATTCTAGGCAAAACCGTGAATAAATAACGATTTTTTCCGTCGGATAGCGCGGAATTGGCGTCTGAATAAGACTCAACGCCGGGTCGCCACCGCGGTACCTCTTACGCTGACACAGTCAGTGTTAGAATAGGGCTTTAGTGAATTTCCTGCAAAACTGGACACTGGCCAGACCACAATATATGAAACCCGAACTCCTCTCTCCCGCCGGCAGTCTTCGCAACATGCGCTACGCCTTTGCCTACGGTGCGGATGCGGTCTACGCCGGCCAGCCCCGCTACAGCCTGCGGGTGCGCAACAATGAATTTCGGGACCTTGAGGTCCTGGCCCAGGGCATCGACGAGGCCCATCAGCTGGGTAAGCAATTTTACCTGGCCTCCAATGTGTCGCCTCACAACGACAAGGTTCGCAGCTATATCCGCGACCTGGAGCCAGTGGTGGAGCTGGGCCCCGACGCACTGATCATGGCCGATCCGGGTTTAATGATGCTGGTCAAGGAGCGCTGGCCCGATTTGCCGATCCACCTGTCGGTGCAGGCCAACGCGGTAAATTGGGCGACGGTGAAGTTCTGGCATCAAAACGACATCCAGCGGGTGATACTGTCCCGGGAGCTGTCACTGGACGAGATTGAAGAGATCCGCCAGCGGGTGCCGGAAATGGAGCTGGAGGTCTTTGTGCACGGCGCCCTGTGCATTGCCTACTCAGGCCGCTGTCTGTTGTCCGGCTATATGAATCACCGCGATCCTAACCAGGGCGCCTGCACCAACGCGTGCCGCTGGCAGTACCAGGCCCACCCCGCCAAAGAGGACGCCAGTGGCGACCTGGTGCCGGTGCAGGAATTTATTCCTACCCAGGAAGTCGCCCCGGAGCCGGAGCCCCCGGAGCCCGGGCCCATGCTGCTGCAACAGCGGGAGCGGCCCGGCGAGTATATGCCCGCCTATGAGGACGAGCACGGCACCTACATCATGAACTCCCGGGACCTGAGAGCCGTACAGCATGTCAAACGGCTCTACGATATGGGGATTCACTCCCTCAAAATAGAGGGACGCACCAAGTCCCACTACTATGCCGCCCGCACCGCCCAGGTCTATCGCCGGGCCATCGACGATGCCGCCGCCGGCCGGGAGTTCGACATGGGCTTGATGGATGAATTGGAAAACCTTGCCAATCGGGGCTATACCGAGGGCTTCTACCGTCGGCACCCCCCCAAGGAATACCAGAACTACGAGATGAAACAGGGTGGCGGGCAACAGCAGTTTGTCGGCGAAGTCTACGATGTGCGGTCCGGCGCCTTGATGGTGGATGTGAAAAACCGCTTTGCCGTGAACGACACCCTGGAGCTGATGAATCCGGCAGGCAATCGCCGCTTTGTGCTGGGAGAGCTGCGCAACAAGCACGGGCAGCCGGTGGAGGCGGCACCGGGTTCGGGCCATCAAGTTAGGATACCGCTGGAATCTCTGGCCTTGGAGAGTAGCGCCAACATCGATGACCTCCGCTTTGGTTTGCTGGTACGGGACATCAACGCTTAAGTGAATACTGCTGGGGGGAACCTGTAATGGAACGCCGACAAATCCGCCTGTTGAGAGGCTTGGTCAACGTCAGCCTGCTAAGCCTGATCTTCGGCGCAATATTGAACCTACTGTCCAGCCTGCTGGGCAATTACTACGCCCTGGCGGTGGGCACACTGGTCGTGCTGCTGACATTCTATTGCTACCGTCGCGCCGACGCCGCCGACTCCTCCAGCCTTACCTACAGCTTGTGGCGCAACTTGCCGACCCTGCTGTTTATCGTCGTGCCGGTGCTGGTTTACTGGTACGGCAGCGACGCCAGCTGGACGGTGACAGAGATACTGCTGCTGGTGCAGGTGGCAACCAGCTATCTGCTGCCAATTTTGTGTCTGCTCTACGTTGAACGCCGGCTGAAAAAAGCCCAACAATAGCGATCGCGAACGCTGCTGCCTATTCAGCCTTAAAGGGCAGCAGTGACTCAGCCTCGCTCAAGTAAGCCGCGATGTGGTCCCGCTCCCGGTCGAGAAAATCCTCCACCGCCCGGGCAAAGGCCGGATCGGCCAGCCAGTGATTGGAATAGGTCAGAATCGGTTCAAAGCCCCGCTGAATTTTGTGCTCGCCCTGGGCGCCCGGATCAAAGCGCGCCAAGCCCTGCTCGATACAGTATTCGATGCCCTGGTAGTAACAGGCCTCGAAGTGCAGAAAGTCGTACTCTCTAATACAACCCCAATAGCGTCCGTAAAGGGTGTTGTCGCCACGAAAGTTCAGCGCCGCCGCCACCGGCTCGCCCTCATGACGGGCCAAGACCAATACCAACTGCTCGGGCATGGTCTGGGCCAGCTGGCTGAAAAACTGCTCCGGCAGGTAACCGCCATGACCGCTGCGCTTGGCGTAGGTGATCTGATAACAGTGAAAGAAAAAACGCCACAGCTCTGGACTGACCTGATCGCCGGACAAGCGCTCCAGCGTTAAGCCCTGATCCGCGACGGTTCGGCGTTCCTTGCGCAGATTCTTGCGCTTGCGGGAACTGAAACGCGCAAGAAAGTCATCGAAATCTCGGTAGCCGTTGTTAAACCAGTGGTATTGGGGCCCGACCCGCTGGGAAAAACCCTCGGCCTGCCAGCAATCTGCCGTGTCGGCATCGCTGAACAGAATGTGTAAGGACGACACCCCCATACCGGCCACGTAGTCGGGCAACTGATTGGCCACCGCCGCCAACACCGCATCTCGATCACTGCCTTCAGCCACACACAATCGCGGTCCGGTAGCGGGTGTGAAGGGAATCGCAAACAACAGCTTGGGATAGTACTCACTACCGTAGCGGTGATAGGCATCTGCCCAGGCCCAGTCGAACACGTACTCGCCGTAACTGTGGCTTTTTAGATACCCCGGCATCACCCCACACACTTGCCCATCCCGTTTAACCAACAGGTGATGGGGCTGCCAACCGGATTTTGCGGCGACGGCACCAGTTTGCTCCAGAGCGTGAAGAAAACAATAGCGGGTAAAGGGGTAGGCGCTACCGGCCAACGTATCCCAGGCATCCTGCCCCACATCGGCAATCGTGTCGGCAAACTCCAGCTCGAACATCGCGCTTAGGCGGCACCTTCCAGCGCCGCGAAAAGATAGTGCAGGGCGATGCCGGCAAAAATCACCGCGCCCACATAGTGGTTGTTCAGGAAGGCCATAAAGCACTGGTCCCGATCCCGATAGCGAATCAAGCGTTGCTGATAAATAAACAGCGCAGAGGCCGCCATCAATCCGGCGTAATAAATGAAGCTCATTTCAAATTGCGCGCCCACCATCAGCAAAATCACAATCACCGAGACCTGAAGAAATCCGGTAATCATACGGTCGTCATCGCCAAACAGGATCGCGGTGGATTTCACCCCGATCTTGAGATCGTCTTCCCTGTCCACCATGGCGTAAAAGGTATCGTAGGCCACCGTCCACAACAGCACCGCGATATACAGTAGCCACAGTGTCGACGGCAGAGCCTCGCGCTGGGCCGCAAAGGCCATGGGGATACTCCAGGCAAAGGCAGCCCCCAGGGCGATTTGCGGCAAGTGGGTATAGCGCTTCATAAAGGGGTACGTCGCCGCCAAAGCGACGGCCACAAAGGACAGGCCAATAGTGAGAGGGTTGGTAAACAGCACCAGCACAAGGGCCAGCAGACACAGCACTGCAAACAGGCTCAGTGCCTCTTTTTCGCTTACCGCTCCGGTGGCAAAAGGCCGGCTGTTGGTGCGGCGAACATGGGCGTCGATATGACGGTCGGCGTAGTCGTTGATGACGCAACCGGCGGCCCGCATCAGGTAGGTGCCCAGACAGAAGATGACCAGCAAGTGCCAGTCCGGCATGCCTTCCGCCGCCAGCATCAAGGCCCACAGGGTCGGCCACAAAACAAGGTAAGTACCAATGGGTCTGTCGACCCGCATCAGTTGCAAATAGTGGGGAAATTGTCCCCGCAAACATTGCAGTTTATGGGTCAAACCCGACGCTTTCATGCCACTTGCCATGCCATTCCCTTCGACCCGCTCCCGTGGTGATGGTGTTGGCCGCAGTATATCAGGGCTCAGCTACCAGGGCTGAAACGACGGCAGAAATATCTCGCTGACCATGATGGGCCGGCCCTGCAACAAAAAACAGGAGCGCCGCCCCCACATTTGCGCGCTGGAATCCAAACCCTGCAGCGGTAACTGGTCGGCACCAAAGCGGGCAATCTGGTAGGGAATGCGCTCCATACTGGGTTCGCTAAACAGCAGGTGACCGAGGGGCCTGTTGTCCAAACGACGCAGGCGCCGCAAACGACCACAGAGTGATTTGGCCGGCAGCACACTGCGGGCATAGACCCAAGGCTCGCCGTGGCAGCACAGCAGCACTTCCCGGATCAAGCCCCACTCCCGATCCCCCATGCCCAGCAATTGGCGCTCAGAAAGCTGCGGCAAACCCCAGCGCTGGCGCAAAACCTGCACATGGAACTGGCCACCGGATACCCGGCGCAGGTGGGCGGTCAGGGAGCCGCGATCCAGCAGCCAGCCGGCGACTCCCGGTGGAGGAGTGTCTAATACAAACTGACTAGCGCTACGCCAGCGCGGTTCGCGAGTCTGGCGAGAATTAGCTGCAAACGCGTACAATGCTCGGCTTCCAGTGGGGTGCTCACTGCGGAATCGGAGCGCTGCGTCAAAGGGAGGAGCTGCAGCGCGGCCTTAAACAGGCGGCAGGATGCGCGATTCGTCGGGCAGATTCAAGTCCGGGCCCTGTATCAAAAAGTTGAAAAGAGGTAAGCAGTAAATGAAAAAATGGGAATGTATCGTCTGTGGCTGGGTCTACGATGAGGAGCAGGGCGACCCGGATTCAGGCATCGCCCCCGGCACGCCCTTTGAAGACATCCCCGACGATTGGATGTGTCCGGATTGCGGCGTTGGCAAAGAAGATTTCGAGCTGATCGAAGACTAGACCCAAGCATAGGCCATACTGACGGTTTGGGGCTAAACTTTCAGCCTGGGTAAGAATAGGAGAGCACCGCATGGGTTTCTACGACGACAGGATTCTCCCCAGCATTATTGACCGCGCCTGCTCCATGGAACCGGTTATGGCACTGCGCGAAGCTGTGGTGCCGCTGGCCAAGGGCCGGGTTCTGGAAGTGGGTATGGGCAGCGGCGTCAATCTGCCTCTTTACCGCGCCGAGCAGGTGGAGTGGGTATGGGGCCTGGAGCCATCCCGGGGTATGCGCCGCAAGGCGCAAAAAAATCTCCGTCAATCCCCCGTAGACGTTCACTGGCTGGACTTACCCGGCGAGGCTATCCCGCTGGATGACAACAGCGTCGACACGGTACTGCTCACCTTTACCTTGTGCACCATCCCCGATTGGCAAACAGCCTTGCAACAAATGCGGCGGGTACTGAAGCCTAACGGCAAGCTACTATTTGCAGAGCACGGCCTGGCCAGCTGCCAGCACATACAGCGCTGGCAACACTGGATTACCCCGGTGTGGAAAAAGTTCGCCGGCGGCTGTCACCTCAACCGGGATATTCCCGACTTGCTGCAACAGGGCGGCTTCACCATCGACGAGCTGCAACAACGCTATGTCGACAAGGCCCCCAAGATCGCCGGCTATGTCTACTGGGGTGAGGCCAGCTAAGGGATCGGCCGGGACAGTTGAGTGGCACATCCGCCATGCCGGCGGTAGAGTAAGCCCATACTCACACTGACAGGCCGACTCCCGATGACCGCTTCCGCGCCCGCCACCAAGTTCAAACTGGCACTGCACTGGCAAATCGCCATCGCCATTGCCCTGGCTATCATTATTGGTGCCGCCGTCAACCCGGATTCCCAACTGCTGGGAGTCAAGCTGCTGGATGCCTTTAGCTTTATCGGCACGCTGTTTCTCAACGCCCTGAAAATGCTGATTGTGCCATTGGTCATGGCGTCGATTATCAGCGGCATGGCGGGCATCGGCGGTGACAACCTGGAGCGCCTGGGAGGTAAAACCCTGCTGTTCTATGCCTGCAGCAGCCTGGTCGCCATTCTGATCGGCTTAACCGTGGTCAACATTGTGCAACCCGGTGGCGGCGATACCCAAGCGCTGGCGGCGACCATTACCCCCGACGACCCGGCCCTGAGCAGCACTCTGGAGAAGGTCGAAGGCCGCAGCGCCGCCGATGTGGTGGACGTGTTTATCCGCATGATCCCCACCAATGTGGTGGCCGCCGCTGCCGAAGGGCAGATGCTGGGGATGATCTTTTTTAGTCTTCTGTACGGCTTCTTCCTGGCCCGCAGCGACTCGGAGCACGCCGAAGTCCAGCTCAACTTCTGGCAGGGGCTGATGGACATCATGACCAGCATGACCATGTGGGTGATGAAGTTTGCTCCCATCGGGGTATTTGGCCTAGTCGCCAAAACCGTGACGAGTACCGGCTTTGCCGCCTTTGAGCCGATGTTGAAGTTCTTCCTCGCCGCCCTCGCCGCCCTGTTGATACACGCCTTCGTGGCGCTGCCGCTGATCCTCCGTTTTATCGGCCGGGTTAGCCCCAAACGCCACTATCAGGCCATGGCGCCGGCAATGCTGACGGCATTTTCCACGGCCTCCAGCTCGGCCACGCTGCCGCTAACCATGGAGTGCGTACAGGACAAATCGGGAGTGTCGAAACGAACCAGCGGTTTTGTTTTGCCGCTGGGCGCCACCGTGAATATGGACGGCACTGCACTTTATGAATGCGTTGCGGCCATGTTTATCGCCCAGGTCTACGGCCTGGACCTGAGCTTTGGCCAGCAATTTACCGTGGTCATGGTGGCTCTGCTCACCTCCATCGGAGTCGCCGGTATTCCCGCCGCCAGCCTGGTGGCGATTTCGGTAATTCTCGGTGCCATCGGCCTGCCTTTGGAAGGCATCGGCTTGCTGCTGGTTACCGACCGCATTCTGGATATGGTGCGCACCTCGGTGAACGTATTTAGCGACTCCTGCGCGGCGGTGGTAATCGCTCGCACTGAAGGTGAGGAAACCTTGATCGGCCTGGACAAGACCGGGAAGGCCAACGCCGTCTAGGGCTTGGCGCTGTAGCTTATTGTCGCAGTCACAGCTCGTCGGGCACGGTGTCGTAGCGGGGTGCCGGCCCACCAATATGATCCCAGGGTGCTTTTGAGCCGACATGAATGTGCATGGCTATCTCGACACCGGGATCACCATTAACTGAGCCCAAGGCCACACCGTGCACCTCGCCCCCGTGCATACCGCACAGCATGGACGAGCAGGTTTTACAAAACCCGAGCCCCCACTCTCCCTGCTCGGGATCACCATTGGTAATAAAACGTTGTACCTTGTCTTCCCCGGCCACCCAGCTGAAACTTCCGGGCTCCAGCAATTCGGCATAGGCCGACGACGCAGCACCGTAAAGCTTGCGGCAGCGGGAGCAGTGGCAGCAGCGCCCTTCGGACAGGGCACCGTCTATCTGGTATTTAACCGTGCCGCAGAAACACTCACCGGTAATCATCACTACTCCTGGAATTTAAAAACCAAGCCGTGCACTTGTGTCAGGCAGCGTGGGCTCTGCTTAATTTCCCAAGGCACCCTTAGCCCCACACATTAAATACGCAGTAATAAGATCATTAGCAGCAGCGTTGTCAGCACCGCGACAGCGGTGCGAATACCGTTGGCGCGATTCCAGCGGTCCTCAAACCGAGACCTGGCGCGGGCTATATCCTCCGCGTCGGCAAGCTCAGTATCCACTGCCTGCAGGGATTTGTTTAAGGGCAAATGGATAAAAATGGTCGGCAATTGCACACCTACCAAATAGCCCAATCCAGTCAACAACAGGGCAACCAAATCCACCCCGTGCAAGCGACTTAAGCCCAGCAAAGCAGACAGCATGATGCCCAGTACCGAGCCCAACCACACCACCATAAAAATGGGCTGGCCCCGTTGAATCACACCGTCGGTTACCTGAAAGGCGCGGATAAAAGCCCGATCTTCCAACACCTTGAATCCCGGCATCACCACAACCGCATAGGTAAACAGAAACCCGGCCACCAGGGCACACAGCAATGGGGTCGCAACCAGTACCAAGACAAACGCTGCCATTTATTATCGCTCCTTCTCAAAGCATGTCACAGCATGACGCCGCATAGTATGCCGCACTGTCTCACGTTGTGTTTATCCAGCCAAAGGAAAGACGACTTCAGCTTATAGATTGAGTATGGCACCCAGCGGATATACCCGATACTCTCCCACAAAAGCCACAGGACACAACTCTCGGGGTGTTTTACATGGGATTCACAGAAAACGACTTAACGGATCAGTCCGGCAAAACCTTTTTAATTACCGGCGCCAACACCGGGCTGGGCTATGAGACCGCCCGAGCACTGGCATTAAAGGGCGGCCAGGTCTGGCTGGCTTGCCGCTCTGAGCAAAAAGCCCAGGCCGCGATGGACAGAATAAAAACCCTCGCTCCCAATGCCCAACTCGGGTTTGTAGCCTTGGACCTGGGTGATCTTGAGCAAGTTGCCCAGGCCGCTGAACATATCAAAAGCCTGGGTAAACTCGATGTATTGATCAATAACGCCGGCTTGATGACGCCCCCGCTGGGCCACACTGCCCAGGGCTTTGAAAGCCAGATGGGCGTTAACCACCTAGGCCACTTTGCGCTGGTAGGCAGGCTCGCAGATAAGCTTTTGGCAGACGATACCCGCATTGTGGTGTTATCCAGCCTGGCCCACACCGGCGGTGTCATCGACTGGGATGATTTGCATGCCAATCGTCGATACAGCGCCATGAAACGCTACCAGGCCAGCAAGTTGGCCAACATGATGTTTGGTCTGGAGTTGGAGCGGCGCCTGCGCAAACAGCATACCCAAGCAAAGTGCGTTATCTGTCACCCCGGTATCGCGGCAACAGAGCTTATGCGGCACATGCCTCTACCGATAGAGAAACTGGCTACGCCGGCCTTAAAGCTGCTGTTTAACTCCTCGGCCGCCGGAGCATGGCCCACCCTCCTCGCCGCCACAGAAGATATTGAAGGCGGCAGCTATTGGGGCCCCACGGGGATTCGCGAAACCCGAGGCAAAGCCGGACCCGCGCGCATCGCCAGGCGCGCACTGAAAGAGGACCAGGCCAAACGGCTGTGGGATCTGTCAGTGGAGCTGACCGGGGTCAATCCCGGACTGTAAGCTGTTTATCTGTTTCGCTTTTTTCGGCTGTTTCTTAGATATAGGACACTAGCCCTGCCGCATCGGCGCCTGTAAGAAGAGGCGCCGAAACCGGCTTGTGCAGAGCTTCCCTATTGCGCCCGCCGTCGGGCAGACCACAGTTGAGAGAGGATGGCCCACTGGCTGGGCAGAAAACCGCTATATTTTGGCAGTGCGTCATCGATATCGGCTTGGCGCTTGTCGTAAAACAAGTGCATGGCGGCATCCGGCAGAGAATCCTGAAACCCAAACATGCCCGCCGGTACCATTACCAGCTTGGGTAACAGGGGTATATCAAACAGCTCGACAGCTGGCACACCGCAGGACGCACACTTGCCGCGCTGCACATTGGGCGGCGGCTTATAGGTATCGAAACTCACCGCCTCCGCAGCCGGCAGCACAACGTCGTCGCGCTTGAATATCAGCACATCGGCAAAGGGTGCGTCATTGAATCGCTGACAAATCGTGCAGTGGCAGTAAATTCTAAACAGTGCCGGCGCTGAAACGGTAAAGGCGGTTTGACCACAGCCACAGATGCACTGGTGTGTTGACGCTGTCATCGATGACTCTCCCGTTAGTCGCTATCAATCACTGTCAGTTGTTGTCCAAGGCACTGGCATAGCTTACATCGGCCAATTGCTCGGCATCGTGTTGGGGGTCGACCTCGGACGCACTGTGTTCACGGGCCAGCACCAGATACAAACAGGGCAGGACAAACAGGGTAAACAGTGTGCCGATGATCATTCCCACTACCAGGACGATACCAATACTGTTGCGCGCTTCGGCACCGGCGCCGGTCACCAGTACCAGCGGAAAGTGACCCAGCACGGTGGCTGCCGTGGTCATCAGTACCGGTCGCAGACGGGTCTCCGCCGCGCCCTGAATGGCGCGCAATTTACTAATACCTTCACTTTGCAGGTGGTTAGCAAACTCAACAATCAAAATTCCGTTTTTCGCTACCAGCCCCACCAGAGTGATAAAGCCAATCTGGGAATAGATATTGACGGTGGTAAGCCCCAAGAAGGGGATCAATAGCGCGCCGGCCAGTGCCAGGGGAACCGATCCCAACAACACCACCAGCGGATCTCTAAAGCTGTTGAACTGCACCGCCAACACAAAATAGACAAACAACAGGGCAATGCCCAGGATGCCCACCAGCGTGCTTCCCTCTTTGCGAATTTGCCGGGACTCACCGGCGTAATTGATGCTGTAGCCCTTGGGCAGTATCTCCGCCGCCGCCTTCTCTAAGGTCGCCAGGCCCTGCTCCTTGGTGGTACCGGGCTGCACCCCGCCCATAACCCTGAAAGCATTTTTCTGCTGAAACTTACCCAACACCCGCGGCGCCACGGTGTAATCCAATGAGGCCACGGCGGACACCGGCACCAGCTCGCCATTGGGAGTACGCAACAGCATGTCCATCAACGCCTCGGGGTTGGCTCGATCTTGCCCTTCCACCATGGGAATCACCTGATAGGCCTTGCCGTCCAGATTAAAACGATTGACATAGTTGCCGGACAAAAGTGTTCCCAACTGCTGGCTGACTGACGCCAGGTCCATACCCAGGTCGGCAACGCGCTCCCGGTCGAGAATAAAGCGCACCTCGGGCATATCAGTCTTGAGATCCGTATCCACAAACATGAACTTGCCGCTCTGGTAACCGGCAGCAACCAGTTGGTCGGCGTACTGTTTCATCTCACTGGGATCGTCAGAGGACTGCACCACCATCTCCACATCAAACTGACCCGCCGAGGGCAGCGCCGGGAACAGCATGGGGAATACCCGCAAACCGGTGATTTGCGATGCCGATTGATAGACCTGGGGCAGCAGTTCGTGAACGCTTTGCGCGCGCTCATCAATGTTGTTAAAAATGATGCCGCCAAAACCGCTGTTGGCCCTCACCACCTGCCAAATATATTGCACCCCCGGTGTTTGCTGGAGAATGCTAATGGCATCGTGCATATAGTTTTCGGTGTAATCCAGGGAGGCCGTGGCTGGCGAATCAATAATGATATTGATGGAACTCTGATCCTCAATGGGCGCCAATTCCTTCTGGGAAAACAGGTAAAAAGGTACGGTTAGAAGGGCGATAAACAAACCGCCAAACAAGATTTGCCAACGCCACTCCAACACCCGGGTCAGCACCCGGCCATAGCGATGATGAAGGTTGTCAAAGCGCTGGTTAACCCACTGGGTCATCGCGCCTTCTCGCCCCCCTTCGGGGTTGGCATAGGCGCTCATGATGGGTGATAAAGTCAGTGCCACCACCCCAGAGATCAGCACCGCCACCGACAGGGTAAAGGCGAACTCTTTAAACAGTACCCCGGTTAAGCCCGACAAAAATCCGATGGGCGCATACACCGCCGCCAGCGTCACGGTCATACCAATGATGGGGGAAAACAACTGTCGGGACGAGGCCAGTGCCGCCTGGATACGGCTTTTGCCCTCACGCATATAGCGGGATACGTTTTCCACGACGACGATGGCGTCGTCCACCACCAGGCCCACCGCCAAAACAATGGCAAGGATGGTCAACAGGTTGAGAGAGAAGCCCATTAGGGTAATGGCCGCCACCGCGCCCAGCAGTGAGATAGGGATGGTTACCAGTGGCACCAAGGCGGTACGCACCGAGCCCATCAGCGCCAATACCACCAAGCCCACCAGGATAATGGTCTCCGCCAGAGTGGTGAAAATCTCCCGAATGGCGTCCCGCATATACAGTGTACCGTCGTAGGCGGCGCGGATTTGCATGCCCTCCGGCAGCTGGCCATTCAATTCATCCAGGAGGACATAGAGGTCGTCACCTATGGCAATTTCGTTGGCACCCGGCAGTGGCCAAACGGAGAGATACACCGCATCCTGCTGACTGTAGCGGGCAATCAGCTCCCCTTCCTCTTCACCGAGGCCCACCCGGGCAATGTCTTGCAAGCGCACCAACGAGCCATCCTCGGCTCTGCGCACAATAAGGTTTTCGAAATCCGCCACCGTCTGCATGGTGGTATTAGTCAACAGGTTGATGCGTTGAGCGGCGTTTTCACTCTGGCCGATGGTAGCAATCACGTTGTTGGCATTAAGCGCGGCACGCAGGTCCTGGGCGCTGATGTTAAACGCGGCCATCGCCTCGGGATCTATCCACAGACGCATCGCCGGGTTGCGGCCACCCTCGATTCCAATCCGTTGCACCCCCTCAATGGAGGACATCTCCGGGGTGACAAAGCGCCGCAAATAGTCGGTCACCTCGGCCCTAGAGAAACTTTCGGTAACGACATCCAGATAAAACAACGCGCCCGAACGGTCGGCGCGCTGCACAGTTACCGACGGGTCTTCTGCACCCGCTGGCAATTCAAAGCGGATTTGACTGAGCCGAGAATTTAACTCGGCCAAGGCGGCGGTGCTGTCTTCATTAAGTTTAAGCCACACCGTCACCGTACTTGAGCCGGCCAGGGAACGGGAATCGACATAATCCACCCCAGGTACGGTGGAGGCTACCCGCTCAATGGGGTCGGTAATAAATCCCTGCACGGTTTTGGCGGAGGCACCGACATAGACCGTACTGATTACCAGCGAAGAACTTTCAATTTGGGGATACTCAAGTACCGGGATTTCATCCGCGGCTTTTACCCCGGCAATGACCAGCACCAGTGATATAACCACCGCCAGTACCGGTCGGGTAACAAAAATATCGGTTAGGCTGGGCTTGGCATTACTCATCATTGGCCTCCCCGTCATGAGCGGAGTTGGCGGGCACATCCTCAGCGGATTGCTGGCGTGTGCGTACGTAGGCCAACATGCCATGATGCAGCTTAAAGGCACCGTCTGTGGCGATCAGCATGCCCGGCTCCAGCCCCTCGAGCACACTGATTTTTTGGTTCCGTTCCCGGCCCAGCTTTATCGATTGCCGTTGGGCCCGGTAGCCCTGCCCCTCCTCTTCGGCAGCCAGTTTAAACACGTAGCTGCCAATTTGATCTCTCAGTACCGCGGGGGTGGGAACCTCAATGCCGACTCGGTTACCAGTGGGGACCAGCACATCCACCACGGCATTGGGGGGAATATCCGCGGCTGCGCTCACCTTAGCTCGGTATCGCAGGTTGCGGGATTGGGCTGACAGCGCCGGGCTCTTGGCAATCACTACCGCATCGACCTCACCGGTAGCGGGCTTGGGTAGTTTTATTTTTACCTTGTCGCCAATGGCGGCGCTACCCTGAGCCAAGGGCAGGTTAAAGTCTACCCACAGATAGTCGCTGAGCCCCACCAGCTCTACCAGCTCGGTATTGGCATCCAGATATTCACCGGGCTCAAGATCGTGTAGCCCCACTCTGGCGTCGAAGGGCGCCACCAGGGTTTTCTTGGCAATAACCGCCTTTAATTCGGCGACCGTCGCCGCCGCCATATCGTATTCAGCCTGAGCCTGATCGACGTTGTCCTGACTGGTGGTATTGGTTTTTAGCAGGCGCTGCATTCGGGTCAATTTAAGCTCCGCAAGGCGGGCGTTGGCCTGGGCCGCATTAAGGCGAGCTCGATCATCCGCAATGGCCTGCTGTACCAGCACTTGTCCTTTTTCTACCGCTTGACCGGACACCATATTTACGGCGGTCAATCTGCCTGCCAACTCGTTGCGCAGCATCATTTGCTCGGGCGCCACCACCTCACCAATGGTGCGAGCAAAATGCTGGATGGGCCCCTCTTCCACCACTATCGTCTGTACCGACTCGGAGGGTTCGGGGAAGGATTCGCCAAAGGCAATAGCGGCCTGAATCTGGGTGTACTTGTAACCGGCCAGCACTGCGAACAACAGCAGACATACGGTTAGGGTAATCAACCAGCGGTGGGCTTTCATGCTCAAGGTTCCTTAATTAATTGGCGGGAAGAGGCGAGTTATCAGGTGCGAAGGGAAGTCTAATAGCTCAAGCTAACTTGAGGTCAAGCCTACACCACAAATCATTACAGTTTCAGCGCACCCGGGTGGCAACGACCTTCATTGACGACACGTGCCAGTAGTAAGAATGGGCTCAGCGCCGATGGCGCTGAAGGACCCCTTAGTTCAGTAACCAGATCGCTTCCTGGGCATCTACCTGCCCCTTCAAGCCCCCGGCTACCGGCCGGCTTTCCAGCAAAGTGGTCCGATAGTGGTCGCTATAGTAGCGCGTCACCGCCTGTTCAGGGATAGAAAAAGGCGGCCCGTCCATCTGGCTTTGATCGTAGGCAAAGGTAATCAGCAGTTTAGGTGCGCTGTCACTAATGACTCTGAGGTGCTGCAAATACTGGCGACGAAGCGGCTCGGGCAATGCGACCAAAGCCGCGCGATCGTAGATCGCATCCACAGCCCCCAGCGTCGCTTTGTCCAGGGCAAATATATCGCCCTGATAAATATCCAAACCCGGCCCGCGGTAGTGCTTGAGTTCACCCAGGGACCTAATTTCCGGGACGATGCCCATTTCAGCAAACAGCGCCTCCACAGCGCTCTGGTTTAACTCTGCACCCACCACCCGGTGACCCTGTTGCCGAAGCCAGGCGATATCGCGGGTTTTGCCGCATAGAGGGACAAATATACGGCTGTTTGGCGCTAGCTCCAGCCGCGATAGGTAGCGTTGAAGCAGGGGGTTGGCTTCGCCCTCATGGAAACCAATCTCCCCTGCTGCCCAACGCGCGTGCCAAAATTCTGGATCCATAACTCAGACACCTCCAACGGCCAAAAGAGCGTGACTCTACAGGCTGAAGTAGCATCGGGGTCAACTACTCCTCAACCCGGGTCAGGGTTAAATTAATAAAGTCACCGCCCTTGCGCAGAGTGTGATCGTCCACCACTCGCCACGCTTCTTCCTCGCCATCACTCTCGAATACCAAATAGCGCTCGCCACCGGATTCCCGCAGGAAAATGGCATCGAATACCGTCCGTTCGCCACGGGACTCGATGAAGTCGTCGCCAATAACAATCGTCTCACCAGCGGCCATACCGGCGAACTCGTTGAGAAACTCGTTACTGGACCCCGCCGTCGAGGTGTAGGTGCCTTCAAACCCGTGGCCACAGGCCAACAGCACTAGGGAAAACAGGGCCAACAAGCCATATCGAACCATCATCATAACGGCTTCTTCCTCTGTGTGGCTAAACTGATCCAATCCATCGTCTCGGCCCGTACATTGCTATGGCGTCGTTTTTACAGGCGACCCTAATCACAATAAACACATCGCAGCCTGTGCGAGATGGGGCAAAACTGTGACAATATTACTCACGATACTGTGTATTCAGCTACTCGGGGCCGGTCTAATTTGTGCGTTTCTCAAGGGCGCCAAGGGTGATGACCCGGCTCACAGAGAGAGTTAAGTGGCCTCAGGCTAGATCGACACTGACCGGGCAGTGATCTGAGCCAAATATGTCGTTCCAGATGTCGGCGGCTTTTATCCGCTTGTTAACCAGTGCTTCACTCGCCAGGAAGTAATCAATGCGCCAGCCGACGTTTTTAGCCCTCGCACCGGCCCGGTAGCTCCACCAGCTGTATTTAACCTCATCGGGATGTAAGTGCCGGAAGGTATCGACAAACCCGGCCCCCACAATGTTGTCCATGCCGTCGATTTCTTTTTGAGTATAACCGGCGCTTTTGTTGTAGTTGGGCTTGGGGCGGGCAATATCGATATCGGTGTGGGCAACGTTAAAGTCCCCGCACATCAACACCGGCTTGGTCTTTTCCAGGCCCTTCACAAAAGCGAGAAAATCCCGGTCCCAGGTTTCCCGGTAGGGTAAGCGCACCAGCTCATTGCCTGAGTTGGGGGTGTAAACCGTGACCAGATAAAAGTCGTCAAACTCCGCCGTTAACACTCGCCCCTCCGTATCGTGTTCCTCGATACCGATATCGGCAAAGACCTGGATGGGCTCTACTTTGCTCAAAATCGCCACCCCGGAATAACCTTTGCGCTCAGCAGAATTGCTGTAAACGTGATAGCCCTCTACCCCTTCCAGAGCGGCGACCACTTGATCGTCTTGAGCTTTGGTTTCTTGGAGGCAGAGAATATCTGCCCCCAGAGTGTGCAGAGACTGCACAAAGTCTTTTTTCATTACAGCGCGGACGCCATTGACGTTCCAGGAAGCAATACGCATATCGAGCCCGTGTTTGTCTCTGTTAGCAATGGGCTGAAGATTATACCGATTGCCGACGATCTTGGCAGAGGCGCAAATATCCAAATAACGCGCAAAAAAAAGCCCACCGCGATGGGTGGGCTTTGCAGCGAACGCGTCGGCGACTACCCGCCGAAGTTGTAGCGCAGCCGCGCACCGATCAGCTTTGGCAGGCCCACCTGTCGAGTTTCAAAACTCAGGGTGTTGTAGACGCCGCTCACGTAGGTCAGGTATTCCTCTTCAAGAACGTTGGTGCCAAACACCGTTAGCTCGAAATTGGAGCCCATAATTCCCAGCCAGCTGGCATTGAGGTTGAGGAGCTCGTAGTCCGGCAGAATGGCATGAGGCGTGGCGCTGGATGCCGCTGCACGCTGCTCGCCCGTGTAAACATAGGTCGCGCCAAGGTTAACAACCCCCCACTCGCCAGGGACGGGCACCAGGTAATTCAGCGATGCCACAATGGATTGCTCGGGCGAGAAGGGCAATTCATCGCCCACATCGGCAATCGGCACAAAAGTCGCACCAGCCAACTGCCCGGAAATTGGGTTGCCGGAGGCCTCGGTCACTGCAGCGGCGATCGTCTCGGGGCTCACCGTACCCTGTTTCAGCAGCTCCGTATCCAAGAAGGAATAGGACAAATTAAGAGACAATGACTCCGACACGCGCAGGAAGGACTCAATCTCAAAGCCCTGAATTTCCGCCTCACCGGCATTGGTAATGGCCGTTGTTGGACCAGCGGTGGAGGAGATATAGCCATTCTGCAACTGCATATCGGTCAGCTCGTTGTAGAAGGCCGAGATATTAAAGCGCCCTGGAATCGGCCCGCCAAACGATGTTTTAGCGCCGATCTCGTAGGTATCCACAGTCTCGTAATCGTGAGTATCCAGGCCTGGGTCGGCGGCAAGGTTAACGCTGCCTTGACGATAGCCCCGGGTGTACTTGGCGTAGGTCATCACGTTTTCCAGTGGCCGGTAGTTTAACTCCAGCATACCGGTGGGGGCTTCGCTCTCCACTTTGGGACGAGATTTGGTGACGATGGGCGCCTGAGCTTGGTCGAGAATAAAGGTGTGACGGGTTTTAATGCCGAAACCCTCGGTTTCGTCCCGGGTATAGCGCAGACCCAGTGTACCGCTCAGAGAATCCAGGAAATCGTAGGTTGCCTGAGCATAGACCGCCTGGTTGAGGTATTCAGTCTGATACTCCTGCACCAACACCCCGCCAAGCAGGCCGCCAAGGGGATCCATACAGTTGTACTCACTAGGATCGTTACCTTCAATGGTACTGAGCTCACAAGACAGGAAGGAGGCAGAGTTATTCCCCGAGAAACCGTCCGGTTGGCTAGTCTCATAATAGAGGCCACCCTGCCAAATCATCCGGCCTTCCATCGCCATCCCCTGCAGCTGAATTTCCTCAACAAAGGTTTCCTGGCTGGTCACCGGGAAGTTGCGATTAATGGTGGACACACCAACGGCAAACTCTCGGTTGGGGTCGGCCAAAGAGGGCAAAATCGCCAAGTTATTTAAACCCAAGCTATCCAAAAGGTTGGGTACCAGTTCCAATACCGGAACGCCGAGCGATAGACCCGCTGCGGTTTCTGAAAACTGGGTACCAAAGATATCGGAGCCGTTGACCGTTTCCAGATGGGCATAGGCGGCGATATTTTTCAGAATCAGGTTTTCATTGATCTCCCAGGTGGTAGTGTTGATGACCCGGAATTCTTCGATAGTGGTGATGGGAGTATTCACCGTGCTCACCAAATCGTAAAAGCCGTCCTGACCGTTGGCCTCCTGCTGCGCCAATTGGTTCTGACAGGCGGGCCCGGTAAAGATGAAGAAAGGGTTATCGGCCGGGCTGGCATTGGTATTACAGTCGAACAACTGAGAGGTATAGCCGTTGGACTCCGAGTCGGTGTAGGTAAAGATGGTGTAGTTTTCCAGCCTATCGGTGATGTCCCACAACACACTGACACGGCCGGCAACGTAGTCGGTATCCCCCAGTGAGCTGGCACCGATATCGGTAACATTGTTCAGGTGACCATCCCGCTCGTTACTGTCAAAACCCAGCCGCAACTTGAAGTTATCACTGACCGGGACATTCACCACTGCCTGCAGGCGCTCGGTACCAATATCGCCGTTTGTGTATTCAACATAGCCCTCAACCAGATCGGTTGGCTTGTTGGGCACCAACAACACCGCACCACCGGTGGTATTGCGGCCGAACAGGGTGCCCTGAGGCCCCTTTAGAACCTGTACATTCTCCAGGTCAAACAGCGTACCGGGGCCGGCACCGTCCCCGGAGGTCTGCGAGGTCTGCCCTCTAGGTGCCACAACCTCAGCAAAGTAGGTCGCTACCGACGCCGTGGTCCGCAGGGACTGGGTAAAGCCGCGGATCGCAAATGAGGTGTTCTCATTACCAAAGCGAGTGTTCACCGACAGCGACGGGGTATAGGTCGCCAGATCGCCCGAGTTAGTCATGTTGGCATTGGCGATCTGTTCCTGGTCAAAGACAGTGACAGATATCGCCACATCCTGAGCGCTCTCTTCCCGGCGCTGCGCCGTTACAGTAACTTCCTCTAGCTCTAAGACTCGTTTGGGTGCAACTGTGTCCTGGCTGGACTCTTGGGCATTAACTGCCGCTCCTGCACTGGCCACGCCGAGTGCCAACAGGCAAGGCTGAAAGATTTTTTTTAACGGGGTGTAGCTCATGACGCATACCTTTATTTATGTGTCTTATTGTCTTGTTACAAATTCTTAGGAGGTTAAAGGTAGGCGCAGGGGCAGGGTATGGCAATCGCAATTGCCGCAAAACCGGCGCTTTGCGGCCAGAATTTCAGGGGGGAGCAAGTGACACGGCTCGCATGGACAAGTTTGGCACACAGAGTTTCACATCCACTGGGCCCAGGCGCGCCTTAGGGCGTCAGCTCCAGCTTGCGATACAACGAGCGCACGCTAATGCCGGCAATCTCTGCGGCCCGCTCTTTATCACCCTGACAGTGCACCAGCAAGTCCCGCAGATACCTCAGCTCCTGAGTTTTCAGGTCCGTCCACTCAAAGGGGTCACGCCGATTGATGGGTGTAGATTGCCCCGCCAGGCAACGCTGTAGCACTTTGTCGTCGATAACATTGGAAGGGGCAAAGATCGTCGCTCGCTCGAGGATATTGCGAAGTTCACGAATATTGCCGGGAAAGGTTTCCTGCTTTAGGCGTTGTACCGCACTTTCTGTCAGGCGATAGCGCTGCTTGCTGGACAGTTTACTCAGCAGCGACTCCGCGATCAGCGCGATGTCACCCTGACGCTCCCGCAACGGTGGAAGCTCAATGGGAAAGGCATTAATTCGGTAGTAGAGGTCTTCACGAAACTCACCGCTATCGATCAGGCCTGGCAAATTTTTATTGGTGGCACACACCAAACGGAAGTCAGCCCGTTTTATCTGGGTACTACCCACCGCCCGATAGGTGCCGGTCTCCAGCAAGCGGAGCAACTTTACCTGCATACCCAGCGGTACATCGCCAATTTCATCTAAAAACAAGGTGCCACCGTGGGCGGTCTCCAATAATCCGGGCTTATTCTGCGTTGCGCCGGTAAAGGCCCCTTTTACATGGCCGAACAACTCACTTTCAAACAGCGTTTCGGTCAGGCCCGCACATTCCACAGTGATCATCGCCTTGCCGGCCCGGGCACTGGCATCGTGAAGCGCTTTGGCGGCGAGTTCCTTGCCGGTTCCCGACTCCCCCAGCAGCAACACCGACGTTTCTCTGGGTGCCACTAAATTGATGAGCTCCAGCATATCGGTGAATGCGGCACTGCGCCCCACCATCTGCTCGCTGTTTATCTCGGCGCTGGCGATGGTCACCTGCTTCATCATCTCGATGAAATAACGAAGCACACCGTGCTCGTCCTTGATGGGAATCATCTCGACATCGACGTGTTCGCGGCCCCGCGGCGTATTATGAATATGCAACACCCGCTCTCTATCGTGGGAGTGCTGGCAAGCCTGGAGGGGGCAACTCTCCCCGGCCTGGTCGCAAGGCCGGTCGTAACCATGGGATACTCGATAGCAATAGTCTCCGGCGTCAAGGTCGCCAAAAGCATCGCGATACAACTTGTTGCTGGCCAAAATGCGATAGCTTGGCGACAGCAAAATGGCGGGATGCTCCAGGGTATCCAGCAGAGATGTGAAATCGAAGCTGTCCAGGGAGGGCGGCGTATCAGCCACTGAACCTGAAGGGTGGTCGTTTTGTCCCATTGTTTTTGCCATTTTTGTCAGGAAGACTTGTCAATATTGACAGAGCTTGCCCGCTACTGCGAGTACCGCTCCTAAAGTGCTATTTACAGGTGCATATTTTTGTAGCTTATTCAGTAAGTTAGCGCGAAGCCAAGCGAGAGATCCAGATGGCACATAGCTTGCTCAAGTGCTATTTAGCATTTTTTGAAATAACTTTATTTCAAACCGAAATATAGTGAGGCCTCAATGGAATTCGATCCCTTCGTCCTAGCCCGCATCCAATTTGCGACCAATATCAGTTTTCATATTCTGTTTCCGGCCATCTCCATTGGTCTGGGGTGGTTGCTGCTGTATTTTCGTCTGCGCTATACCCAGACCGGCGACAAGGCCTGGGAGTACGCCTATTACTTCTGGGTAAAGGTCTTTGCTCTCACCTTTGCCATGGGAGTGGTGTCAGGGATCACCATGAGTTTTCAGTTCGGCACCAACTGGCCGGGCTTTATGGAGAAAGCCGGCAACGTCGCTGGCCCGCTGCTGGGTTACGAAGTGCTCAGCGCATTTTTTCTGGAGGCCTCCTTCCTCGGCATCATGCTGTTTGGCCGCGACCGGGTCTCCAATAAAGTTCACTTAATCAGTGCCTTCTTGGTCGCTTTCGGCACCACGCTGTCGGCCTTTTGGATCCTCAGTCTCAACTCCTGGATGCAAACCCCCGCCGGCCATTACATGGAAGATGGCGTGGTGATGGTTGAAAGCTGGTGGGCGGTGATTTTTAACCCCTCCTTCCCCTACCGCTTCTTCCATATGCTGGTGGCTTCGCTGCTGACTACCGCCTTCCTGGTGGCCGGGGTCAGCGCGTGGCGGGCGCTGAAAAATGTCGATGGCCCGGCGACCTGGAAGATCATGCGCACCGGCATTGTGGTGGCAGCGATTCTGGCGCCGTTACAGATTTTTATCGGCGACCTACACGGCCTGAATACCCTGGAGCATCAACCCGCCAAGGTCGCCGCCATGGAGGCAATCTGGGAAACCGAACAGGGCGCGCCCTTTACCGTATTTGCCCTGCCCGACGAAGACAGCCGCAGCAACCGCTACGCCATTGAAGTGCCCTACGCCGCCAGCCTGATACTGACCCACGAGCTGGAAGGCGAGGTCAAAGGCCTCAACGAATTCGTCGGCGAACACCCACCGGTGCCGATTGTGTTTTGGTCCTTCCGGGTGATGCTAGCCATAGGCGGCCTGATGGTACTGGTGAGCTGGTGGGCAGCCTGGGCCATGCGGGGCGGCCGCGAGCCCACCCGCGCGGTATTGGCGGCGCTATCTGCCATGACCTTCTCGGGCTGGATCGCGGTACTGGCCGGCTGGTATGTCACTGAAATAGGTCGTCAGCCGTGGATTGTCGACGGCCTGATCACCGTCAAGGAGGTGGTGGCCGACCACAGCCAGGCCACCGTCGGCGGCACGTTGTTCGGCTACATCCTGCTCTATGTATTCTTGCTGGCTTCCTACATCGGCGCCCTGCGCAATTTGGCTAATAAACCGGCGGGCTCGCTGGCCATGGGGCCGGTAGCCTTTAACAAACCGCGTAACTCCAACACTGCCAACGGGGAGGCCTAATCATGGATCTGGCGTACTGGTTACCGATTATCTATATGGCCGCAATGGGCCTGGCACTGCTGATCTACGTTATTTTGGATGGCTATGACCTGGGGGTGGGCATGCTGATGCCCCTGGCCAACGAGCAGGAAAAAGACCTCATGGTGGCCTCCATTGGCCCGTTTTGGGATGCCAACGAAACCTGGATCGTGCTGGGCGTCGGCATTCTGTTGATCGCCTTCCCTCTGGCCCACGGCATTGTGCTGACTGCTCTCTACCTGCCGGTCACCATCATGCTGATGGGGCTGATTTTGCGGGGCGTGGCCTTTGACCTGCGGGTGAAAGCCGGCGACCATCGCAAGGGCTTGTGGAACAAGGCCTTTTTTCTGGGCTCATTAATCGCCTCCACAGCCCAGGGCTGGATGCTGGGTTCCTACGTCACTGGCCTGGAGCCAGGTGGCACCAACCTGCTGTTCTCGGCACTGATCGCACTGACTCTGCCTGCTCTCTATCTGATCCTTGGCTGCGGTTGGTTGCTGATGAAAACCGAAGGCGAGCTACTGACCAAATCCATCAACTGGGCCCGCAAGGCAATCTGGCCCATGGGTCTGGGGCTGCTGATGGTCTCGCTGGCCACACCGGTGGTCAGTGAAGTGATTGCCGACAAGTGGTTCACCTGGCCCAACATGCTGATGCTGGCACCGATTCCGCTGCTCTCTGCGGCCTGCTTTGGCGGCATCGTCTATCTATTGCAGCGGGACAACTGGATTTACCGGGGCCGGGGTTGGCTATTGTATGTACTCACTGTAGCGATCTGCGTGCTGGCCAGCCTGGGCTTGGCCTACAGCCTGTTCCCCAACATTATCATTGGCCAAATGACCATCTGGGACGCCTCCGCCTCGGTGAGTTCGCTGCTGTTTACGCTGGTGGGTGTGGTGCTGACCCTGCCGATGATCCTTGCCTACACCATCTTTGTGTACAAAATCTTTCACGGCAAGGCCACCGAGTTGCGCTACGACTAGCGCAGCCCTCGCCGGCGGCCGGGAGAGCCATCCCGGCAGCCCAGCGTGTATACTTGGCGCCAGATAGCATCACTGCGGGGCGCCATTGGTGGATAGCAACTGGGACAAAAAACGCAAGGCGCTGATTAGCCGCCTCAGCCGAGTAGAGGGCCAATTGCGCGGCATCCAGCGCATGATGGAGGAAGAGCAGGACTGTGAGCCGGTGGCCCAGCAATTGGCCGCCGCCCGCCGGGCCCTGGACAAGGCCTTCTTCGAGACGATGGCCTGCGCCATGGAGCAGGAACTGTGTAACTCCAGCGGCAAGCCTGCCGCAGAGGTAGAAAATCAAATCCGCCATATCACCGGTCTACTCAGCAAATACAGCTAACCCCCTGCCCACAAGACCAGCGGCAAACCCGATAGCGACTCAAACGCCACCATTCCCTCCCCATTCACCACCGGGTGATTGTCAAATTTGGCAAAGACATATGCCATAACTGGCACACTCCAATGACAAAAATATCGATCCCATTCCAAGAATTCAAAAATAATCTATATAAAACAATGTGTTAATTCCTTGCCATTGAGGCCAACAAAGCTGGCACGGCTTTTGTACCTACAATTACAGAATATGTTTATTCTTAAAATGCATATGAAAAGTTATTCATGTCTCGATAGCCATGAATAGCCATTCAAGATCCGGAGGATGCCAGCATGAACAAGCCGATCTCGTTTAGCGTCAACATGACACAACGCCCCGAAGTGACACCGTTTTTCGACGAGGACACCAATACCTTTTCCTACGTCGTCAAAGACCCTGCCAGCCAGGCCTGCGCGGTGGTGGATTCAGTGATGGAAATTGACTACGCCGCAGGCCGAACCAGCCTGGCCGGCGCCGACAAGATTATCGAGTTCATCACGGAACACGACCTCAAACTGGAGTGGCTGATTGAGACCCATGTCCATGCCGATCACCTCTCTGCCGCCCCCTACATTCAGGAGAAGCTGGGCGGCAAAATCGGCATCGGTGCCAACATCACCGTGGTGCAGGAGACCTTCGGCAAGATCTTTAACGCCGGCACTGAGTTTGCCCGGGACGGTTCCCAGTTCGACGCCCTGTTTAATGACGGCGACGAATATCGGGTGGGCGAGCTGGTCTGCCACGCCATCCACACCCCCGGCCACACCCCCGCCTGCATGACCCATGTGATGGGCGATGCAGCCTTTGTCGGCGACACCCTGTTTATGCCCGACGGCGGTACCGCCCGGGCCGACTTCCCGGGTGGCGACGCCCGGGTACTGTATCAGTCCATTCAGCGGGTGCTGTCTCTGCCGGACGAGACCCGGCTATTTATGTGCCACGACTACCAGCCCGGCGGCAGGGAGCTGGAATACCTCACCACAGTCAAAGCGGAAAAAGAGAGCAACATCCACGTTCACAACGGCATTGACGAAAACGCCTTTGTGGAAATGCGCGAGGCCCGGGACGCCACTCTGGATATGCCGCGTCTGATCCTGCCCTCACTGCAGGTCAATATGCGTGCCGGTCACCTACCCGACGCCGAAGACAATGGCACCGTGTATCTGAAACTGCCCCTCAACCTGTTGTAAGTCGCGAGGAGATGACCGTGGAATTTAAGCGCTTAGATGACAAACTGACTGTATCCGGCCAACTGTCCGCGACCGATGTCGCCGCCTTGGCAGAGCAAGGTGTCAAGGTATTGATTTGCAACCGCCCCGATGGCGAAGGCAACGACCAGTGCAGCTTCACCGAGATTCAAACCGAAGCGGAAAAGCACGGCATGCAGTGCCACTATCTACCAGTGGTATCCGGCAGAGTGGAGGACGGTGACGCCGAGGCCTTTGGCAAAGTACTGGACGAAACCACTGAGCCGGTACACGCTTACTGCCGCAGCGGTATGCGCTCTACTACCCTGTGGGCACTATCCCAGGGCGACAAACAACCACTCAGCGAGATCGTCAGTGCCGCCAGAAAGGCGGGCTACGACATGAGTGGGGTCGCCGCACGCATCGCCGGACAAGCCGAAGGGGGCCGGGATTTGGCCAGCTACGATGTGGTGATCGTGGGCGCGGGTGCCGCCGGTATCGCCACCGCGGCGAGCTTAAAAAAGCGCAACCATGCCATGTCCATCGCCATTATCGATCCCGCCGACGTTCACTACTACCAGCCCGGCTGGACCATGGTGGGAGGCGGCATCTTCCGGCCCGAGCAAACAGCCCGCACCATGGCGTCGCTGATTCCCCAAGGGGTGGACTGGATCAAGGCAGCCGTTGCCGCCTTTGATCCCGATCGCGACACGGTAATCCTGGAAGGCTGCCGGTTGATTCGCTATCAACGCCTGGTAGTAGCCCCCGGTTTAAAATTGAACTGGGACGGCATCGAAGGCTTGGTGGATACTCTGGGGCAAAACGGCGTCACCTCCAACTACCGCTACGACCTCGCTCCCTACACCTGGGAGCTGGTGCAAAACCTGAAGTCTGGACGCGCACTGTTTACCCAACCGCCCATGCCCATCAAATGCGCCGGCGCGCCACAAAAGGCGATGTACCTGTCTGGCGATTACTGGCGCCAACAGGGTCGTATCGACGATATCGACATCGAATTCTATAACGCCGGAGCGGTGTTATTTGGCGTCAAGGAATACGTACCCGCTCTGATGAAGTACGTAGAGCGCTACCAGGCCGCACTTAACTTCAACCACAAGCTGACCAAAATCGACGGCCCCCGCAAGGTAGCGACTTTTGAAGCCACCGATGGCGAGGGCAACAGCCATACTGTGGAGCGGGAGTTCGACATGATTCATGTGGTGCCACCGCAAACGGCGCCGGACTTTATTCGCAGCAGCCCCTTGGCCGACGATGCCGGCTGGGTCGATGTGGACCAAACCACCCTGCGCCATAAAAAGTACGACAATATCTGGTCGCTGGGGGATGCAATGAATGCCCCCAACGCCAAAACTGCCGCTGCGGCGCGGATGCAGGCGCCCATTGTGGCCAACAATATCCTCTACGATATGGGTAAGGGCCGCGGCGTTGCTCACTACAACGGCTATGGCTCCTGCCCGCTCACCGTCGAGCGGGGCAAAATCGTACTGGCGGAATTTGGCTACGGTGGCAAGCTGCTACCCAGCTTCCCCACCTGGCTGCTGGACGGCACCAAACCCAGCTGGATGGCGTGGTTCCTCAAAGAGAAAATGCTGCCACCCATCTACTGGAAAGGCATGCTGAAAGGTAAAGAGTGGATGGCACAGCCCGTCATCGACGATCAGTAAACCAGCAAAAGGGCACCGCGACTTTATGGATAGGCTGAAGCGTTACCTCCCCATCCTCGATTGGGGGCGCGACTACGACCGCCAGTCACTGGTCAGTGACCTGCTGGCGGCGGTTATCGTGACCATTATGCTGATCCCCCAGTCACTGGCTTATGCGTTACTGGCGGGCCTGCCGGCTGAGATGGGCTTGTACGCCAGTATCCTGCCGCTGATTGCCTACGGCATCTTTGGTACCAGTCGCACCTTGTCGGTGGGCCCGGTGGCAGTGGTGTCGCTGATGACCGCCTCTGCCATCGGCAGCATTGCCAGCGCCGGTAGCGTTGACTACATCGCCGCCGCGCTGCTGCTGGCGATGATGTCGGGCGCCTTCCTGCTGTTGATGGGGATATTGAGAATGGGCTTTTTGGCCAACTTTCTCTCTCACCCCGTCATTGCCGGGTTCATTACCGCCTCCGGCATTATTATCGCCTTTAGTCAGCTCAAGCATATTCTCGGCATCCAGGCCCACGGTGAAAACTTGCTGGCACTGTTGATCAGCCTGTTCGAGCATATCGACGACACCAACCTCTATACCCTGGCAGTGGGTATACCGGTAGTGGCGTTTTTATTTTGGGTTCGCAGCGGCTTAAAGCCATTGTTAGTCAAAATGGGCCTCTCCGATTATGCCGCCAGTATGCTGTCCAAAACCGGGCCAGTATTCGGGGTTGTCGCCACCAGTGTCGTTGCCTACCTGTGGGCGCTGGGTGACAAGAATGTGTCACTGGTGGGCCAGGTGCCCACCGGCCTGCCCAGCCTGACCTTTCCGGAATTGGCCAACCCGGCCTGGAAAGAGCTGCTGGTCTCGGCCATTTTTATCTCCATCATCGGCTTTGTGGAGTCGGTGTCGGTAGGCCACACCCTGGCTGCCAAGCGCCGCCAGAAAATCTCTACCGATCAGGAGTTAATCGGTCTCGGCGCCGCCAACCTGGCGGCATCAGTGAGTGGGGGCTACCCGGTGACCGGGGGCTTTGCCCGCTCGGTGGTTAATTTCGATGCCGGCGCCGTTACACCGGCGGCCGGTATGTTTACCGCGGTGGGCATCGCCCTGGCCGCCATGGTGTTCACCCCCTACCTGGCCTACCTGCCCAAAGCCACGCTGGCGGCCACCATCATTGTGGCAGTGCTGTCGCTGGTGGATTTCTCCATTCTCAAGCGCAGCTGGACCTACGGCAAATCGGATTTTGTCGCGGTAGCCACCACCATTTTGGTCACCCTGACAATGGGTGTCGAAACCGGGGTGGCCTGCGGTGTGCTGGCATCACTGATGCTGCACCTCTACAAGACCTCCAAACCCCATATGGCAGTGGTGGGCGAAGTCCCCGGCACTGAGCACTACCGCAACGTCAATCGTCACAAGGTGATCACCCACAGCAATATTCTTTCGCTGCGGATCGACGAGAGTCTGTACTTTGCCAATGCCAGTTATATCGAGGACCGGGTCTACGAGCTGCTGGAGGACATGCCGCTGGTGGAGCACGTGATTCTGATGTGCACCGCCGTCAACGAGATTGACCTCAGCGCCCTGGAGGCCCTGGAGTCCATCAATGCCCGGCTAAAAGACCAAGGCCTGAAGCTTCACTTGTCAGAGGTCAAAGGCCCGGTAATGGATGCGCTGCAACGCAGCCATTTTTTGCAACAACTCAGTGGCCAGGTTTTTCTCAGCCAACATCAAGCGGTACAGCAATTGGCCGGCGACTCCGGCCAAACGACAAGTCACAACTGGGAAATTTAACGACCTTGCTACGACGCCTACGCGAGATTTAAACACCATGAGCACACACGACGAAGCACCACACACCAAGGTCAAGAAACCGGGCCCCCTCGCCGTTATCGGTAGCGTCGCCTCCGCCGCCTTTGGTGTGCGCAGCAGCCGTTTTCGCGGCCGGGAAAGTTCCGTTAAATTCCACCACTATGTCATTGCCGCCATCGGCTTTGTGGCGGTGTTTTTACTGGTGGTTAACGGCATCGTGCGAGTGGTGCTTAGCCAAACTGGAGCCTCGTGAAGGACTAACCCAATTAAAACACGACCGGCAGCAACAGCCTGGCGGCCAGTGTCACCAGTGCAATGGCAATCAGATTAATCACCAAGCCGTGTTTAATCATGTCACCGATCTGGACATGACCACTGGCATAGATAACCGCATTGGGCGGCGTCGCCACCGGCATCATAAAGGCGCAGGACGCCGCCAAAGCGGCGGGGGCAGCGCAAAGCAGAGGGGAAATATCCTGGGCCATCGCCAGGGCACCCAGTAAGGGCAAAAATGCCGCGGTGGTAGCGGTATTGCTGCTGATTTCAGTCAGGAAAATAATCACCGTAACGATCAACAGGGTCACCAGCAAAATAGATGCTCCCGACACGCTGCTCAAGCCCCCCGCTATCCACTCTGCCAGCCCCGACAATGCAATCGCCCCGGCCAAGGCGAGCCCACCGCCAAACAACAACAACACCCCCCAGGGCAGGGCTGCGGCGGCAGGCCAATCCAGCAGGCGGGTGCTGCCATCACCACTGGGCAGCATAAACAGCACCACCCCCGCGGCAATGGCGATACCGGTATCACTGAGGCCCGGCACCAGCTCTTCCAATAAGGGCCGCACTATCCAGGCCAGTGCTGTCAGCGCAAAGACCACCAGAACCCGTTTTTCTGCCGAGCTCATCGGCCCCTGGCCTTCGATGGCATCCCCCAAGCCTGCATCCACTTGGGCGGTAGCTACCGGCAAAGGCCCCCGGCACAGCCACCACCAACATGCCAGCAACATCACCGCCGACACCGGCAGCCCCACCAACATCCACTGGGCAAAGCCGATTTCGATACCGGCGTGATCCTTGAGATAAGCCGCCAACAGTGCATTGGGCGGCGTACCTATCAGAGTCGCCATTCCGCCTATGCTGGCGGCGTAAGCCACTCCCAACAAAAGCACCACTCGGTAGTGCCGGTGCGCCAGGTCGTCCCCGCTGTAGTAACTCAGTACAGACAGGGCGATGGGCAGCATCATAATGCTGGTGGCGGTATTGCTAACCCACATGCTGAGAAAGGCCGTCGCCAGCATAAAGCCCGCAATTTGGAATCGCGGCTGTGTGCCCGCCCAACCCAAAATTAACAGCGCGATACGCTGGTGTAGATTACAGCGCTGCATGGCGATACCCAGTAAAAAACCACCCATAAACAAAAACACAATGGGATGGCCATAAGAGCCCGTCACCGCTTTAATGGGCTGTACCTCAAACAGCGGCAGTATCACCACCGGCAATAGCGCTGTAGCGGGGATGGGCAAAACTTCGGTGGACCACCATGCCGCCATCAACAGTGCCATCCCCAGCGTAATCCAGCCCGCCGGGGAAAGCCCCTCCGGCGCCGGCAAAATCGCCGTAACCGCGAAAGCCGCAATCCCCACCACTGCCCCCAGCGCTTTCACCCTGGCTGGATCGAAAGAGTTGTCGGGCTGCTCGTCTTTGTTTCGCATAGCCTTGTTTCGGATAGCCTTTTTTCGGATAGCCATAACCACTGCCAGAAGATAGTATTTGCCACACAGAAATAATGCTTGGGGAACATGCTATGCGGATACTGGGCCTGACGCTACTGCTGCTGAGCTTGGCAGCCTGTGAGTCCACCTATTACGGCGCCATGGAAAAGGTCGGCGTTCATAAACGGGATATTCTGGTAGACCGAGTTGGAGAAGCCAGGGATGCCCAACAGGACGGCCAGGCCGAATTTCAGGATGCCCTGACGCAATTCCGCGCTGTAGTGAACTTTAAAGGCGGTGATCTGGAAAAGCTCTACGATAAACTCGATGCCGAATACCAGGACAGCGTCGATGCCGCCGAGGATATCCGCGACCGTATCGATAAAGTGGAGTCCGTCGCCGAGGCACTGTTTGACGAGTGGGAAGATGAGCTGGAACTCTACAGCAGCGCCAGCCTGCGCGCCGACAGCGAGCGAAAGCTCCGGGATACACGGCAAAAATACAAAGGCTTGATTCGCAGCATGCGTCGGGCCGAGAAAAGCATGCAGCCGGTATTGGATGCCTTTCAGGACAACGTGCTCTACCTCAAGCACAACCTCAATGCCTCGGCCATTGGGGCGCTAAAGGGCGAGCTGGCCGAAATTGATCGGGATGTATCGTCGCTGATCAGCTCGATGAACGAAGCAATTCAAGAATCGGACAGCTTTATCGCCCAGCTACGTTAACGGCCATCCACCGCAAATAACAGGGCGCTACTGAGGCTGCAGCACAGAATTGAAGTGATCGTCCTGATCCTGAAGATTCTGTATCCGCATGGCTTCATCGGCCATCATTTTTTGGAGCTCGGGAAGGTGTTGATCAGACCGACGCGTGGCTATTTCCGCGCCCTTTTGCATCAGCTCCGGCATCGAGCGAACCATTTTTCGGCCTACGCCCGAGGCGTAGAAATCGTTAATTTTTTGTAGCTCTTTTTGGCTAAAGTGTTCGGCGTAGAGCGCGGCGTACTCTTCTTTCAACTGCTCGTAGCTGACGTACTTTTCGAAGAACGCCAGCATCACCCTGCGAAAAGGTATGAGCGTGGGGTTTTGCTGCAACTGTTGGTCAATCACCATCTCGGAAGATTGGCTCATTGCCTCCGCCACGCCACTGAGCTCCAGAAATCGCTCGGCTTCGCGAAGCGTCGCATCGTCAGCCTCAGCGCTAGCGACACAACTTACCAACATCATCAATGCCACAGCGAGTGAGTGCTTTGCGCATCCTTGCCGGCGGCTTGCGCTCGTGTTTACATCCATTGTGAACGGCCTTTTTCAATTGACATGTTTCTAACTACACATTAAGCGCGTAGTGTAGCAACGTTAGCATCGAGTTTTGTCCGTAATTACCGAAGCACGACCATTTCTGCACCAGCAACCAGAGATCACTGACAATGCGAGCCCAGTATCTGCGTATCCTGTTCACTCTTTCACTGCTGTTGAGCTTTACTGCCCTGTCCAGCTGCGGCATCAACAACATCCCCACCTACGACGAGCAGGTTAAAGCCGCCTGGGGCCAAGTGGAGAACCAATACCAGCGCCGGGCAGATTTGGTGCCCAATCTGGTGGAAACGGTAAAAGGCTTTGCCGCCCAGGAGAAAGAGACTCTGACCGCCGTGGTGGAGGCCCGGGCCAAGGCCAGCTCCATGCAGGTGGACGCCGATACCCTGAACAACCCCGAGCAACTACAGAAATTCGAGCAGGCCCAGTCCCAGCTCAGCAGCGCCCTGAACCGCTTGATGGTCGTGGTGGAACGCTATCCAGAATTAAAATCCAATCAGAATTTTCTGGCCCTGCAATCCCAACTGGAGGGCACGGAAAATCGCATCGCCGTGGCCCGGCGAGACTTTATCCAGGCGGTACAGCGCTACAATACCGAGATTCGCACCTTCCCCGGTCGTATTTGGCACAGTTTGCTGTACGGCGACATGGAAATTCGCGAAAGCTTTGAAGCCACCACCGACAACGCCGAGCAGGCGCCGCAGGTAAACTTTTAATGCAACATCGGCAAACGCACACCGCCCGGCTGATGTGGTGGGGACTGCTGGTCGCCACCCTGCTATCACTGCCAGCCCAGGCCGCGCCCGATTTCCCCAAGCTGACCGGCCGGGTTGTGGACAATGCCGATCTGCTGAGCCCCAACACAGAGCGGCGCATTGGCGAGCGCCTGGCCGCCCACGAACGCGCTAGCGGTAACCAGCTGGTGGTGGTTACCCTGCCCGACCTACAGGGCACCAGCATTGAGGATTTTGGTTACCAGTTGGGCCGCCACTGGGGTATCGGCCAGAAAGACAGCGACAACGGCGCGCTATTGATTATCGCCAAGCAGGAGCGCGCGCTGCGTATCGAAGTAGGCTACGGCCTGGAAGGCCAGCTCACAGACGCCATTAGCGCCCAGATTATTAACCAGATTCTGACCCCCGCCTTCAAAGCCGGCCGCTTTGATGCCGGCGTGGAACAGGCCGTGGATGCCATGGTGGCCGTACTGGGTGGCAAAACCCTGCCGGCGCCTCAGCGCAGCGCCACCAAGAAGGAGGCCCCACCCGCCTTTGGTGGTCTGCTGTTCATTATTATCGTCATTATGCTGCTATTCGGTCGCGGCGGCTTCTTTGGCGGCATGTTGGCCGGCTCAATGCTCGGCGGCGGTCTTCGAGGCGGTGGCTTCGGCGGTGGCGGATTTGGCGGCGGCTTCGGAGGCGGCGGTGGTGGTGGTTTTGGTGGCGGCGGCGCCAGCGGCGGCTGGTGAAGGAGTATCGGTATGAGTCTGTTAAACCCCCAACAACAGCAACAGGTCGCCGCGGCAATTCAACAAGCGGAGCGCCACACCGATGCCGAGCTGGTTACGGTGCTGGCTCCCCAGGCCGACGATTACACCTATATTCCCCTGCTCTGGGCGGGGCTACTGGCGCTGATTGTTCCCGGTGCCATTAACTACTTCCCCGGGTTTCTGGATATGCACTCCCTGGTGCTTTGTCAGTGGGCAGTATTTATCGCCCTGGCTTTGGTGTTTCGAACAGCACCCTTGCGGAGCCGCCTGGTGCCCCGCGCGGTGCGCTTTTGGCGGGCCAGTAATCTTGCCAGGCGGCAGTTTCTGGAACAGAACCTCCACCACACCGATGGCGAAACCGGCATGCTGATTTTTGTCTCCGAAGCTGAACGCTATGTAGAAATTCTGGTGGACCGGGGCATCGCCCAGCGCATCCCGGACAGCACCTGGGAGAGCGTCGTGGCGGACTTTACCGAGCAGGTAAAACGCGGCGACATCACCGCCGGATTCGTGGGCTGCATCGAGGCCTGCGGCGCCCAGCTGCGAGAGCACATTCCGGCCAGCCGGGAGAAAAACGAGCTCCCCAATCACCTGGTCATGCTCCAGTAGCACCAGCACCCGAACATTGCGGAAAAAGTGCCTGAAATTGGCTATTGACGGCCGCCGGCTCGCCCCTTAAAAAAGCGCATCTCACCACCGGAGCCCGACCATGGCCTGGGTTTCATTTGATGTATTCCGCACCCTGGGCTTCGCCGATACCCTGCAGCTCAAAGCCAGCCAACTGCTGGCTCGCCGCCAGGACCTCGCCGACGCCGAGTGGGTATTGTTTCCAGAGTATTGGCAGCTCAACGCCTTGGTCTATGGACTAAACGCCCGGGTCTTTCCCAGCGAGGCCAGCTACCGCCTCGGTCACAACAAAATCGAAATGACCCGGGCCTTCGAACTCGTCGCGCCTGCCCACATTCCCTGGACCGAAATTCGCGCCAATACCCCGGAGAATGCCGAAGAGTTGTGGGCACTGATGCAGAGCCCCTTTGTGGCCAAACTGCCCAAGTCGGCGCTGGGCAACGGCGTGTGGTTGATTGAAGACCGTCAGGAATGGAAGACCTACGTGGCCACCACCGATGTGCTCTACGTCCAGGAGTACCTGCCCATCGACCGGGATATCCGTGTTGTAGTGGTGGGGGATCAAGTGATTTCAGCCTATTGGCGGGAGCAAGCCAGCCGGGGCTTTTACAACAATGTCGCCAAGGGCGGTGCCATTGATCACAGTCCAGTTCCACAGATCGCCGTCGATCTGGCGCTAAATCTGGCCAAGACCCTGGGTATCGACCACGCCGGTTTCGATATCGCCATGGTGGCAGGCCACCCCTATGTGCTGGAGTTTAATCGCCTGTTTGGCAATCAGGGAATCACTGGCGGTGGTGGCGCCGTGCGGGATGCCATTGTCGACTATCTTCACCGGCAGTCGACCCCCACTGGCCCCAGTTTTCCTAGCAACCCGGCCAATCACCGTTTAAGCCGGGTGGCATAGGCCGCCTAGCTTATGCGCCGGTGACCACCGAGTTCACCCCAGGGCGAAAACACCCACTGCCACAACTGGATATCCCGCGCCCGAAATGCGCCGGCGCAGCTGAGCAGGTAGTAGCGCCACATCCGATAGAAGGGGGTGTCGAATTGTGCGGAAAGCTTCTCCGGCCAAGCCAATTCAAAATTGCGGTGCCAGGCCATCAGGGTCTTGTCGTAGTCGGCGCCAAAGTTATGAAGGTCTTCGGTGACAAACAGGTTGTCAGCCGCATCTCCGATTTGCCCCACACTGGGCAAGTCGCCATTGGGAAAGATGTAGCGATCGATCCAGGCATCGGGGGTGGAGCGGCGGCGGTTTTTACCGATGGTGTGCAGCAATAGCAGACCGTTGTCTTTAAGGCAGCGACGCGCCACTTCCATAAACTGGCGATGATTCTTGCGGCCGACATGCTCAAACATTCCCAGGCTGATCACCCGGTCAAACTGCCCGTCGACTTCGCGGTAATCCTGGAGCCGAAATTCCAGCGGCAAACCGGCGTACTGTTGTTTGGCCCAATCCGCCTGCTCCTGAGACACCGTCACACCAACACACTCCACGCCGTAGTGTTCGGCGGCATAACCCATAAAACTGCCCCAGCCACAGCCAATATCCAGCACTTTCATTCCGGGTCGCAGCTGCATTTTTTTGCACACCAGATCCAGCTTATCGATCTGAGCCTGCTCGAGGTTGGCCGCGGTTTTCCAATACCCGCAGGTATAGGTCAGCCGGGAGTCCAGCATCGCCTCGTAAATATCATTGCCGAGATCATAGTGCCGCTGCGCAACCTGAAAGGCACGGGACAGGCTCTGGAGATTGAACAGCCTGGCCCTGAGGGCGTCGACGATAACCTGCCGGGGAGAAATCTCACGGTCGACACCGTGACGAAGAATGCGAAAGAAAAACTCGTCTAGACGGCGGGCATCCCAATAGCCCGCCATATAGGCTTCACCCAGGGCAAGATTACCCTGGGTCAGCAAGCGGGGTATAAAGCGCTTGTCGTGTAGCTGTAGGTCCCAACTTCGAGACCCATTGATCTCGATATCGGCCTTGGCCAACAGGGATTCGAACTGCCCGTATACCCCACCCTTAGACGCCGTCTTGCCCTGCCGGGACTTAACGATATCACCCACCGCGTTGCCTCCTCATTCCATCTGGAATTGCTCCATTGGTGTGCATTGGCTAATCAGTAGCGACTTATTGGTGCAATTTTGAACCCGATAATCGCTCTTGTCTAATTTTTAAGCAAAAGTGATTCCCATCCATGGCTGTTGGGCCATGGGAAAGTTCGGCGACAAAGGAGCACCGTTATGGCATTCAATCCATGGCCGGCGGGAGTAGATGAGGTAGTTCAGAGTATTTCAATACAGAGCTGGGCGCCCTAATCCCACTCAAAGGGTTTGCAGCGAATTAACAGACTCTTATCAATGGCTTCTTCTCTGAGGTGTACGATCGCTTGGTACTCAGGGCTTTTTACCATGGCGTTAAAGGCTTGCTTACTCGGATACTTTACCAGGAAGAATACGTCTGGATCCCATTCTCCAATAATGCTTTTCTCAGGGCAGTAGTTTTCCTGAACTTCTGCCCCGGCCTTCTTCAGCAAAGGACGTGCGGCGTCGCCATATTGCAAATACTTTTCCTTACCGCCATCCTTTTTAAACCACAGCGCGTTTAGCATGTAGATTGGATCTTCCATTTATTTATCCTTTTTTACGAGATCAGTGTGGGAGGAGCCAAGCCATTGATGTGCAGTGAGTGCTCACATTATGAGGCAGAGCACCCGCCTAAATCGAGGTGCTCTGCCAAATGGTTTTTTGATTCTAGATGCGTTCAAAGATAACAGCGATACCCTGACCACCGCCAATACACATCGTAACCAAGGCGTACTTACCTTGGATACGCTGCAGCTCGTAGAGCGCCTTGGTGGCAATAAACGCACCGGAGCAACCCACCGGATGGCCCAGGGCGATTGCACCACCGTTGGGATTGGTTTTGCTCATATCCAGCTCCAAGCCCTTTGCTACCGCCAGAGCTTGAGCAGCGAACGCCTCATTGGACTCGATCACATCCATGTCTCCCAGGGAGAGACCAGCCTTACTCAGGGCTTTTTGGGTAGCGGGTATGGGCCCCTCGCCCATGATGTGGTTGGGGACACCAGCCACCGCATAGGACACCAGGCGCGCCAAAGGCGTTTGGCCGGCTTTTTCAGCAGCAGAGGCCGAGGCCATTACCAGGAAGGCGGCGCCGTCATTGATACCAGAGGCGTTGCCAGCGGTGACCGAACCCTCTTTCTGGAAAGCGGGGCGTAGCTTGGCAAGACTCTCCATGGTAGTGCCAGGTTTAACATGCTCGTCAGTGTCGAACTGAATTTCCCCTTTGCGGGTTTTCAGAGTGACCGGGGCGATTTGCTCTTTAAAATAACCCGCTTCAACAGCGGCAGCAGCCCGGCGATGGGACTCCACCGCAAAGGCATCTTGCTCTTCCCGGCTTATCTCCCATTTCTTCGCCAGGTTTTCGGCAGTGATGCCCATATGACCGACACCGAAGGGGTCAGTGAGTATCGCGGTCATACCGTCGATCATTTCGACATTGCCCATGCGGGCTCCGTGTCGCATCGCCGTTGACAGGTAGGCACCCCGGGACATTACCTCAACACCGCCACCGATACCGTACTCGCAATCCCCCAGCATAATATTCTGCGCAGTGGTCACCACCGCCTGCAGACCTGAACTACACAGCCGGTTGACGCCCATGGCAACCGACTCCATCGGAAGCCCCGCTTGAATGGCGGCAACCCGGGCGACGTAGCCATAGCGTGAGTCGGTAGGAATACAATTGCCGACGGTAACATAGTTAATCTGCTGGGGATCAACGGCAGAGCGATCAATAGCCGCTTTCATAATCTGGCCACCCAGTTCGTGGGGCTCTATACCACTGAGTCCTCCACCATAGGTCCCGATTCCTGATCGGGCCGCACTGAGCACTACAACATCTTGAGTCATTAACTTTCTCCTACTTATTCAACGGTCACGGATTTCGCCAAGTTACGGGGCTGATCGACATCAGTGCCTTTCAAAATAGCAACGTGATAAGACAGTAACTGTAGCGGTATGGTGTAAATGATGGGGGCAATAATATCGTCAACGTGGGGCAACTCGATAATGTCCAGACCCTTGCTTTCCTTAAACCCGGCAGCCTTGTCAGCGAATACAAACAACTGCCCACCCCGCGCCTGAACTTCCTGTAGGTTGGACTTAAGTTTTTCTAACAACTCATCATTAGGCGCAACGGCTATGACTGGCATATCGCTATCTACCAAGGCCAACGGTCCGTGCTTTAACTCACCAGCGGGATAGCTTTCGGCATGGATATAGGAAATTTCTTTGAGCTTTAGGGCGCCTTCCATGGCCACCGGCCACTGCACACCCCGCCCGAGAAACAGCGCGTGGTGCTTCTCGGCAAAGGCTTTGGACATGGCGCGAATATCGGCATCCAGATCCAATGTTTCTGACAACAGACGCGGTAGACCATGTAGGGCCTTGACGATATTGGCCTCGGTGGCCTCGTCGATATCGTGGTGGCGGCCCAGCGCTACCGTAAACAATAACAGTGCGACTAACTGGGTGGTAAAGGCCTTGGTGGAGGCAACACCAATTTCCGGCCCTGCTTCGGTCATCACAAACAAGTCGGACTCTCGAACAAGCGAACTTTGCGCCACATTGCAGATGGTTAGAGAGGCACTGTAACCCAGTGTTTTGGCCAAACGCAGTGCTGCAAGCGTGTCCGCCGTTTCACCAGATTGAGAGATGGTGACCAACAAGGTATTTTCTTGAACCTTGAATTTGCGGTAGCGAAATTCACTGGCTACTTCGACCCGGCAGGGGACACCGGCGATACCCTCTATCCAGTACTTGGCGATCATGCCGGCGTGGTAGCTGGTGCCGCAAGCCACGATCTGTACTGATGACACCGACGCTAAAAGCGGCGCGGCATGAGGGCCCAAGGCTTCGGCCAGCACTTTGGTTTTTCCCAGTCGCTGCAGCAGCGAGCGCTCGATCATTTTGGGCTGCTCATAGATTTCCTTGAGCATGAAGTGGCGATAGGGCCCTTTGTCTATCGATTCGGCGGCAGCATCGATTTGGGTGAGGTCCCGGGTAACCGACTCCCCCGCTTCGTTCCAAATGCGATAGTGACCCAGGGTCACTTCCGCGATGTCACCCTCCTCCAGATACACAAAGCGATCGGTAACCTGTCGCAAAGCCAGATGATCGGAGGCGACAAAATTTTCGCCAATGCCCACACCAATAACGAGGGGACTACCTTTGCGGGCACACACCAAACGATCAGGCTGATCGGCGTGAATGGCTGCCAAACCATAAGCCCCATCCAGGTCCTTTACTGCATGCCGGACTGCACTGAGGAGATCCCGCTGCAATTGATAGTAATGATGGACAAGATGAACAATCGTTTCGGTATCGGTCTGGGATACAAACTCGTAACCCAATGCTTCCAGTCTTTGTTTTAGTTCGCTGTGATTCTCAATAATACCGTTATGAACCAGCGCCAGAGAACCAGAGAAATGGGGGTGGGCGTTATCTTCTGAAGGCTGCCCGTGGGTGGCCCAACGAGTATGGGCGATACCAGTCTTTCCCGGCAGCGGATGAGTATCCAATGCTTGGGCCAGGGCCTCTACTTTACCGACCCGCTTAACAAAGGGGATGGGGCCTTCGCCATTAATAACCGCCATTCCGGCGGAATCGTAGCCTCTGTACTCCAGCCGGTGTAGCCCTTCAAGCAGTATTGCCGCAACATCCCGCTGGGCGACAGCGCCAACTATACCGCACATAGTGTTTCCTCAGTGTTTGTCGGCATTTTTTGAGCCGACCGTTTTTGTTGCCTCAGGGCGCTTCCAGTTTTGGATATTGCGTTGTCGCCCCCTGGCCACGGCAAGCTCATTGTCATCCACCTTGCCAGTAATGGTAGATCCTGCACCGATGGTGGCATTGTCGCCAATTTCTACTGGCGCCACGAGTGAGGTGTTAGAACCAATAAAACTGGCCTTACCAATGCGGGTTTTGTGCTTGTTGACGCCGTCGTAGTTGCAGGTAATTGTTCCGGCACCAATATTGGTTAGGCTACCCACCTCCGCGTCACCGATATAACTTAGGTGATTCACCTTGGCACCGTCTGCCAGTCGCGACTTCTTAACCTCAACGAAGTTGCCCACTTTAACACCATTGCCTAGTACAGAACCGGGACGAAGCCGGGCAAAGGGGCCAATCACACAATCGCCGGATACATCCGCATCTTCGACAATAGAATTGGCTTTAATCTCGACGCCATCACCTATTCGACTGTTAATGATCATACAGTTTGGACCAATACGAACATGGTGGCCCAAGGTTACCGTCCCTTCAAACACACAATTGATATCGATAAAACAATCGGAGTCGGCAGAAAGCTCACCGCGAATATCCAAACGCTGCGCATCAGCCAGACCCACACCCTCATCCATTAATTGCAGGGCCCGCTGATGCTGCAAAGCTCTTTCCACTTCCTGTAACTGTCGGCGGCTATTAATCCCCTGTATTTCAATCAAATCCTTAGGGTGTGCCACCGCTATGGAAAAGCTATCGGCAACCGCCATGGCGATGATATCGGTCAGGTAGTACTCGCCCTGAGCATTGTTGGCTTGCAGTTGAGGTAACCAGCGTTTGAGTGCCTTGGCCGGCGCTGCCAACACACCGGTATTGATTTCAGCGATGGCCAATTGTTCGGCGCTGGCGTCCTTGTGCTCAACAATGGCGGTGACATTGTCCTTGTTGTCTCGGACGATGCGACCATAGCCACTGGGATCGTCGACATAGGCACTGAGAATCGCAATGCTCGACTCGTCAATTGACGACAGCAGTGACGACAAGGTTTGGGGCGCGATCAGCGGTACGTCCCCATAGGTGATCAATACCGCCGCATCGTCGGCGATATCGGGCAGGGCCTGAGCAACGGCGTGACCGGTGCCTTTTTGCTCAGCCTGCTCCACCCAGTTTACCGCTTCATGCTGAAGTGCAGACTGCACTTGATCGCCACCATGACCAATAACAATATGCAGCTTTTCGGTCTGGAGGGGACGAACCGCATCGACGGCCCATTGCAGCAGGGTTTTGCCTGCCAAGGTATGCAACACTTTAGGCAATGTGGAGCGCATACGGGAGCCCTGACCAGCTGCCAGGATAACGACTTCAGCGGACACAGTTTTTCCTTTGCAATATTGGCCCCAAGGGCGAGAATGGTATCGAAAGGCGCGAAATCCCGCCAGTTCACAGCCATTATTCACATAATTTGATTCAGTTATACGGAGTTCTAATGGATTTACAGGATAAGGTCATCGTCGTTACCGGCGGCGCAAGGGGTTTGGGTTTTGCAATGGCAAAACGGCTCGGTCTGCACGGTGCCAAACCCGTTATTATCGACCTCAATCCTCAGGATATCGATGAAGCTATCGCCAAGCTTAGTGAAGAGGGAATCGACGCGAGTGGCCGCGTCTGCAACGTATCGCAGGAACATGAAGTGGAGCGTTGCTTTGCCAGCATTGCCGAGCAACATGGCGCGCTCCACGGCCTGATCAACAATGCCGGCATGCTTCGGGATGCCCTGCTAGTGAAGGTAAAAGACGGCGAAGTCGTCGACCGAATGAGCCTTCAGCAGTGGAACACGGTGATCGACGTTAACCTTACAGGTGTGTTTTTGTGTGGTCGCAGCGCCGCTGAGTGGATGATCAAGCTCAAGTGCGAAGGCGTGATCATTAATATCTCCAGTCTGTCACGCTTGGGCAACTGCGGTCAGACCAACTATTCGGCCAGCAAGGCGGGTGTCGCCGCCATGGCAGTGGGTTGGGCCGCCGAGCTGTCTCGCTTTGGCATACGCAGCGCTGCTATTGCTCCCGGCTTCTTTTACACCGAGATGGTAGCCAGCATGAAGCCCGAGGCTTTAGAGGCCGCTGCCGCCCATATACCCCTTGGGCGGCTGGGGGAGATGGACGAAATTGCCAAGGCCGCCCAGTTTATCTTCGAAAATGACTACTTTAACGGCAAGTTGATCGAGGTAGACGGGGGCTTGCGGGGCTGAGGATCACGCCGCCGGTAGATGTCAGGCATAAAAAAAGCAGCCCGAGGGCTGCTTTTTAACGGTGCCAGTGCTGTATCAGCCTTTACCGGCCGCTTTGCGAATTTGCTGCAGGGTGCGCAGCATTGCCGACGCCGACGCCAGCTGGGCTGCCGCACGGGAGTAGTCGATATCCGCATTCTGGTTCAGCATGGCTTGCTGGGCTTCTTTCTGTGCTTCCAGTGCGGATGCTTCATCCAGATCGCCGGCCCGCAGTGCGGTATCGGCCAGGATGCTCACCACATTGGGCTGCACTTCCAGGTAGCCACCTGACACGTAGTACACCTGCTCTTCTCCGCTGTCCAACACCACTCGAACCGGACCCGGTTCCAGTGAGGTCAGCAAGGGGGCGTGACCATAGGTCACACCCAGATCGCCCTGAATACCGTTGGCAACTACCAACTTGGCACGACCGGAGAAGATTTCGGCTTCTGCACTCACGATGTCGCAATGTATTGTCATAGCCATATCTTCTGCCTCTCAGGCGTAAGTCGCAACAACGACTTACAGTTTAGACGCTTTTTCCACTGCTTCGTCGATGGTGCCAACCATGTAGAATGCCTGCTCAGGCAGGTGGTCGTACTCACCGTCGAGAATGCCTTTAAAGCCAGCAATGGTGTCTTTCAGAGAAACGTAAACACCGGGGCTGCCGGTGAAGACTTCCGCAACGTGGAAGGGCTGAGACAGGAAGCGTTCGATTTTACGTGCACGCTCAACGGTCTTCTTGTCTTCTTCAGACAGCTCGTCCATACCCAGGATGGCGATGATGTCTTTCAGCTCTTTGTAGCGCTGCAGAACAGATTGAACACCGCGGGCCACATCGTAGTGATCCTGACCAATGATCAGCGGATCCAGCTGACGAGAGGTGGAGTCCAGCGGGTCAACCGCAGGGTAGATACCTTTTGCAGCGATATCCCGGCTCAATACAACGGTTGAGTCCAAGTGAGCAAAGGTGGTGGCCGGAGACGGGTCAGTCAAGTCATCCGCCGGTACGTATACCGCCTGGATAGAGGTGATAGAACCAGTCTTGGTGGAGGTGATCCGCTCCTGCAGTACACCCATCTCTTCTGCCAGTGTCGGCTGGTAACCTACCGCAGAAGGCATACGACCCAACAGTGCCGATACCTCGGTACCCGCCAGGGTGTAACGGTAGATGTTGTCGACAAACAACAGAACGTCACGGCCTTCGTCACGGAATTTTTCCGCCATGGTCAAGCCAGTCAGGGCAACACGCAGACGGTTACCGGGGGGCTCGTTCATCTGACCGTAAACCATCGCTACCTTGGATTTGCCGAAGTCTTCGACGTTTACAACGCCCGCTTCCTGCATCTCGTGGTAGAAGTCGTTACCTTCACGAGTCCGCTCACCAACACCAGCAAATACTGACAGACCGCTGTGCTCGGTGGCGATGTTGTTGATCAGCTCCATCATGTTTACGGTTTTACCAACACCGGCACCACCGAACAGACCAACCTTACCACCCTTGGCAAAGGGACAAACCAGGTCGATAACTTTGATGCCGGTTTCCAGCAAGTCTGCTGAAGCTGACAGCTCTTCGTATTTCGGCGCAGGGCGGTGAATTTCCATCCGCTCTTTTTCACCGATAGGACCACACTCGTCGATGGGGTTACCCAGTACGTCCATGATCCGACCCAGGGTTTCTGTTCCCACGGGCACTTTGATTTTTTCATTGGTGTTGTTGACGTCCAGTCCGCGACGCAGACCTTCTGACGACCCCAGTGCAATGGCGCGTACCACGCCGTCGCCCAACTGCTGCTGAACCTCAAGGGTCAGGCCGCTGTCGGTCACGGTCAATGCGTCATACACCTGCGGTACCGCATCACGTGGGAATTCCACGTCAATAACGGCACCGATAACTTGTACGATACGTCCGCTACTCATGTCCGGTTCCTCTTCAAAACCTTAAAAATAAAATCCGTTGTCGGGTCGCCCTTAGGACGACACCGCCGCCGCACCGCCAACAATTTCTGACAGCTCTTGGGTAATGGCTGCCTGACGGGCTTTGTTGTATACCAGTTGCAGGCCGTCGATGAGTTCACCGGCGTTATCGGTGGCGCTCTTCATCGCGATCATCCGCGCTGCCTGTTCACAGGCCCCGTTCTCTACTACGGTCTGATACACCTGAGACTCCACATAGCGAGTCAGCAGGCCTTCCAATAGCTCTTCGGGGTTGGGCTCGTATAGATAGTCCCAGTGATGCTTCAGGCTGTCGTCTTGTTCTGCTTCCAGAGGCAACAGTTGGCGCACGAATGGAGTTTGAGTCATGGTGTTCACAAACTCGTTGCCCACCAGGTACAGACGATCGATTTTGCCTTCACTGTAGGCATCCAGCATGGTTTTCACGCTGCCGATCAAATCTGACACACTGGGGGCTTCCCCCATATCCCGCACTGCCGCAACCACGTTGCCGCCAAAGTTCTTAAAAAAGCCACCGGCCTTACCGCCGACCAGACACAGGTCTACCTCGACGTTTTGGTCAGACCAGCTGCGCATGGCAGCCAGGGCTTTCTTGAACAGGTTGGTATTCAGACCGCCACACAAACCGCGGTCTGTAGAAACAATCACAAAGCCGACACGCTTGACGTCCCGCTCTTCCATATACTGGTGGCGGTATTCCGGATTGGCATTGGCGATATGCCCAACCACTGCGCGCATACGCTGCGCGTAGGGTTTACCCACTTCCATGCGATCCTGAGCCTTGCGCATTTTACTGGCCGCCACCATTTCCATGGCGCTAGTAATTTTTTGCGTGCTCTTGATGCTGGAGATCTGGGTGCGTATTTCTTTTGCACCTGCCATAGCTAATTCCTCAAGCCGTAAAACGCCGCTAACGATGCATTAGCGGCGTCTTATGCGTCTTACCAAGTCTGGGTGGACTTGAACTTGTCGACCAGTTCTTTGAACTTGCCTTCCAGTTCGTCGTTCCAGCTGCCGGTGTCGTTGATCTCTTTCATTACGCTCCCGTACTCGGCGTGAGCAAATGCGTGGATCGCAGATTCAAAGTCCAGCACCTTGGCGACTTCAACGTCTTTCAGGTGGCCTTCGTTGGCGCAGTAGAGAGACAGTGCCATATCGGCGATGCTCAGCGGGCTGTACTGCTTCTGCTTCATCAACTCGGTCACGCGCTCACCCTGATCCAGCTGGGCTTTGGTCGCGTCATCCAGGTCAGAGGCAAACTGGGAGAAAGCCGCCAGTTCGCGGTACTGAGCCAGTGCGGTACGAATACCGCCGGACAGCTTTTTAATGACCTTGGTCTGTGCTGAACCACCTACCCGCGATACCGAGATACCGGCGTTCATCGCAGGGCGGATACCGGCATTAAACATGTCGGTTTCCAGGAAGATCTGACCGTCGGTAATCGAGATAACGTTGGTCGGTACGAAAGCCGAGACGTCACCGGCCTGGGTTTCGATGATGGGCAGTGCGGTCAAGGAACCGGTTTTGCCTTTCACTTCACCGTTGGTGAATTTCTCAACGTAGTCGGCAGAGACCCGTGCCGCGCGCTCCAACAGACGAGAGTGGAGGTAGAAAACGTCACCGGGGTAAGCTTCACGGCCCGGCGGACGGCGCAACAACAGGGAGATTTGACGGTAGGCCCAAGCCTGCTTGGTCAAATCATCGTAGATGATCAGTGCATCTTCACCGCGGTCGCGGTAGTACTCACCGATGGTACAACCGGTGAAGGGAGCGATGTACTGCATGGACGCCGGGTCGGAAGCGGTTGCCGCGACGATGATGGTGTGATCCATCGCGCCGTGCTCTTCCAGTTTGCGCACTACCGCAGCGATAGAAGAGGCCTTCTGGCCCACCGCCACGTAGACACACTTAATGCCGGAGTCTTTCTGGTTGATGATGGCGTCAACCGCAACCGCAGTCTTACCAATCTGACGGTCGCCGATGATCAGCTCACGCTGACCGCGACCGATGGGTACCATCGCATCAACGGCCTTCAGACCGATCTGTACCGGCTGGTCAACCGATTGACGCCAGATTACACCGGGGGCGACTTTTTCGATCGCGTCGGTTTCTTTGGCTTCAATAGGGCCTTTACCGTCGATGGGGTTACCCAGAGAGTCGATAACACGACCCTGGAGTTCCGGACCGACCGGTACTTCCAGGATGCGGCCGGTGCACTTACAGGTTTGTCCTTCAGCGATGCCAAAGGCATCACCCAGAACAACCGCACCGACGGAGTCGCGCTCCAGGTTGAGGGCCATACCGAAACGGCCGCCCTCAAATTCAATCATTTCACCGTACATCACATCGGTCAGACCGTGGATACGTACGATACCGTCGGAAACCGAAACGATAGTGCCCTCATTCTGGGCTTGGGCAGAGACATCCAGTTGGTCGATGCGCTGCTTGATAATATCGCTGATTTCGGAGGGATTCAGTTGCTGCATGCTCTGTTCCTCAATCCAATTCTCTTAATGCGCTCAGGAGTGTAAAGATTCGGCAAGCTTAGCCAGCCGACCGCGTACCGAGCCATCGATCACCAGGTCGCCGGCGCGAACAATCACGCCGCCCATCAGGCTGCGGTCTTCGCGGCTGCTTACTTTTACCTGGCGTTCCAGTTTTTTACTCAGAACGTCTGCCAGACGCTGCTCGGACTCAGAGTCCAGGGCAAACGCTGTGGTCAGCTCGACGTCCACGGATTTCTCCTGAACGGCCTTGAGCGCCTCGAACTGCTCACTAATCATCGGCAGCAGTGAAAGACGCTTGTTTTCTGAGAGAATTCTGATGAAATTCTGACCACCTGCATCCAGCGTATCACCACAGACATCGATAAATGCCTGGGCTTGCTTGTCGCGAGTGATGGAGGGAGAAGACAACAATGCCTTCACCGCATCCTGCTGGGACACTGCCGCAGCAGTTACCAACATCTCGGACCATTTCGCCAATGCAGACGACGCCAAGGCGTGCTCGAAAGCGGCCTTGGCATAGGGTCTAGCCGTTGTGCTCAATTCAGCCATGATCAACCTCGCTTATAGGCTTGCGGCCAGCTTGTCGACCATGTCCTTGTGCACCGACTCGTCGATGGAAGCATCCAATACCTTCTCGGCACCAGCCAGAGCCAGGGCAGCAACCTGTGCGCGCAAAGCTTCTTTGGCGCGGTTAACTTCCTGCTCTACCTCGGCCTGGGCAGCGGCTTTGATCCGCTCACCCTCGGTGCGGGCATTGTCTTTGGCTTCGTCAACGATTTGGTTGGCGCGCTTGTTAGCGGCCTCGATGATAGAAGCCGCTTCCGCTTTCGCTTCGCGCAGTTGCTTGGTTGCTTTCTCTTGAGCCAGCTCAAGATCGCGACCTGCGCGGTCGGCAGCGTCTAGACCGTCAGCAATTTGTTTTTCACGCTCTTCCATCATCTTGCGAATGGCGCCCCACACAAAAGCGTAGGTAAACCAAACGAAGAACAGGAAGGCGATCGATTGTCCAATCAGTGTGAGATTAATATTCACGCCGATACCTCTTCTATGTCATTTGCTGAACGTGTCGTTTTGGTACCAGTTGCACTTAGGCAGGCAGACCAGGAACGACAACGAACAGAACGTACATAGCGATACCCACACCGATCATCGGTACCGCATCGAGCAGACCGGCGATGAGGAACATTTTACCTTGCAGCATTGGAGCCAGTTCTGGCTGACGAGCAGAGCCTTCCAGCAATTTGCCGCCCAGCAGTGCGAAACCAATCGCAGTACCCAGTGCGCCAAAACCGATCATCAGTGAAACAGCAATCAGAGCCAAACCCATGGTAGTTCTCCTAGTTCAGTTAAAGTTAAAAAGTTAAAACAACGTCAAGTTAATAAAAAAGCATTCAAAATCGTTTATCAGTGAAACTGATCTTCTTCCTCAATCTGGTGCGCCGTCGCCATGTAGACGATGGTCAGTACCATGAAGACAAAGGCTTGCAGGGTGATAACCAGAATGTGGAATACCGCCCAGGCCCACTGCAGCACACCGGCAAACAGGCCGAGAATCAGGCCGGCGCCGAACATCGTGGCAATAAGGATAAAGATCATTTCACCGGCATACATGTTGCCGAACAACCGCAGCCCCAATGAGATGGGCTTGGAAATCCAGGAAATGGCTTCCAGGGCGAAGTTGATGGGCACCAGAATCACGTTTACGTACCACTTGGGGCTGTGAAAGGGGTGCAAAGTCAGTTCTTTGACGAAACCCATAAAGCCTTTTTTGGCGATGGTGAAGTAGACCATCAAGCCAAACACCGTGAAGCCCATACCCAGGGTGATATTGGGGTCGGTGGTAGGCACCACTTTAAAGAAGAAGTGCGGGTCGCCAGTAATTTTGGCCATCGCCACCGGAATCCAGTCCACCGGCACCAGATCCATGGTATTCATCAGGAATATCCACACAAAGATGGTCAGTGCCATCGGCGCGATCATCGCGTTTTTGTGGTGGAAGCCGTCCTTCACGGTGTTGTCGATAAAATCGATGATCATTTCAATGGCGTTTTGCCAGCCGGTGGGCACACCGCTGTGGGCGCGCTTTGCGATGCGGGCAAAAATCAGCACGAACAGAAAGCCGAGGCCAACCGACCACAACATGGAATCGACGTGAATGGCCATAAAGCCCATGTCGGCCGCTTCCTGACTGCTGTGGGCAAATGTCCAGGTGGCTTGTTCGAGAACGTGGGAATGACCCTCGGCATCAACCCGCTCGTAGCCGGCGGGCAATTTGCCATAGGTCAGATTCGTTAAGTGGTGCTGTATATAGCCAACGGTAGATAGGGACTCACCTGCCATGTGTCACTCTCATTTCAATGCTAATAAATTCGTTGTCATTCCGCGCTGCGGGGTCGCCACACAGCCACTAGCAGAATGTTGAGCAGCAGCATTACCAGATACGCTGCCAGCAATATAAATTCGTTCAGCGTCTCGTAGAACGCAAATACTGTCGCAAAGCCCGCCAAAGTGACGGCGTATTTACCCGCCTCGCCGCGGTAGAAGGACGAGGCCACTTTGCGTGCGTGCGCCGCACCGGCATAGCGAAATGCCTGGCGAGCAAAATACGCATTGGGTACAACGGAAATCAGTCCGCCGATTAACAGAGAAAGTGCATTATCTCTGCCCGAGGGGAGTGCCATGACACTGGCCAGTATCACGAGAACGCACTGCACACCGTAAATTTTTAGCAGGGGCGGCCGGATTGTGTTTACCAGCCTGGTCGACAGCCGACGGCTTTCTCGCTGCTGTGCTGTCATCACCCACCGCATATAGCCAGTGCAGCGCTAACACTGCATGTCCAAAAAGCGGGGCGAATTATAGACGTTTCACTGGCTAAGGATCAACCGATTTTAGCGCCAAAGCCACCCCGCAGGTAATATTTACCCGGCCGATTTATAGCCCAGTTTCAATCGCTTAGCGCTCAGTAATCAACACCACTGTCTAAAATACTACATACGGTAGTAGCTGGGCGCTTTTACTACTAAATAAGCTATTTGATATGGGCGAGTATTCCCTCTAGCTCATCCAGGTTACTGTATTTGATGGTGAGCTTACCGCTCCCTTTGGCGCCGTGTTGAATACTGACCGGTGAGCCGACCTTTTCGGACAGGCTTTCCTGAAGTTGACGAATGTCAGGATCCACTTTTGGTTTGGTGGCTTCGGTGCCTTTGTCGTCGACAATGCGCCGCACCAGCGCTTCCGTTTGCCGCACCGACAACCCACGACTGACCACGGTGGCCGCTGCCGACGATTGCTTGTCAGTGCCCAGACCGAGAATGGCCCGGGCGTGACCCATTTCTATATCACCATTTTCCAGCAGCCTTTGCACGTCTTCCCGCAAGCCGGTCAAGCGCAGTAGATTGGTGATGGTGGTCCGGGACTTGCCCACCAGCTTGGCAATTTCAGCGTGGGTCAGCTCAAATTCCTGTTGCAGACGCTGCATCGCCAGCGCCTCTTCCATGGGGTTGAGATCTTCGCGCTGCAGGTTTTCGATCAATGCCATCGCCGCCGCGGTTTCATCGGCGACATCCCGAATCAGTGCGGGCACCGACTCCAGACCGGCCAGCTGCGAAGCGCGCCAACGGCGCTCACCGGCGATAATCTCGTAGCGGTCCTGGGCCAAACGACGAACAACAATGGGCTGCATAATGCCCTGGGAGCGAATTGAGTTGGCCAGCTCTTCCAGGGCATCGGGGTGCATATCCCGCCGCGGTTGGTAGCGGCCCCGCTGCATAAATTCTACTGGCAGGTTGCGCAGCTCTCCCTCGACACCGCCGTCGTTCTCACTGGCCTCCGCTGCAGGACTGGCAGCGGGCACAGCAACACTGGCAGTCTCGCCTGAGGCCTGCTCCGCCACCGCCACCGGTGTGGATTGCGCGCCCAACAGGGCATCGAGGCCGCGTCCCAGTCCGCGTTTTTTAGCCATGAATGTGTTCCGTCTGCTGTGGATCGTGTTGCTGGTTTTCCATATCGCCCTGTTTTTGCGCGGCGCGGCGCAACAATTCTCCGGCCAGGGCCAGATAAGCCAAGGCGCCCTTAGACTGCTTATCGTAGTAGAGCACCGGTAAGCCGTGGCTAGGTGCCTCGGCGAGACGCACGTTGCGGGGGATAACCGTACTGTAGAGCTGATCGCCAAAATGGCGACGCAGATCTTCAGTGACATGGTTGGTCAAACTGTTGCGGCCATCGTACATGGTGCGCAGGATGCCCTCGATTTCCAGGTCCGGATTAATCAGTTGTTTGACTCGGTTAACGGTATTGAGCAAAGCCGACAATCCTTCCAGCGCGTAATATTCGCACTGCATGGGGATAATCACCCCATCCGCTGCCGCCAGCGCGTTGACGGTGAGCATGTTCAGTGAGGGCGGACAATCGATCAGAATGTAATCGTAGTCAGCCAGCACTGCGGCCAAAGCTTCTTTCAGTCGGAATTCCCGGCCGATTTCATTGATCAGTTCCACCTCTGCCGCAGTGAGATCCTGATTGGCTGGCAGTACGGAAAAACCGCTTTCCGGCGCGGGCTTCACAATGGCGGCGATAGCGGCGCCATCAACCAGCACATCGTAGACTGACTGCTCCAGGTCATTTTTATCCACCCCGCTACCCATGGTGGCATTGCCTTGGGGGTCGAGATCAATAAGCAGCACGCGACGCTTGGTGGCCGCCAGCGACGCCGCCAGATTGACACTGGTCGTGGTCTTGCCGACACCGCCTTTTTGATTGGTGATTGCCAATACCGTGGCCACAGGTAACGCCCCTAGTGATCGCGCCGTTACGGCGACCCGGTATCGGAGTGAGACAGCACCAGCAGGTGGCGCGCCTCGTCGATGCCGGGAACATGAAGAGAATGACAGCCCTCGACGATAAAGCGTTTTGGCAGGTGACTCAACTCCTGCTCTGGATACTGACCCTTCATGGCGTACATTTTGCCCCCCTCAGCCAGCAAATGCTGACAGCCGGCGACCATGTCTGCCAGCGACGCAAAGGCCCGGGACAAAATACCATCAAAGCCGACCTCGTCGGACAAGGCCTCCACCCGGGTGCTGTGCACCACCACGTTGTTCAACCCAAGGCGCTGGCGGGCATCGATGAGAAACCGGGTTTTCTTGCCATTGCTATCCAGCAGTTCAAAGCGGCGCTGGGGAAACAAAATCGCCAGAGGGATGCCCGGCAGCCCGGCGCCCGTGCCAACATCCAAAAACCGCTGGCCACTGATGTGGGGAGCGATACTAAGGCTGTCCAGCAGATGCCGGGTCACCATCTCCAGCGGGTCGCGCACGGCGGTAAGGTTGTAGGCGCGGTTCCAACGCTGCAGCAGATCGAGGTAGGCCAGCAGCCCATCCCGCTGCGCAGCACTAATCTCTAGCCCCAACGCCCTCAGGCCCTGATCGAGACTGTCTTCCAGCGCCGCCACTCAGGCCGACTTCCTGTCCAGCATGCCGCGTTTTTTCAGGGTAATCAGCAGCAGGGACACCGCCGCAGGGGTGACACCGGGAATGCGCGAGGCCTGGGCCAGAGTCTGGGGGCGAGTGTCGATCAGCTTTTGCTTAACCTCGTTGGACAGGCCCTCGATGACGGTGTAATCGAAATCCACCGGCAGTGGGGTTTCCTCGTGGCGGCGCAGTTTTTCCACTTCGTCGTTCTGGCGCTGAATATAACCGGCGTATTTGACGTCGATCTCTACCTGCTCAGACACTTGCTCGCTGACTGACACGCTGTCATCCAGCAGATGGGCTACATCGCCATAGCCCAACTCCGGGCGCTTAAGCAGTTCCAGCAGGTTGTATTCGTGGCCCAAGGGTTTGTTTAATTTGGGTGCCAGCTTATCAGCCGCTGCACTGTTGGGCTGTACCCAACTGGAGGCCAGCCGCTGACGCTCCCGTTCGATCTGCTCGCGTTTTTCACAAAATGCAGCCCAGCGCTGATCGTCCACCAGACCCAATTCGCGACCTTTTTCAGTAAGACGGCCGTCGGCATTGTCCTCCCGCAGCAACAGGCGATATTCCGCCCGGGAGGTAAACATGCGGTAAGGCTCTTTGGTGCCCATGGTAATCAAGTCATCCACCAATACACCGATGTAAGCCTCGTCCCGGCGGGGACACCAGGCGTCTTTGTCCTGTGCTTTCAACGCCGCATTGGCACCGGCCAGCAATCCCTGGGCGGCGGCCTCTTCGTAACCGGTAGTGCCATTGATCTGACCGGCAAAAAACAAGCCGTCGATAAATTTGGTTTCCAGCGATGACTTGAGGTCCCGGGGCTCAAAGAAGTCGTACTCGATAGCGTAACCGGGACGAGTCATATGGGCATTTTCAAAACCCTTGATGGAGCGCACCAGATCCAGCTGCACATCAAAAGGCAAGCTGGTGGAGATGCCATTGGGGTAGAGTTCGTGGGTATTGAGCCCCTCTGGCTCGATAAACACCTGATGGGAGGTTTTATCGGCAAAACGGTGGACCTTGTCCTCGATCGACGGGCAATAGCGGGGACCAATACCCTCAATCACCCCGGTATACATGGGGCTGCGATCCAGACCGCTGCGAATGATGTCATGGCTGCGCTCGTTAGTGTGGGTGATCCAGCAACATACTTGGCGCGGGTGTTGATCCCGACGGCCGACGAAGGACATCACCGGAGCGGGATCGTCACCCCACTGCTGCTCTAGACCGTCGAAGTTGACAGTTTTGGCGTCTATGCGTGGCGGCGTGCCGGTTTTCAGCCGATCCACCCGGAAGGGCCGCTCCCGCAGGCGCTGGGCCAGTGCCAGTGCCGGCGGATCGCCTGCACGTCCACCGCTGTGGTTGTCCAGGCCAATGTGGATTTTACCCCCCAGGAATGTCCCGGCAGTAAGAACCACTGTTTTCGCCATAAACCGCAAGCCAATGTTAGTTATCGCGCCCAACACCTGATCGTTGTCAATAATCAGGTCATCTACAGCCTGCTGAAAGATGGACAGGTTGGGCTGGTTTTCCAGAATTTCCCTAATTGCCGCTTTGTACAAAACCCGGTCTGCCTGGGCTCGCGTGGCCCGTACAGCTGGGCCTTTGCGGGCATTGAGGACACGAAACTGTATGCCGCCCAGATCGGTGGCCGTGGCCATTGCGCCGCCCAAGGCGTCGATTTCCTTGACCAAATGGCTTTTGCCAATACCGCCAATAGCCGGATTGCAGGACATCTGACCCAGGGTCTCGATGTTATGGGTTAAAAGCAGGGTGGCACAGCCCATTCGTGCAGAGGCCAGCGCGGCCTCTGTGCCGGCGTGACCTCCACCGATCACGATGACGTCAAATTGCTGCGGATATTGCACGGTGCACCTGCGTAGATTGGCAAATGAAATGAGGCGGAAATTATACGTGTATCCCCAAGGGCTTCAAGAAATTGATGAAATTTTAATCAACGCAATAAGAATATATAAAATAGAATATTAATATATGTTGATATATCTCTATGTTTTTATGTTTGTTGTAACTACTAGCGACAAGGGTTTATGTTGATAAGTTAGTTAACTTATTGATTTACAGGAATTTGTTGTGGTGTATAACCCTGGTGGTTATCCACAAATAAGCTGTCACTTCGCTGGGCACATTCTTGGGATGAAATGTGGATAACTTCGCCATTTTTTTAGCTCTGTGGAAAACTGCCAAGTTACCCAGTGGTTGAACACCGCCGTTTAGACAGTTGTACGGTGATTATCTCCTGACTTATACACAGATTTCCGGGTGTATTTTCTCGGTAATTTGGGCAGGGAGAGGGTGTGGTCGAGCTTAAGAAGACAAATTGAGCTGTTCGGCAATTTTCTTTTTAAGAGAGGCCAAGGTGACAGGCTTGATCAGAAAGTCGTTCATACCTACTGCAAAACAGCGCTTTTGATCGCTTTCCAGGTTGTTGGCGGTTAAGGCCAATATTGGCAGGTCGTTTTTTGACCACGTTTGTCGAATCGCTTTTGTGGCGGCAAAACCGTCCATTATTGGCATTTGCAGGTCCATCAACACGATGTCTACCGCGTCAGTATCCAGTATCTCCAGTGCCTCCCGGCCGTTATTGGCTGTCGACACGCTCATACCGGCTTTGCGCAAGGTGCTTGCCACCAGCATTTGATTGATGGGGTTGTCTTCCACCACCAGCGCCCGGTGTCCGCTCAGTGACACCTGTTGTTCGTCGCCACTGTTGCGGGATACCTGACGGGGGCGACACTGGGTTTGCCAATGCAGTGTAAAGCTACTGCCACCACCGAGTTCACTGCGGACATTCAGATCCCCGCCGATCAGCTCGCAGATTCGATGAACGATGGCCAGGCCGAGTCCAGAGCCGCCGTACTGTCGGGTAGTGGCACTGTCAGCCTGGCGAAAACGGTCAAAAATATGTGGGAGATGTTCAGGGGCGATACCGATGCCGGTATCAGTTACTTCCAAGGTCAGGTCGATCCGGTTGTCGGCGTGTATGTGGCCGCTTAAAACCACCTCGATACTGCCGCTGTGGGTAAACTTAACAGCATTGGAACACAGGTTAATCAGTATCTGTCGGCAGCGTGTTTCATCGCCGAGAATCTCGATATTTTCCAGGTCCTCATTGCTGTCGGTGGTGAATTCTAGGCCTTTGCGATTGGCCTCCAAGCGCAATGGTTCCAGCATCTGACCCAGCAAGACCGCCGGGCAAAAATAGGCTTCTTCTAATTTGACTTCGCCCTTTTCTATTTTAGAGAAGTCGAGGATATCGTTGACGATGTCCAGTAGGTGTTCGCTGGAAGAGCGGGCTATTGCGACATACTCCTGCTGCTCTTTATTCAGGGGTGTGCCGGCCAGTAGCTGTAACATGCCCAGTGCGCCATTCATCGGTGTGCGCAATTCGTGGGTCATTGTGGCCAGAAATAGGCTTTTGGCATTGTTGGCTTCTTCGGCGCCCGCTTTAGCCACCTCAAGCTCTTTGACATGTTGTTCGAGGCGTTGCCTTTGCTCGGCAATACTCTCTGCCATGGTGTTGATATGGGCCTGGAGTTCACCCAGTTCGCCCTCACCAACGACGTGGATTCTAGCCTGGGTATCTCCCCCGGCGATTTTTTTAGTTACGGACTGGACTTCCGTTAATGGGCGGGAGAAGCGACGACTGATGATGGCTGCCAATAGCCCACATAACAGGAAACTCAGCAGCGCGATTGCCGATGATACCAACGTGATTTGCCGCTGAATTCCCAGTAAGGCGGCATCAGAGAGTACCACGCTGACGGTACCTAAAATCTCCGATGGACCCGAAGCGCTGAGTACTTCTCCGGTTATGGCGTCACGCACTGGTATCTGGCGTTGGACAATATTCTTTTTTACGCGAATGGTGCCGTGCTGCTGGCTGTCGTTTGTAACCGACACCGTTCGTTGATTGCGGATATCGTAAACTGAAATGGCGATCAAATCGTCGCTCATTACCGATTGGAGAATCTCCTCGAGTTGTTCGTCGTTGCCGCTGATCAGTGCCAGTTCTGAAACCGCAGCGATGTTCTCGGCAGTTCGGTGACCGATATCGATCTGATACTGTTTTGCATCGCTTAGCCGTGCCCCCAAGGAGTAGCTAAATAAAGCGAAAAATAGCAGCAGTGTGGGGGTGATACCCACCAACAGGATTTGTGAGAACAAAGAACGAGGACGCCATATCCGCAAGCGTTTCATAGCCCGCTCCTGGACAAGCTGTCCTGTATGCGTTTTTTGAGTAATTCAGCGTTGAGATGCGACAGTCCCAGGGACCGGGCCACGCTGCCATTAATGGCGACGTCGAACTCCCGAGGATAATCAGCGGGAGGCATTGCGCCTGTCTCTTTTGCCGTTTTTAAAATTGTGTTGAGTTGCAGTGCATAGTGAACCGGCTGTGATACCACAGACGCTAGTGCACCGGCGGTGACAAATCCTTCATTGGGGCCAATAACCATGGTGCGATGGCGGTAGCTGCTCAGCAGAATTGAGCGAATGGTATCGGCGTTGTAAATCTCGATTTCCGGGGTGGCCAGGAGTACGTCGACTTGCTGGATCAGTCGATTGATCACTTCGGTGGGGCGATCGGCGGACGCCGCTTCAACCTTGGGGCTCAGATGAGGGTAGTGGGTAATCGCAGTGGCAAGATTTTCCAGGAAATACGGATTCAAGTATGGTACGGCAATTCTGGCTGGCCGCTGATCCAAAATGGCGGAGGTCAGAGCGAGCTGACGACGGAGTGGTTGATTGCTGTAGACTGCTGAAACGCCCGGCGCTTTGTGGTCCAGAAAAGCGGTTTCGCTAACATAAAGAGCGACTTTCTGCGGGTAGTCCTCACCGGCAATGACCTCCAGCAAACTGTCTGACACGGTAACCAGGATATCCCCCTGCTCTGCCTGTGGTGGGGGTGCCTGAATAAACTGCCGCACGTCGTAGTCGCGATTGTGAGTTTGAACCTGAGTGGCAAATTCGCGAAGTGGCGCGTTGTCGACTGGGAGTATCAAATCGATGACCGGGCGGCCGTCGTCTGCCAGACAAAAGAGGGGCGCCAGCAGCATTGCGCTGCCGGTAATTAAGCCTCTTACCCAGCGTGACAGATTCATCCCTGACCTATTGTTTGATCCTACAGCCGAAAACTAATGACTAGAAGATGGTGAATATCCTCATCGTAAATGTTGTCAGCCAGAAGCTCGCTGTTGTCATCGTGACGGAATCGGGCGATATACGAAAACTCTAACTGTTGGTCTGCTATTGGCAGCCGGTAGTTCACTTTTATATCGCTGCGGAAAAATTCGTTGTCTTGAATCCTACGCCCTTCTGTAGCCATGGTGTAGTAGTGGGCCATGGATAATTGCGTTCTGGGGTTTAAGTGGTAAGCCACCAACAGACTCGCCGCATTTTGAGGTGTAAAGGTGCGCTCGTTGTTGCGGTTGGTTTTGGATTCTATATACGAGTAAGCGAAATGCACCAGCCAATCTGGGTTGGGCCGATAGTCAATTTCAGTTTCCGCGCCTCGCTGGTTGAGATAGTTGTCGTTATCCGGCGAGAAGCCATCGCAGGAGAGAGAATCGGATATGAGATCGTCCAAGCTGTCGTAAAAGACTTTCACATCCCACTGTAGGCCAAGCTTGGGGAAGTTACCAAAGTAGCCCAATTCCCGAGAGCGAATCCGCTCGGGGTCGAGATTTGGGTCACCACTGGCACAGTCTAGCGTCAGTTTCTCGCCCCGCAGGGCTTCCGGTTCCTTTACTTTTCCCGTGTAAACCCAATTTGCCGAAGTTTCCAATAGATCCGGTGTGCGGATGGCTTCAGAATAGACTGCGCGAAAGCTTTGGCCTGGCTGAACATGGTAGTGCAGCGAATAGCGTGGAGTAAGGTCACCGCCGACATTCTCGTCGTGTTCAAGTGAGCCACCTATATTGGCGGTGATATGGTCTGATAATTTAACTTCTACGTTGGTAAAGGCTTGATAGCTACTGTTTTGCACCGCGCCGCCGTAGAAGGTCGCGGATTTGGCTCGATCTTCTTTGATGTGGATACCGGCCACAGTCTTGACTGTGTCACTCCATACCATGGTGTCTTGAAACTCCGCATCCCGACGGCTGTTTTCCACATTGAGGTCGGTGGTAGCGACAATAAGGTCGCCTGTGGACGCTGGTAAACCGAGAAATTCCGGTGGGTAGGCCACATCCCAGCGTTGATCATGATCCTGGGATGAGTAGTCAAAGCGCAGGTGTTGGCTGTGACGGGGCGAGAGCTCCCAGGCTAGTTTGGCACTAAAAAAGTGATCCTCTACCTCGCTATTGGGCCGAGTGATATCAAAATCGTTGGCGTCATCACTGGTTACCCCGTCTTTGTAGCCGCCGCTCAGCATAAGGTTGAATTGCCGCCACTGACGGTCAAATCGAAAATTAATCAGATCGGAATTATCGCTATCGTGGCGAGTGACACTGCTGTCCCGCTTGTGATCAAAACCGTCGTCCCGGCGACTCAAAGCGCTAATTCGGAGATTGCCACCAGCTAATTCAGTGCTACCCGCCAATCGGTAGTCCTCAATGTGGAGGCTCCCGCGTTTGGCCGTCAACATAAGCTTTTCGGTGTCTGCCGGGTGGCGGGTAATAATATTTATGACGCCAAGAAAGGCATTGGCACCGTAGCTTGCGGTGGAAGGACCGCGAACCACTTCAATACGCTCGATATCCTCAATGGTGATAGGGATATCATTCCAGTCGACGGTGGCTAGACCCGCTTGGTATACCGATCGGCCATCGATCAACACCTGCATGCGGCGGGATTCACGGTAGTTGGTGCCGTGGTAGCTGACGACGTGATTCCAACCATCTCTGGCACCGGTGAAGGTGCCGGGGATCAAGCGAAACAATTCGGGTATTTTGCGAATCCCCGACGCTGAGATCATCGCCCGGTCAATAACACTGACACTGGCAGGGACGTCGTTGCGACTCTGTTCCAGCCGCGCCGGGGTAAGCACCATGGGCAGTGACTCACTGTCCCAGAACTCGGCCTGACTGGGAGCAGACAGGCTAATGGCAATGGCAATTGTCGATAGGTAGCGGTAGGACATGGAGCTTCCCAGCCTAAAGGGTTAAAGACAGTCTAGCGATGGTATTCGCTTCCGGCAAAGGTCTGCAGTGTTATTTACCGATACAAAAACTAGAGAAAATACGTCCCAGCAGGTCATCTGAGCTGAATTCACCGGTGATTTCAGACAGAGCCTGTTGGGCCAGGCGCAGCTCTTCAGCCAGCAGTTCGCCGGCCTGGTAAGCCTGTAACTGGTCCCGCCCCTGATGGAGGTGCGTTTGTGCCAGTTCCAGGGCATCCAGATGGCGCCGGCGCGCGGTAAAGCTACCGTCGCTGTCCTGAAAGCCAACGCAGTCTTTCAAATGTTGGCGGAGTAAGTCGATGCCAATGCCTTGTTTGGCGGACAGCGCTATTTCCGTAATTGCGCCGGAAGACATCCCCGGTTGCTTGCCGCTGAGGTCACATTTATTGTGGATAACCGTGAGATTGTTCATGTTGGCGAGTTTTTCCAGGCTTTTTGGCAGAGCTTCAGCTAGCTCCCCCTTCCAGCTTTCCTGGCTGTCGACTACCAGTAGTACCCGATCCGCCTTATCAATTTCCGTCCACGCCCGCCGTATACCCTCGCTTTCTACCGGATCGTCGCTGTCCCGTAAGCCGGCTGTATCGACAATATGCAGAGGCATACCGTCGATAAGGATATTTTCCCGCAGCACATCCCGGGTGGTTCCGGCAATATCGGTGACAATGGCAGACTCCCGGCCTGCCAGTGCGTTGAGGAGGCTGGATTTACCGGCATTGGGTTTACCGGCAATCACCACCGTCATGCCCTCGCGCAGTAAGCTGCCCTGCCGGGCCGATTTAAAGACCTGGTCGACCTGGGTGATGAGATTTTCAAGATCGGTGGCCACTTTTCCATCGCCGATAAAGTCGATTTCTTCCTCGGGAAAATCGATGGCTGATTCAACGTACATCCGCAGCACTGTGGTGCTTTCTACCAGATTGTGAATGCGCTGGCTGAACTCGCCGTCCAGGGAACGCAGTGCTTGGCGTGCGGCTTGTTGGGAAGCGCTGTCGATTAAATCGGCGATGGCCTCAGCTTGGGCCAGATCGATCTTATTATTGAGAAAGGCCTGCTCCGAGAATTCACCGGGTCGAGCCATCCGGGCACCGGCTCTGACGGTAGCCTGTAACAGCCAGTCCATAATGACGGGACCGCCGTGGCCTTGCAGTTCCAACACATCCTCGCCAGTAAAGGAGTGAGGACCGGGAAAATACAGGGCGATACCCCGGTCGATTACCTGGCGCTGCTGGTCAATAGTGTCGGAGAAGGCGCAGAAGTGGGCGCGACGGGGTTCAGGATTTATTCCCAGAATAGTGTGGGCGATGTCACCGACCCCGGGTCCGGAAACCCGCACAATGCCGACGCCGCCTTTTCCTGGCGGCGTGGCTATCGCAGCGATAGTGTCGGTGGCACGACTCATGGCGAGATCAGGCCTTGCCTTGTTCCGCCTTCTCAATGCCTTTAGTAATAATGTACTGCTGAACGATAGACAACGAGTTGTTTACTACCCAGTACAGTACCAGACCTGCCGGGAAGAACAGGAAGAAGAAGGTAAAGATGATCGGCAGCCATTGCATTACTTTGGCCTGCATTGGATCGGGTGGCGGCGGATTCAGTTTTTGCTGAATAAACATCGACACGCCCATTATGACGGGCAAGACAAAGTAGGGATCCATTGCCGAGAGGTCTTCAATCCACAGCATAAAGGGCGCGTGGCGGAGCTCGACGCTTTCCATCAATACCCAGTAAAGAGCGATAAACACGGGCATTTGCACCAGCATGGGCAGACAACCACCCAGGGGATTGATCTTCTCTTTTTTGTACAACTCCATCATTGCCTGAGACTGCTTTTGCTTGTCGTCGGCGTAGCGTTCGCGCACTTCCATAAGCTTGGGTTGTACTTTGCGCATATTGGCCATGGACTTAAAGGCTTTGGCATTGAGCTGAAAGAAGGCTGCCTTGACCAGTACGGTAACGCCGACAATAGACCAACCCCAGTTACCCAGCAGATTGTGGATTTGGGTGAGCAACCAGAACAAGGGCTGGGCAATCCACCACAGCCAGCCGTAATCTACGGTCAGATCCAGACCAGGGGCGATTTCCTCCAGCCGGTATTGGTCTTTGGGGCCCAAATACAGGCTGGCGCCAAATTCACCCTGGCTGCCGGCAGCAACGGTTACTGAAGGACTGGTAACCCGAGCAATATTGTTACCGCCATTGGTCACTACTGTACTGAGTTGGTTTTGCGCCTCCTGATTGGGCACCCAGGCACTGACGAAGTAGTGTTGGACAACCCCGATCCAACCGCCGTCGACACTTTGCTTCAGGGGTTTGTCGCGCATTTTGTCAAAACTGATCTTGTTGTAGAGATCGTCATTGTTGGCATACGCGACGCCCAGATAAGGTTTCATGGCGAACATTCCGCCATCGTCGTTGGTACCTGGGTCGTCGCTGTTGTCCCGTTTAAGCTGACCGAAGAAGGCAGCGTTAAAGGGTGCGTTGCTGCGGTTGTCGATCAGATATTTAACGTCTACCAGGTAGTGTCCGCGCTTAAACTGGAAGCGCTTGGTGATGGTGATGTCATCGCTATACGCATAGTGCAGATCGACATTGAGAACGTCTTGCTGACCCAGGGTGTATTCGCTGCTGCTGGCTCTATAGCGTGGCCGACCCTGGGCAGTATCTGTGGCGTTTTGGCCAATCAAGCCGCTCTGGGCCACAAACTGGCGCTGGGGGTTGTTTTCAAGAAGCACAAAGTTACTGTCGGAGTTGAGCTCTTTGCTGTACTCGTCCAGTGAAGCAAAAACGATATCGCCACCGTGGGTGTCGATCTTTACCGACAGCACGTCAGTATCCACGGTCACTATGCTGTGGGTGTCGCCCTCTTCCAAGTCTGTAACGGCGTCTGCAACAGCTTGCTGATCACTGCTGCTGTCGAGACTCGGCACATCGCCGCTATTGGGGAGGGTCTGTTGTTCAGGCGTCGCTGCCGAGCCGGCAGCACTGTCGTCCACTTGCACAGTTTTGGCTGTGGCCAGAGGGCCCTGGGGATCAAAATTGCGCCACTCTACCAGCAACATAAACGACAGCGCGGCAATGGCGGCGATAAGGAGATAACGCTGGATATCAATCATGGCTTACTGGCCTGGTGGAAGTGGTGTGGTGGTCACAGCAGGGCGGCACTGGATCGTAGCCGCCGGGATGAAAAGGATGGCAGCGCAGAATGCGTTTGGCGCTCAGCAGTGTACCGCGAGCAGCGCCGTGCTGCTGAATGGCGTCGACAGCATAGTTAGAACAACTGGGATAAAACCGGCATCGCGGGCCAATCAAAGGGCTGATAAAGAGCCGGTACACGTTGATGCAAGCGATAAGTAACCGCCGCATGATGGTTATTCTCCCCGCCGGCGGAGTTGTTTCTCCGCGCGTTTTTCCAGCTGCCGCCATAGTGATAGGCACATGTCGTGGAGGCGCTGGTTGTCCAGTTTGTCGACACCGCGCCGGGCGAGAACAATAACATCAATTCCGACTAAATGATGTTGTTGCTGTCGAAATGTTTCCCGCACGACGCGTTTAACACGGTTCCGCTCTACCGCCAGACGCACATTGCGTTTGGCGATAACCAACCCCAAACGGGGATGAGGCAAAGAGTTATGTCTGGCTAAAAACAGCAGTTCCGCATTGGATACCTTCAAGCGGGATTGATCAAATACCGCTTGGTAGTCGCTGGCGTTGAGCAGTCGAAGAGATTTTCCGAATCGATGATTCACAGCCTCGCCAGCGTAAGCCCCAGGCTACCTGTTACGCAGACAGGCGAGCGCGGCCCTTGGCGCGGCGGCGATTAATGACTTTGCGGCCGTTTTTAGTTGCCATGCGTGCGCGGAAACCGTGGGTGCGGGCACGCTTCAAGTTACTGGGCTGAAAAGTGCGTTTCATGATGTTGCATCCATTGAATATTAAAAATTAAACCGGGAAGCAGGTCGACCAAGCGACGCCCATTCCCACCGTGCGATTACTCCGACGCGCCGACTATCGATATCGCGTGTCGCCACCACCTCAAACCCCGTGGTGGCACGGCATCTGCGGCATAAAAATTGGATCGCGAATTTTAGAGGACAGCCGCTCCAATAGCAATGCCTGATAACAGAGAATCACCATGCTGTGCTGTTGCTAAGTTGGCCCTATATAAAAGGAAGCAAGACTTTGCGATCTTGGGCTCCTTAGTTCCTTAATTGGCAGGTGCGATAGAAGTTTACGTTGGCTGGGACCGAGCCTTAAGGGAGTGCCAATGGTCACAGGCTGATAACAACTTATACACAGTTTTTGTTCAAACTTATCCACAGGTCGATAAAGAACAGGCTACGGCGCCATTGAGATGTTCAGTGGATTTGTATATTATTGATGCCCTTACGGTTTTTCCAATATTATAAAAAAGTTACTGTGAGTTTGTTGTGGATAAGTAAGCGTTATATAGGTGTTGTGAGGCACCAAAAAGGCGAGCTTATGGGGTGTTTGTCAACACTTTAACCACAGAAAAAACAACAAAGATTCACTGGCACAATCGCTGTTAGTAGAGAGTAAGTCATTCGGGGGTGGCTGGGCTTTTTTAGCTGCTCGGGAGCTGGGTTTGGGCTTTAGCTATACTGGGCGCGAAACAACACGTTGCGGATTATGTTGGCTAACAGTGACAATCTTGCGTTTGCCAGTGACTGGGTATTGAGGGAGTGTTCAA